>JAJYDQ010000060.1 GCA_021777225.1 Deltaproteobacteria bacterium
GTCCAGGGTAAAATAATTCCTCCTCGCCCGCCACACATAAAAACAACAACATATTAATTTAATTATTACAATAACATATTAACATATTAAATTGTTAAACATTAATGGTTATCAGTATTTTTAAGAATTAGGTTTTATAACCCATTGAAAATATGATTTTTTAGTTAATTTTCAGTGAAGTTGTTTCCTAAAACTTCGTTGACAATCTTTCACCGTTTCGATATACTTACCTCATCGCCGTGGCCCTAAAACGATAGTCAACTTAGTTGAATGTTTACAATGAGTTAAATTTATTTCTTAATGGTTAGCTTAAGAATAACCTTAGGGTATGGAAATCACGTGATATCTTTTGCCACGAGGATCGTTAAAAACAGTTTTGTCAAAAAAACCATCAGTCTGATTTCCGTTGAAGTCAGACTGGTAGATGTTGTACGCTGTTTTTTATTGTTTTCGATTCTGGTTAGTCCAATGGTTCTATCAGTTTCCGACACTAGAGCAGGAGTCTCCATTAAACCAGAATCATATGGGTATTTTGATTTCCCGACCTGTGTGCGTTATGCGCTGATCCATTCAGACGCCCTGACGAAAAACAGAATAGACATACAGTTAGCTTCCGTTGATCTCAAAGACGCTCATTCTGAGGTGCTACCGACACTTCAGGTTGCTACTACATATTATTTTGCTCAAACCGTCAATATCTACAATCCAACCGCTACTCCGTGGAGTGTGCAATTCCAGATGATTAACTGGAATCCATATCTAGCTCTTTTGAAGATAAAAACTAAGTCGATCATGGTCGATATTGCAAAGACATCTCATCTCGACAAGATATCGGATACTACCGCCAACATCGCTAAAATCTTTTATGGGATTCACGCACTAGAAAAATCGATTCGAGGATCCAAGCAAATCCTGGCTCTGTCGCAAGACAAACTAAATTTTGGTAGGAGCAAAAATGATCAGGGTAAAATTGATCCTCTTGAATTGCAGGGGCTTCAGAATAATTTTCGGTCACAGCAAATTAGTGTTAAATCTCTAGAAAACGAACTTCAAGAAAAAGTGAGTCAATTGAAGGCTATGATAGGATATCATCCCGATTATCATCTACCACTTGATACGCGGGATGCTTCGAATCAAATTTTGAATGGATTTCAGCCTAAACGGATTACCTTTGCTGATGTACAGGGTGGGAATCTCCAATTGAAAGTCTCAGCTAAAAAGGAACAGATGCAATCAAGCGTGGTTGCTGGAGCGTACGTCGCTCTCGTGCCTCAACCGCAGTTGGTTTTTTCTCAAGATGCTAACGTGCCCAATGCAGCATCGGGACTAAATTTGGGCATAGGCCTTAATTACATGCTCTGGGATGGCTTCCGTCGAGTGCGTGATATCAAAAGACAAAAACTCTTGGCACAGAAATATAATCTTGATCGTGAAGAACTTTCCCAACAACTTTATCTTAGATTCAAGAAACTCAAAAGTGGGATGAGCCTTTCGAGTGAAAGAGAAAGCCTGTCACGTGAACAGGCAAAATTGGCGGACCTCGCCGAGGAGAAGGCCTTGAGCAGTTACAAATCTGGGCAGATAGATTACAATCAGTATACGGACCACAGGATCAAAAAGACCCAGGCTCACCTCGACGCGGCAACCAGCCTTCAACCACGTGTTAATGATCTTATTGATTTGGCTACAATTACAGGAGGTTTGAACAAATACAATGCCGCAATTCGATATTAATAGGCCTCGGCGTAGTTTAAAGAGCTTGGGCATTATGTTAGCGAGTTTTGTGGCTTTGGTTTCTGTTGCGCTTTTGCTCGTGACTCATGAACCGAAGAAGGCTGAGTCTGGCCCTCCTCCGGTAAAAGCCGCTATCGTTCCTCAAATCGCGGATGCAAAATCAGAAGCTGAAATTACTTTTAGAGGCAAAAGCTTTTCTGTTTTTCAAAGAAGACTTGTAATGCCATATGGAGGAGAGATTCTCTCTATTGAGATCAAGGAAGGACAACCGGTTAATGAAAATGAATCTCTTGTAAAATATAAACTTGATCGCCAGGCAAGAATTCAGGTAATGGGGATTTTATACCCGGCGAGAGTTCTGGATTTGAAAAAGTCAATTTATGATCAGACGATAGGTATAGATAAAATCAGAAATATCGCTCTAAAACTTCGAAAAATGGATCTCGAAAAGGCTCAAAGACAATATGATGATATTCAAGAATTAAGAGCCAGGAGTCTGGTGGAGCAGGAGGCCGTAAATAACGGCAGAAGAAGTGTTGAAACAGCCCAAAAACAACTGTTAGAAATCCAAGAATCCCTGAGACAGGCTGTGGCGAGCCTTTCTAGGACCCAGGAGGACCTTAAGTTTTTTGAGGACAAACAGAAACGTGACCTGGATCTTTTGGAATATCAAACCAGGAGATCTTACCAGGACTCGGATATCCCTTATGATATAGCTTTCTTGAAGGCGCCAATAACTGGCCAGGTTCTATGGTTGTCGCCAGATCTTAGAGTGAACGCCGAAGTCGCGGCCGGCTTTGCCGCCATTACAATTGCTCCCACCAATCCAATGGTGGTTCGCTGCAAGGTTCACGAACTTGATTTGGTGAAACTTAAAATGGGCGATAGAGGAACTGTTGTTTTTGATGCTATCCCCGACAAAAAATTTGGCTGTAAGGTCAGTCGTATTCCTTGGTTGAGCCGCAATCCAGCTCTAGAAGTTCCGGCCGACTATGAAATTGAATGCCTACTAGATAATGGAGACGGAAAAATAAAAGACGGCTTGACGTGTAATGTGAGAGTTAGTGTCGCCCAGTGATGGGGGCCTGTGCAATAGGCGCCAATTTATTAAAATGAGGTATTAAGCTTTATTTACTCTGAAATTGTAACACTGTCCAGTTCAAACATTTTCTTCTGGTTGTATATTCTCCCCATTATTTTTTCACTTGTTTCAGCCTATCTTTTGCTGCCGGTTGGAATCTGGCGTATCAAGTCATATCTTTCTAAAAGCCCCCACGATTCTCCAAATGACCCGGCCCCTGTAATTCAAATCCTAGTGCCCCTTAAAGGAATTTCCAATAAATCTCGAGAGATTCTTCAAACACTTTTAGTTCAGAATTATACCAATTATCGAATCATGTTCATTTTGGAAAACGATTTAGACCCAGCCTTCGAATTAGTAATGGAATTCTGTTCCAGGCATAAGCACGTAGAGCTGTTTTTGACCGGCGCGGCTAATCAATGCGGCCAGAAGAACTTCGGTCTTGCGAAAGCAGTTGCTTCGCTGGACTCTGAAGTTGAGATCTTAGTGTTCTGCGATAGCACAAATGCCGCCTCTCCTGATTGGCTTGGAAAAATTTCCCGCCCGGTAAGATCGGGTGATTTCGAAGTATGCACTACTTTTCGCTCATTTTTACCGGAGACGTTAAATGTGCCAGGAATTTGCCAGGCGCTTTACGCGTCGACTGTATTTGCTCTCCTTGCCGTAACTCCCAAGCCGTGGGGAGGCGCTACTGTTATTCGCAAAAGGACTTTTGACCGTTTAAATGTGTCCAACGTGTGGATGCATACGGTTGTGGATGATTTGACGCTCGGCAATATTTTGAATGCGGCAAAGGTCAAGATTTTTGTATCTCCTGAAAATTTCCTTTCATCCCCTATTGGAAAACAAACTTTAAAGGGTCTTTTGGCTTTTCTGGATCGACAAATACTTTTCCCAAAGTTTACCAATCCAGGGATCTGGATCTTTACAGTTCTGTGGCATATTTCTCTATGTTCGTCATTATTACTGTCTTCAGTGGGGTTGATTTCATATTTTGTCGGGATTCTAGGCTCGGGATATGCTTGGCTTGGAGCATTATTCTGGATTGGGATTTTGGCGCTCTTGGCTTCTTTGCGAACCCTCAACCAAGCCAAAATCCCTATTATTAAATGGATGATAACCTTTCCTGTGTTAGTATTCATTGCTACTTATGTTTGTGTGAGATCAATTTTTCTTGACCACATTGATTGGCATGGGAAAAGATACTATTGTGGTAAAGGTGGGGTGGTAATTGCAATTGAAGACCCTAGAATAGAAGCCAATTGATGTGAAAGGTTTGGTTTTCAGTACACAATGGTTGACGCTATCATATTGGCTGCTGGCTTGTCCAAGAGGATGGGATATGACAAAATGGGACTTGAGATATTGGGGCGAACAGTTTTGTCCAGAACAATAACTGAAGCTCTAAGAGCCGATTTCGATAAAATTGTCGTCGTCACGCGTCACTCTGCAGACTTTAATGAACATGTCAGATGCTCTTACGCTTTCGCTCCGACGTTAATCAGTGTGGTCAACAAGAATTCTCAATTGGGAATGTCTTATTCCATAAAGCTTGGCTTGGCTGCGGTCGGCTCTGAAACTGATGCGGTAATGCTTATCCTTGCGGATCAAGTTTATTTGAATTTTTTAGTAATAAATTCCCTGGTTTCAGCAAGTTTACAGCATCCTGGTAAAATAATCGCGCCTACCATCAAAGGGCGAAGGACAAATCCCGTAATTTTTCCATCCAGTCTTTTTGTTGAACTTCAGCAAATCACTGGAGACAAAGGTGGCAGAGAAGTCATTGCTTCAAATTCAGAAATGTTAAAGACCGTTGAATTTGGAGAGACCTACGACGACACCGATTTAGACACAATGGACGATTACCTCAGGATTATTTCTAGATTACAATCACAACTATCTAAAACATAATGAGAATTAGCATTGCCAAAACTGCTGGCTTTTGTATGGGCGTTAGAAGAGCTGTTGACATGGCGCTCGATTTAAATCGTCAAAACCCTCCAATGCCCATAGTAACTTACGGACCATTGATCCATAATCCGCAAACTCTCGATCTGTTGGAAAGCAGAGGCATCAAACAACAAAATTCATTAGAAGCGATAGAGGATGGTACCGTAGTAATACGGGCGCATGGGATTTCTCCTCAAGAGAGGCTACGATTGGAGGAGAAAAAATTGAATGTCGTTGACGCCACTTGCCCTAGAGTCACTAGAGTGCAGGCGTTGATCAATAAGCACGCGCAGAAAGGTGATTTTTGCATTATTGTCGGTGACGAAGATCACCCTGAGGTTCGCGGTCTGATTGGGTTTGCAACCAGCGGAGCTTTGGTAATTTCTGGACCTCAGATGACCGATAGGTTGGTAAATATTCCGTCAGGAGTGGAGTTATGTATTGTAGCACAAACAACTCAGGAACCTGAGAAGTTTGAACAAATTGTTAAACTCCTCAAAGATAAGGGCTTAAAATTAAATGTTTATAAGACAATTTGCGATTCTACCAGAAAGCGGCAGAACGAAGTAAAAGAACTTGCGCAAGGCGTCGACATGGTCATTGTCGTCGGAGGAAAGGGGTCTGGAAACACCAACAGACTCACTGATGTCGCTACTGAAAATTGCCTCCGGGTATTGCATGTTGAGACGGCCGACGAGATACACACTACTGATTTGTCAGGAATAAACCGGTTAGCCGTAACGGCTGGAGCAAGTACTCCCAATTGGCAAATTCGCTCGGTAATAGACAAAATCAAGCAAATAGATCTTTCACAAAGACCGGGTACTTGGCCTAAACTCAGACACATTCTTGACATGTCAATAATGACGTATGTCTGGGCCGCCCTCGGGGGAGCCGGACTCACAATGGTTTGTGGCGCTTTGCAAGGAACCCCGATCGGGTTTGACGCTCCTGTAGTGACTGGTTTTTTTGTATTTTCAATGCATCTTTTGAATAGGATCCAGGAACGAGCTGGAGCATTAAGATTCAATACTCCTGAAATCGCCATGTTTTATTCAAGGTATGAGGTTCTTTTGTTCGTTCTTGGGGTCGGCTCTGCGATTATGGCCATACGATTTTCATATACCATGGGCTTGAATTCGATGTTGATGCTTATTGCAATGATAATTACAGGTATGTTGTATCCAGCGCCTTTGTTTCAATGGCTTAGAATTCCAGGACTAAAGTGGAAGGCGTTAAAAGACATTCCTGGTTCAAAAACCCCGTTGGTGGCTTTGGGTTGGGCCATGGCGGCGGTGATTCTTCCTGTATTTTCGGTCAAGACAACTTTGGATCTTTCTGCTCTTTCCATTGCATTCCTAGTGGCCACCTTGTTAGTATTCTGGAGAACCTCCCTTTCGGACCTTATTGATATTCAGGGGGATAGAATTGGAGGGCGCGATACGATTCCGATAATTTTTGGAGGACGTATCACAGAAAAACTTTTGAACGTTTTACTTATTTTCTTGTCATTCATCCTAATCGTTTCTAGCATGGGGCATTATACGACCAATTTTGGTTATGCCTTGCTTCTGAATTTATTGATATTTAAATTCCTCTTTGATTTCTATCGGAGAGGTCACTTGGTAGACCGACTGTTGTTTGAAGGTTTTATTGATGGAAATTTCGTCCTGGCGGGACTTTTCAGTTTAATTTTTAATCTGGTTTTTTAAAATAGAGATTTTTATCTTGACACAGCTATTCAATTACGATAAAAAAGTTGTTTTTATAGAGGAACCGTTTGCTGGCGTAGCTCAACCGGTAGAGCAGCTGATTTGTAATCAGCAGGTTGCGGGTTCGAGTCCCATCGCCAGCTCCAGTCGTGGAGGGGTTCCCGAGTGGCTAAAGGGGGCAGACTGTAAATCTGTTGGCGACGCCTTCGGAGGTTCGAATCCTCCCCCCTCCACCATCCAGCTTGACGGTCCCTTTTGTTGGCGTGGCGGGAATAGCTCAGTTGGTAGAGCGTCAGCCTTCCAAGCTGAACGTCGCGGGTTCGAGTCCCGTTTCCCGCTCCAGTATATTTTTGGTGCCTCGTCTTTTTGGATGTGCGCCTATATTAATGGGAAACCCTTAAAGGGAGTCTTCATTAGACCTATGATCTTCGAGTCGGCCCACGTAGCTCAGTCGGTAGAGCACTTCCTTGGTAAGGAAGAGGTTCACCGGTTCGATCCCGGTCGTGGGCTCCATAAAGGTCCCCATTCCTTGCTTGGCAAGGACAGATACTGAGACTCCGGTCTGATAAAAGAAATATGAATCGAAACATTCCAGTTATTTTTCTGCCGAATATTCAAGGAGGAGCCCATGGGCAAGGCGAAGTTTGAGCGTACGAAGCCACACGTGAACGTAGGGACGATAGGTCATATTGATCATGGCAAGACGACGTTGACAGCGGCAATTACGCGGACGTTAGCCAAGAGGGGATTGGCGTCGTATGTGCCTTTCGAGGAGATAGACAAGGCGCCCGAGGAGAAGGAGCGCGGCATCACAATCGCTACGGCGCATGTAGAGTATCAAACGGACAAGCGGCATTACGCTCATGTGGATTGTCCGGGTCATGCCGACTACATCAAGAACATGATCACAGGCGCTGCCCAGATGGATGGAGCTATTCTTGTCGTGGGGGCCAACGATGGCCCGATGCCGCAGACTAGGGAGCATATTTTGTTGGCCCGCCAGGTTGGTGTTCCATACATAGTAGTGTTTTTAAACAAGGTGGACATGGTTGATGATCCGGAACTCATCGAACTCGTTGAGCTTGAGTTACGTGAGCTGTTGAGTTCGTATGATTTTCCAGGGGATGACATACCGATTATACGGGGTAGCGCTTTAAAGGCGCTGGAAGCTGGTGATCCCAAACATCCGGACTGCAAGTGTATACTGGATTTGATGGAAGCGATAGACGCATACATTCCTGTTCCTCAGAGGGATGTAGACAAGCCGTTCCTGATGCCTATCGAAGACGTGTTCAGCATATCAGGCCGAGGCACGGTAGTAACCGGCAGAGTGGAGCGCGGTCAGATCAAGGTTGGAGAAGAAGTTGAGATAGTGGGGATTAAGGACACCCGTAAGACGGTATGCACGGGGGTCGAGATGTTTCGGAAGGTATTGGATTCAGGACAGGCCGGCGACAATGTCGGGTTACTTCTTCGAGGCATCAAGCGTGAAGATGTCGAACGAGGTCAGGTAGTGGCCTTGCCTGGTTCGATAACACCGCACACAAAGTTCAAGGCTGAGACGTACATTTTGGGAAAAGAGGAAGGTGGTCGTCACACGCCATTTTTCAATGGGTATCGTCCGCAGTTTTACTTCAGAACCACGGATGTGACAGGGATAATAACCCTGCCTGAAGGAGTGGAGATGGTGATGCCCGGAGATAACGTGTCTCTTGAGGCCCACCTTATAACCCCTATCGCTATGGAAAAAGAACTCCGCTTCGCTATCAGGGAAGGCGGACGAACTGTAGGCGCCGGTGTCGTCGCTGAAGTTATTGAATAGCTTTCTTGTCCGTTTTTGCTCGCGTCGATTGGTTTTACAGGGAACATGATACGGCGGTGGAGGACATAAATGAGAGATATAGTGACCCTGTCCTGTGGTGAATGTAAACGTAAGAATTACACCACGACAAAAAACAGGAAGACAACGCCGGATAAACTGCAGTTCAAGAAATACTGCAAATTTTGCCGTTTACATACGCTTCACAAGGAAACAAAGTAGCGCGTCGACGATAGAATAGTTAGGCCAGTAGCTCAACGGCTAGAGCACCGGTCTCCAAAACCGGGGGTTGGGGGTTCGAATCCCTTCTGGCCTGCCATCAAATTTTTCGCGGCTCTAGATTCTTTAAGGAACCACGGATGTGATTATGGAAAAAGTGAGAGAGTTTTTCCAAAACGCTATGGAGTTTTTCCGAGAGGTCAAGATTGAACTTTTGAAGGTGACCTTTCCTACGAGACAGGAAACGCTCGGTTCAACTCTCGTAGTGTTGGCCTTGACAACCATAGTCGCCATATATTTAGGCTTCAGCGACTGGGCTCTGGCCAAATTCATGAGAGTGCTTTTACAGGTTTGAACTCAAAAACACCTGGACTGTTTCCAAGATAAGCAGGAGGCTTTTCGTGTCTTTGCGATGGTATGTTGTGCACACCTACTCCGGATATGAAAACAAGGTCAAGACAGCTTTGGAAGAAAAGATCAAGACTTTGAATCTGGAGGACCGGATTACTGATGTCCTCATACCTTCGGAGTCTGTCGTGGAATTAGTAAAAGGCGAACGAAAGACATCCAACCGGAAGTATTTCCCTGGGTATATCTTGGTGCGTATGGAACTTGATGACACAACTTGGCATCATGTCAAAAGTACGCCAAAAGTTACCGGTTTTATAGGTTCGAGGTCCGAGCCGGCCATAATTCCGGATGAAGAGGTCGACGGCATCAAGACCCAAATGGCTGAAGGAAAAGAGAAACCCAAACCGAAATATTCATTTGAAAAGGGCGACTCTGTTAGGGTTGTGGATGGGCCGTTTATAAATTTTAATGGTACTGTTGAAGAGGTAAGGCCGGACAAGGGTAAGCTGAAAGTTCTGGTCAGTATTTTCGGTCGCCCTACACCCGTGGAATTAGACTTCATACAGGTTACCAAAAATTAGCTTTGAGTCCTTCGAAGTTTTTTAAAACGTGTTTTTTGAAACTATTTTGCAATAACAGGCTCTGGTTCTGTGGGAGATTTTAATGGCCAAAAAAATAACTGCTTATGTAAAATTACAGATTCCCGGTGGAGAGGCTAAACCTTCACCTCCTGTTGGACCAGCTCTGGGACAACACGGCGTTAATATAATGGAGTTCTGTAAATCATTTAACGCTCAGACCCAGGGGCAGCCAGGTGTGATTATCCCTGTGTTAATAACGATTTATGCCGACAGGTCTTTCAGCTTCGTGCTCAAAACTCCTCCTGCTTCATATTTACTCAAAAAAGCCGCGGGTCTTGACAAGGGATCTGCGGAACCTAACAGAAATAAGGTGGCTCGACTCACGATGAAGCAGGTAGAGGAAATCGCCAAACAAAAAATGCCGGATCTGAACGCTAAAGATCTTCCCGGAGCTGTCCAGACGATTATGGGAACCGCTCGGAGCCTTGGTATAGAGGTTGAATAGAGGTACTATATGTCTTCAGTAGCTAAAAAACAAATATTGGCAAGAGAAAAAGTTGACCGTTCGATAAAGTATTCATTTACTGAGGGCCTCGGGGCAGTTTTAGGGACATCTTACGCAAAGTTCGATGAATCCGTAGATGTTGCGGTTAAACTAGGTGTAGATCCCCGGCACGCAGATCAAATGGTTCGCGGGACGTGTGTTTTGCCGCATGGAACGGGCAAGACCCTGCGAGTTTTGGCTTTTGCCAAGGCGGAGAAGGAAAAGGAAGCTCGTGACGCCGGCGCGGATTATGTCGGCGGCGAAGAGCTTGCCAAGAAGATTCAGGAAGGGTGGCTCGAATTTGACAAGGCCGTCGCCACTCCCGATATGATGGGCGTAGTAGGTAAACTGGGGAAAATATTGGGCCCACGAGGTATGATGCCTAACCCTAAGGTTGGAACGGTAACGTTCGATATCGGCAAGGCTGTTTCCGAATTAAAGGGTGGCAAAGTTGAGTTTAGAGTTGAAAAGGCTGGTATAGTCCACTGTCCTATAGGAAGGGTTTCTTTTGGTCCAGACAAGCTTGCAGAAAATTTGAAGGCTTTGATGGAAAGTATAATCCGACTGAAACCCTCTGCGTCAAAGGGTGTTTATTTGCGAGGTATAGCTCTTTCCACTACAATGGGACCTGGATTGAAGCTCGACCCACAAGAAATGAGAAACCTGATCAAATAACTTAACCTTGATTCCTTTTTTGTGAGGAGCGCAAAATAAACAAAACAGAGAATTAATTTTTTTATGGCCGTGTCGGAGACAGCGGGCGCGCTTTGTGAAGAGCGCTTAATTGAGGCCAGCTTAGACGGGCCGGAAAAGGGAGATCCAAGACTGAATCTTTTTATCCGCATTGCCTCGATTCGCTGTAATCCCTCCGATGGAAAGGGGATAGGTAAGACTTGAAGAAAGAGGAAAAAGAAAAACAGGTAGCATGGCTTCAAGATCAGTTCAAAGGAGTAAAAGCGGTTTTCCTTATGAATTTTCAGGGTTTAACCGTTAGCGAAATGAACACTTTGCGCTCGGAAGTTAGAGCCCGAGGGGGCTCTCTGAAGGTGCTGAAGAACACGTTGGTCCGCTTGGCATACAGGGGAACTGATGTGGAATGCTTGGGACCCGATGTCTTCGGACCTAGGGCTGCTGTGTGGACACATTCTGATGATAGTGTTCCGATTTTGGCAAAGGCCTTGGTTGATTTCGCAAAGACTCATCCGAACTTGGAACTGGTTAAGGGAGAACTTCAGGGTCAAGTTTTCGAGTCGTCAGACCTTGTGGCTCTGGCTAAGCTCCCATCGAGAGAGGAGCTTTTGGGCCGTGTTTTGGGCACGATGATTGCGCCTATTAGCGCGTTCGTCGGCACACTGGCTGCAGTGCCAAGGTCTTTTTTGACCGTACTTAAGGCTATCGAGGAAAAGAAAACTGAGACGGCTCCTGCAGAAGCTTGATCCGCAGGTAGTAGCTCAAAATGTTTCTGTTAAACAGCGAATGGAGGATACAATGGCGGAGATAACAAAAGAGGATGTCAAAGAGTTCATAAGAAACATGTCGGTCTTGGAACTCAGCAAGTTGGTAAAAGAATTGGAAGAAGAGTTCGGGGTATCTGCGGCGGCGCCTATGGCCGTAGCCGCTTTTGGAGCGGCTCCGGCAGCGGGAGATGCAGCCCCGGTTGAGGAGAAAACCGAATTTGACGTGATCTTGAAAGAATTCGGGGACAAGAAAATCCAGGTTATCAAGGTCGTCCGGTCACTGACTGATTTAGGCCTTAAAGAAGCCAAGGATTTGGTAGAAGGCGTACCGAAACCGGTTAAAGAGGGTGTTTCTAAAGAAGACGCTGAAAAAGCAAAGGCGGCTCTTGAAGAAGTGGGCGCTGTTGTAGAAATCGTCTGAACTCTCTTAAAAGTATAGTTCAAAAAAGGCCGCTCGCCCGTGTTGAAAGCGTGGGCGAGCCCTGTATTTTTTTTGGAACGCCTACCAACGTCCCCACCTTTTCGGATCATCGGATTTTAGAGGGAGAAAATGGGTTCTTTTTCCGTGCACTCTCAGAGGCTCAGGAAGAATTTCGCGCGGATTCCGCAGATAGCCGGAATCCCAAAACTTATCGAGATTCAAAGTCAGTCTTACGATCGATTTCTTCAAATGGATAAAGCGGCGGAAGAGCGCGACGATATCGGCTTGCAGGCCGTATTTCGCTCAGTATTTCCAATAAAGGATTTTACCGACACCGCTTCTCTCGAATTCATCAAATATACACTTGGTGAAGAAAAGTATTCTATTGAGGAGTGTCTCCAGAAAGGAGTCACTTACTCCGTTCCCCTGAAAATCACTGTCCAGTTGATTGTGTGGGATGTCGATCCAGACACAAACTCGCGCACAATTAGAGACGTAAAAGAACAAGAGGTATATTTCGGTGAAATTCCGATAATGACTCGATACGGAACGTTCGTTATCAACGGGACAGAACGAGTGATCGTTTCCCAACTTCATCGGTCCCCAGGCATCTTTTTCGATCACGACAAGGGAAAAACACATACAAGCGGTAAATTGATCTACTCGGCGCGCATTATTCCTCTTCGCGGTTCGTGGATCGACTTCGAATTCGATTTAAAAGACCGCCTTTATGTGAGAATTGATCGTCGAAGGAAACTTCCCGTTACAGTTTTACTGAAAGCCCTTGGTTATTCCAGTGAAACCATTCTGAACTATTTTTACAACAAACAGACCATCATGATCACTCCTGATGGCTTGAGGCGCAAAATTGACCTTAAATTTCTTGTTGGCACCCACGCGCCTACCGATATTTTTGTCGCGAATTCCACTGAAATTTTAGTCAAAAAGAATAAGAAAATTACTAGAGCAGCGTTTAAACGACTGGGCGACCGGCGGGTCGCTCCTCTTGTTATGGAACCTCAGGAACTAGCGGGAAAAGTTATAGCTCACGATATAATCGATGAAGCTACCGGCGAAATCGTAGCCGCTTGCAACAAAGAAATAGCTTCCGACGAAGTTGATCAATTTATCGAACAACTCCGAACCAAGGGAATTGATCAGTTTGAAGCTTTGTTCATAGAAGAAAGAATCGCCTCTCCATCTTTGAGAGACACTTTGTTGGAAGATAAAATCGATGATCATCCCAACAGGGTGATCGAGGATTATAGACGATTGTCTCCTGATGGTGATACGTCTAATGAAACGTTAAACGCCCAGATCGAAATCTATAGAAGACTAAGACCATCAAATCCCGCCACGGTCGAAATCGCCAAGACGTTCTTTAACAATTTGTTTTTTAGGACTGAATACTATGATCTGTCCCGCGTGGGTCGTTTAAAATTAAACCGAAAACTTCGAATAACTGAGCAGGAAGCGCCTCTTTCGCTTAGAACACTTAGACCCGAAGATATAATGGTGGCCGTTAAATACCTCCTCGAATTGAAGGAAGGTAAATCGGGGCATGAGATCGATGATATTGACAACATGGGTAACCGGCGCGTCCGATCCGTTGGTGAACTTCTGGAGAACCAATATCGTATCGGTTTGGTGCGAATGGAACGTGCAATCAAAGAACGAATGAGTCTTCAGGACGTTGAAACTCTGATGCCGCATGATCTTATAAATGCCAAGCCGGTTACCGCTGTCGTTAAAGAATTCTTCGGTTCTTCGCAACTTTCGCAGTTCATGGATCAGACTAATCCATTAAGTGAAATCACCCACAAAAGGCGCTTATCAGCCCTTGGGCCGGGTGGACTCACACGTGAGCGAGCGGGTTTCGAAGTGCGAGACGTCCATCCAACTCATTACGGTCGTATTTGCCCCATTGAGACGCCGGAAGGGCCGAATATCGGATTGATAGTTTCCTTATCCACTTATGCAAGGGTTAATGAGTTCGGTTTCATAGAAACCCCATACCGACCTGTTCATGACAGGGTAGTTAGTCGAGAAATGAAGTTCCTTACGGCTCTTGACGAAGAAGAACACGTAAAGGTCCAGGCCGACGCAATTATCGATGAAAACGGACGCCTTGCTGAAGACTTGGTTTCCGTAAGGACAAAAGATGGCGACTTTGCAATGGGAAGCAGTTCGGAAGCAACTTACATGGATGTGTCTCCCAATCAGTTAGTGTCGGTAGCAGCGTCTCTGATTCCATTTCTTGAAAATGACGACGCTAACCGTGCCCTTATGGGGTCTAATATGCAGCGTCAAGCCGTTCCTCTTTTAACTACTCAGGCCCCTCTAGTAGGAACAGGCATGGAACAGGTAGTCGCCGTCGACTCCGGGGTTACCGCCTTGGCCAAGAGAGATGGTGTAGTAGATTCTGTCGACGCTACTAGAATTGTCATAAAGGCCACCGAATTTGAAGAAGGAGACCTGGATCCAGGGGTGGATATTTACAATCTGGTCAAGTATCAGAGATCAAACCAAAATACTTGCATTAACCAGCGTCCCATAGTCAAAAAGGGAGATCGGGTTGTGGCCGGTCAGGTTATAGCGGATGGACCAGCCACAGATAAGGGTGAACTTGCCCTCGGCAGAAATGTGCTGGTCGCGTTCATGTGTTGGGGCGGATACAATTACGAGGACTCGATCCTGGTTAGTGAGAAGATCGTAAAAGAGGACATTTTCACTTCAATTCACATAGAAGAATTTGAAGTGATGGCTCGTGACACTAAGCTCGGAAAAGAGGAAATAACCAGAGATATTCCCAATGTGGGCGACGAGGGTCTTCGAAACCTCGATGAAGCCGGCATCATTCGTATCGGTGCGGAGGTCAAGCCCGGCGACATTCTCGTTGGAAAAATCACTCCCAAGGGTGAAAACCAACTTAGTCCCGAGGAAAAGTTGTTACGGGCGATTTTTGGGGAAAAGGCGGGTGATGTGCGCGACACCTCTTTACGAGTGCCCCCTGGTGTAGAAGGAATAGTGATTGACGCTAGAATCTTTTCAAGAAAAGGTACCGATAAAGACAGTCGTAGTATTTCAATTGAAACTGAAGAAATTGCAAAATTGACCAAAGATCGGGACGATGAACTGAGAATTGTCGAAGAAGGGGCTCGAGAAAGAATCAGAAATATGCTGGTCGGCAAAGAAGTATCGGCTGCGTTGACTGATGCGGACTCAGGGACTCAGTATCTTAAAAGGAATGAAACTGTTACTAAACAAGTTATTGACACTATTCCGCTGGAAACCTTCAGAAATATCTCCTTAAAAAGTTCCGACGCCGCGCTTGAAGAAGAAATCTCCAAAATTATTGAGAGATTCAGTGACCAAAGGCATTTTTGGAGAATGCACTTTGATGAAAAGATCAGCCGTCTCAAAAAGGGCGATGAATTGCCTCCAGGCGTTATCAAATTGGTTAAGGTCTATATTGCCATAAAGAGAAAACTTTCAGTCGGTGACAAGATGGCCGGGCGCCATGGGAACAAGGGAGTATTGTCACGCATCCTTCCTGAAGAAGACATGCCATATTTCGAAGATGGAACTCCGGTGGAGATAGTTTTAAATCCACTTGGTGTGCCTTCCCGAATGAATGTAGGGCAGATTCTTGAAACCCATCTTGGTTGGGCGGCTCGTGGTTTAGGAGAATCACTTGATAGACTTGTAAAAGAACAGTGCTCACCTGAAAGATTGCGGGAAAGACTCCTCGAAATTTATGAGGTAAAAGAACCGGACAGGCGACAGAAAATTCGTAGCATCATTGAGGAAATGGATGAAGATGAATTGAAGAAATTCGCCGCTTCCCTTTCTCCAGGTGTACCGATCGCCACACCCGTATTCGATGGAGCCCGCGAATCCGAAATCAAGGATATTCTTGAAACAGCCGGTTTACCAACTTCCGGGCAAACGCAATTGTACGACGGTCGATCCGGAGAACCCTTTGATACAAAGGTTACGGTGGGCATTATCTACATGATGAAACTCCATCACCTGGTAGATGACAAAATCCATGCTAGGGCCATAGGACCCTATTCACTTGTTACTCAGCAACCCTTAGGAGGAAAAGCCCAATTTGGAGGACAGAGACTCGGTGAAATGGAAGTGTGGGCCATGGAATCTTATGGGGCTGCCTACTCGCTTCAGGAATTCCTTACTGTAAAATCTGATGATGTTACAGGACGGACCAGAATGTACGAAAGCATTGTGAAGGGCACAAATATTCTGGAACCGGGACTGCCGGAGTCATTCAATGTCTTGGTCAAAGAAATAAAATCTCTTGGACTAGACGTTGAACTCTTGGAGAGCGACCCTGGAACTGCAGCTTGAAGGACCAGATTTGGATTGAAATGCGTTAATACGGTTTAGAATTTTTTTGCAAACTTAATTAACTGTTAAACGGTTCACGAATTGTGACTGTTTTAATCCCTCGAGGCATTTAAGGTCGGTTTTCCCAAATATTGGAGGGAAGCATGGAAGACGTTTATTACAGCTTTTTTGAAAAACCAAAAGATCCATTGAATTTCTGCGCGGTCAAGATCTCTCTTGCGTCTCCTGAGAAAATCCGTGAGTGGAGCCACGGAGAGGTCAAGAAACCAGAGACTATAAATTATAGGACTTTTAAACCCGAACGTGACGGACTTTTTTGCGCCAAGATATTTGGTCCCGTAAAAGACTTCGAGTGCAACTGTGGAAAATACAAGAGGATGAAACATCGCGGCACAATCTGTGAGAAGTGCGGCGTTGAAGTTATACAGTCCAAAGTCCGTCGGGAACGTATGGGGCATATCGAGCTGGCGACCCCCGTTGCCCATATTTGGTTCCTCAAGAGCTTGCCAAGCCGAATAGGAACTCTTTTGGACCTAACCCTCAAGGAAGTGGAGCGCGTTTTATATTTTGAATCCTATCTGGTCATTTCAGCGGGGCCCACGGATCTTCGACCTGGTGAATTGATTAACGAAGAAAAATATCATCAGATAAGGGAAGAATTTGGGAAAGATTTGAACAGTTTTGAAGCCCTTATGGGTGGTGAAGCCGTACGGTTGATGCTTGAACGACTCGACCTGGCCACCGAGAGTGTCAAAGTCCGAGACGAAATGAAGGATTCGGCATCTGAAGCCAAGAGAAAAAAGCTCGCCAAGCGACTGCGAGTCCTGGAGTCTTTGAAAGGAATTGAACCGGAGGCTTTGGCTGCCGAGCTTTCGTTCATTTCAGAATCGTTTGACCCTGAGAGTGAAAAGGGCCGATTTGTAAATGAATTATTGCAATCTGCGCAAGAAATTCTTGTGAAGTGGAGAGAGACGGAAGATTGGGAAGTCCGAAAACAACTTGCTTTTGTGGAGATAAACAACGTCATCGAACGTTTGGGCCGTTCCCGTATAGTCCATGCGGAACGCCTCGGAAAATTCAGGAAATGGCAGAATCCGGCTTGGATGATTCTTACTACCGTTCCAGTAATCCCACCTGATTTGAGACCTCTGGTTCCTTTGGATGGAGGTCGTTTTGCAACTTCAGATCTCAACGATTTATACCGTAGGGTCATTAACCGTAACAATAGACTGAAAAGATTGAAAGAACTCAATGCGCCTGAAATAATCCTCCGGAATGAGAAGAGGATGCTTCAGGAAGCTGTAGACGTCCTTTTTGACAATGGTAGAAGAGGTAGACTCATCACCGGACCCAACAAGCGGCCCCTGAAATCACTTTCAGACATGCTCAAAGGAAAACAGGGTCGTTTCAGACAAAACCTCTTAGGTAAACGAGTCGACTACTCCGGTCGTTCTGTTATCGTTGTTGGCCCGGATTTACGGCTGCACCAATGTGGTCTGCCCAAACGCATGGCTTTGGAATTGTTCAAGCCGTTTATTTACAGCAAACTGGAAGAACGTGGTTACGTAACCACGATAAAGAGCGCCAAAAAACTCGTTGAAAAAGAAACACCGGAAGTATGGGATATCCTTGAAGATGTCGTTAAGGAGTATCCCGTGTTGCTCAATCGGGCCCCTACCCTGCACAGACTAGGGATTCAAGCGTTTGAACCTATTTTGGTCGAGGGGAAAGCCATTCAATTGCATCCTCTGGTCTGTACAGCTTTTAACGCAGACTTTGACGGGGACCAAATGGCGGTTCATATTCCCTTGTCGATTGAAGCTCAGGTTGAAGCCAGAGTTCTCATGATGAGCACCAACAATATTCTTTCGCCTGCGCATGGTAAACCTATCATTGTGCCCACACAGGATATCGTCCTCGGCCTCTACTACTTAACCCGTGAATCGATTGAAGTTGAAATAGACAAAGAACCCAAAAAGTTCCCTGACCCGCTTGAAATTCGTGTAGCCCATGATTCAGGGAAACTGAGCCTTCACGATCGGGTTTTACTCCGTGAAAATGGGGAGATGATTCAAACAACTGTTGGAAGAATTATCCTTAGGGAGATCGTACCAGAAGAGATTCCATTTTCGTCAATAAATAAAGTAATGAAAAAGAAAGAGTTAGCCAATCTTATTGACGAAGCGTATCGAAAATGTGGGGATAAAAAAACTGTAATCCTGGCCGACAGACTTAAGGACCTCGGTTATCACTATGCGACCAAAGCTGGCATATCAATTTGTGTTGATGACATGAAGATCCCGGATTCCAAGAAAGACATTCTGGAAAAGGCCAGAAAAGAAGTCTTGGAAATTCAGGATCAGTATAAAGAAGGACTGATTACCGACGGAGAGAGATACAATAAGGTTATTGATATATGGGCTAGAGCTAATGAAGATATTTCCGAACGTATGATGAACGGCCTGCGTTCCACATCTCTAATTCTTTCAGATGGTTCCGAGAAGAAAGTCGAGAGTTTCAACCCCATTTATATGATGGCTGATTCGGGCGCTAGAGGCAGCACTCAGCAAATCAGGCAACTTGCGGGAATGCGTGGTTTAATGGCCAAGCCCACGGGTGAAATCATAGAAACCCCCATAGAGGCTAATTTTAGAGAAGGCCTCACCGTTTTACAGTACTTCATTTCTACGCACGGCGCTCGTAAGGGACTAGCCGATACAGCGCTTAAAACAGCTAATTCCGGTTATCTCACCCGTCGACTCGTTGACGTCGCCCAAGATGCCATTATAAACGAAAAGGACTGCGGCACGCTTGATGGAATTGAAATGGCTTCACTGGAAGAAGGCGGTGAAATCATCGAGCACGTCGCGGATCGAATCCTCGGAAGAGTTGCTTTGGAGGACATTGAGCATCCGTACACCGGTGAAATTATCGTCAAGGCTAATGAAGAAATTAAAGAAGAACATAGGGACAAAATTCAGGATTCCGGTATTGATAGAGTTAGGATAAGGTCCGTTTTGAGCTGTCAGGCAAAAAGGGGCGTGTGCAGCCTTTGTTATGGCCGTGACCTGGCTCATGGCAAAATGGTCAACATCGGCGAGGCGGTCGGAATTATTGCTGCTCAATCCATTGGTGAACCTGGTACCCAGTTGACAATGAGGACCTTCCATATAGGTGGAACAGCTTCACTCAAGAGGAACATCATTTCGGCCAGAAAAAGAGGGTCGATGTTAATTGAAAAGGAGAAAGAGAAACCAAAAGCTATAATAGTTTATGAAGATTTTTCCATTCCCAAAAGTGAAGTTGATGAATGGCTTATAGAAGATAGTCAAACATTGCGAGAAAACGCCTTTTTATATAAGGGGAAAAATCATTACCCAACTGAAGCGGAAAATATAGGGGGTAAGATTGTGATTTCTCCCGATAAAAAATCTTTTACACTTCAAAACGAAGAGGGACATAAAAAAGCGTTTGAACTACCAGACGGTTGTAGGTTTCTCGTACGGTCCAATTCTCAAATATTGCCCCAAACTTTCATTTTCGATCAGGCTGTCGGAAAACCTCGAATGTCTGAATCTGAAAAAAGAGGCGGGATCCTGAAGCTCTTGGGTGAAGAAAATGGACAATACCTTTATCGTTTATACGAGCGTTATCCAGTAATGGATTATATGAACGTAAAGGTTCAAGAAGGTGATCACATAGACTCCGAAGGCCAGGTTCTTTTGGAATGGCTTGGTTCGAGTTCCTCACAGTTGTTTTCCAGAAATGAGGGGAAAATACAG
Source organism: Deltaproteobacteria bacterium (assembly GCA_021777225.1). Taxonomy (GTDB): domain Bacteria; phylum Desulfobacterota; class Desulfomonilia; order Desulfomonilales; family Desulfomonilaceae; genus CAJBEZ01. The sequence goes on from JAJYDQ010000060.1 coordinate 20,020, forward strand.
TTTGTGGACCTTAAGACCGTTGTTAATCGTGACGGGGAACTGGTAGCCATGAATAGGAACGGCTCTCTTGCGATAATTGACGAAAAGAGCCAGAACAGGGAGCGGAATAAGGTCATATATGGGGCCAAATTACGCGTCAAGGATGGGGAACACGTTAATCGTGAAACTCTGCTTGCTGAATGGGACCCATATACTATCCCTATCATTACCGAGGTTTCGGGTATAGTGAAGTTCGGAGATATTATCGAAGGCGCTACCATGAATGAACAGGTTGATGAGGTCACTGGTCTTTCAAGAAAAGTTATTGTTGAGTTTAAAGACCGTGATTCGGAGATTCGACCAAGGGTTTCAATAAAGGATGAACGCGGCAGAACAATCAAAATAGGCGATTCCGAAGCCAGATATCTCCTGCCCGTCGGCGCGAATATCATGGTAAAGGAAGGCGAGCAGATCCATGCAGGCGACGTCATAGCCAAAATACCTCGAGAGACGACCAAGACGAAAGATATTACTGGCGGTTTACCCAGAGTCGCAGAGCTTTTTGAAGCGCGCAAACCCAAGGAGTTCGCTATTATTTCGGAAATTGAAGGACAAATTGAATTTGGCAAAGACACTAAGGGCAAACGGAAAGTAGTAGTAAGACCAGACTTGGGAGAACCTCGAGAATATTTAATACCAAAAGGCAAGCACATTTCTGTTCACGCCGGGGACTGGGTTGACGCCGGCGACGCGCTTATGGAAGGATCAACAAATCCACATGATCTCTTGGGCATTAAAGGTGAAAAGGATCTCGCCAAGTACCTGGTGGACCAGGTTCAAGAAGTGTACCGGCTTCAGGGTGTTAAGATAAACGATAAGCACATAGAAGTTATCGTTCGCCAGATGCTTCGACGCGTTAAAGTCAAAGAAGTTGGCGATACTGATTTTCTCGCAGGAGAACAGATCGAGAGATCTGTTTTTCAGGCGGAAAATAACCGCGTCACGCAGGCCGGTGGAGTACCTGCTGTTGCGGAACCTTTACTTCTTGGAATTACGAAAGCGTCTCTTTCAACGGATTCGTTTATCAGCGCGGCAAGTTTCCAGGAGACAACCAAGGTTCTTACAGAGGCGTCTATCTCTGGGAAGATTGACTACCTTCGAGGTCTCAAAGAAAATGTGATCATGGGTAGATTAATCCCAGCAGGCACCGGGTTAGACCAGTACAAGAACCTTAGACTGAAACATAACGACACTGAAGACCCGAGTGGCAAATCTACTTCCGGTACCGCCCGAAGTATTGAAACCGCTCGTGAAATAGCTTGAGATTTTCACAGGGAGTGTCTGGACGCGTAGGTTGACATCCCCTGAGTGATAACATCAGCTTTTTATTTATGGGCCTCTTTCTAAGATTCACTTAGAAACATAGGCTCTTCCCCATGGTTAGCCTACAGGCCATATTTAACTAGTGGCTTGTAGGCTAACAAAAACACTTGACAAGAATACCATCTCTTGCACATAATACGTGGATACATGTTTGGAGGTAATGGCTAATGCCCACGATTAATCAGCTGGTCAGAAAAGGACGTACACGGCCGAGAAGAAAAACATCGGCCCCTGCGCTGACCAACTGCCCACAACGCCGTGGTGTTTGCGTAAGGGTATATACAACTACACCGAAAAAACCGAACTCCGCCTTGAGAAAAGTGGCACGAGTTCGACTCACTAACGGTTATGAAGTAACCTCTTACATTCCCGGCATTGGTCACAACCTTCAGGAACACTCCGTGGTTCTAATTCGTGGCGGACGTGTAAAAGATTTACCTGGTGTCCGTTATCACATAATTAGAGGCGCACAGGACGCATACGGAGTTACGGATCGAAAACAGGGTCGATCCAAATACGGAACAAAAAGACCGAAATAATCCTCGAGAGAGGACGCCACGTTTTTTGACGGAGCATTTTGAGCGTAGCGTCTCCCTAGTAAACCCCTAGTCACTGTTGGAGGATTGTTTTAACGGGTTCGGAAAAACCGCTGATATAAGGCGGGGCCAGTTTAGAGATAAGACGTTAAAACCAAAAGTGAGTTTATTTCACTACGTCTTCTAAACAGAGCTATTCCGAAAGGCGCCCGTATCATCTCGTTCTAGACTCTGTCGCCGTAATGAATATCGGCTACACAATTTTGGGAGTTAACGTTAATGCCTAGAAAAGGGAAAGTTCCAAAAAGAGACGTTTTGCCGGATCCCAAGTTTCATAGCAAACTCGTGTCAAAGTTTATCCATGGCATAATGTGGGAAGGTAAAAAATCTGTAGCGGAAGCCATCTTGTACGGCGCGTTTGACATAATCGCCAAAAAGACAAATGAGGATCCATTGAAGCTATTCGAAAAAGCCGTCGATAACGTGAAGCCAGTGCTGGAAGTTCGTTCCAGGCGCGTTGGCGGAAGCACGTATCAGGTTCCTGTCGAAATTAGACCGGAACGGAGACAGGCTCTTGCTATCAGATGGCTTATACAATACGCGCGAAGTCGCGGCGAAAAGAGCATGATGGACAAACTTGCTGGCGAATTCCTGGACGCTTCGGGAAATAAAGGCAGCTCAGTAAAAAAGAAAGAAGACACTCACAAGATGGCCGAAGCCAACAAGGCTTTTGCTCATTATAGGTGGTAGTGGTCGGACCTGGTAAAATTTAATGAATTTAGACTCTATAACAATTACCCGCAACATCGGAATCATGGCGCATATTGACGCGGGGAAAACTACCACTACTGAGAGAATACTATATTACACCGGTGTTTCTCACAAGATTGGCGAGGTTCATGATGGTAAAGCTATTATGGACTGGATGGAGCAGGAGCAAGAAAGAGGCATAACCATAACTTCCGCTGCAACAACATGTCAATGGAAAGACCATAAAATCAACATCATAGACACGCCTGGTCATGTTGATTTTACAATAGAGGTCGAACGATCTCTCAGGGTCCTTGACGGAGCAGTCGCTGTCTTCTGTGGAGTTGGTGGCGTAGAGCCTCAGTCGGAAACAGTCTGGAAACAGGCCGATCGATATGGGATTCCCAGAATTGCTTTTATCAATAAAATGGATCGGGTAGGCGCTGACGAAAAGAGAGTCATGGAAATGATGAAAACCCGACTCAGGACTACCCCTTTGGCATTACAGATCCCCCTTGGCAGGGAAGACAAATTTTCCGGTATTATAGATCTCATAAACATGAAAGCCGTTATATTCGACGAATCTTCAATGGGTGTTACCTATTCTATTGAGGATGTGCCCAGTCACATGATGGAAGAAGCCATCTCGGCCCGGTCTGAATTGGTCGAATCTGTTTGTGAGCTTGACGATGCGCTTTTGGAAAAATATCTTGAAGGTGACACTGACATCCCCATTGACAGGCTGGTTAAAACCATCAGACAGGGGACTCTCGACCTAAAAGTTACACCTGTTATGATCGGATCGGCTTTCAAAAATAAGGGTATTCAACCTCTTCTTGACGCGGTTATAAATTTTCTGCCGTCTCCTGTCGATGTCCCGCCTGTTGAAGGTAAGGATGCGGCCGGGGCCGTGGCAGTACGCGAAGTCGATGGCCCGTTGTCAGCATTGGCCTTCAAGGTCATGAATGACCCCTATACTGGAACCCTAACTTTCATACGAATTTATTCGGGTAGCCTATCCGCAGGAACCAGCGTGCTGAATGCGAGTTCATCCAAGAAGGAACGCATTGGTAGATGCCTCAAGATGCATTCTAATCAGCGTGAGGAAATCAAAGAGGCGCGGGCCGGAGATATTATCGCTGTTGTGGGTATGAAAAATACCAAGACAGGAGATACTCTTACTGACGAGGATCATCCGCTCTTATTGGAATCCATTGAATTCCCTGAGCCGGTGATTTCAGTTTCCTTGGCGCCAAAATCACGCGATGAAATCGATAAACTTTCTAGGAGTCTTAGCCGACTGCTCAGAGAAGACCCTTCGCTTCGCGTCAGATCAGACAAAGAAACCGGCCAGACCATTCTGTCAGGGATGGGTGAATTGCACCTGGAAATTATCATCGACCGACTGTTAAGAGAGTTCCAGGTCGAAGCCGTCGTTGGTGAACCCGAAGTTGCATTTAGAGAAAGCCTCTCCAAAGAAATTAAGATTAATTATCGGCATGTTAAGCAGACTGGTGGTAAAGGACAATTTGCCGAGGTTGCTTTGGAAGTTAAGCCCATCGCACGAGGACTCGGTTTCGAATTTGTTGATAAGATAACCGGAGGCGCAATCCCAAAGGAATACATAAAGCCGGTTGAAGATGGCATCCGTTGGGCTATGGAATCGGGTGTTCTTGCGGGTTATCCGGTTGTAGATATCCGGGTTACGCTTTTTGACGGCAAATTTCACGAAGTGGATTCATCCGAAATGGCTTTCAAAATGGCAGGTTTTATGGCGTTTAAGGAAGCTTCCAGAAAAGGTGAATCAATTTTGCTGGAACCGATCATGGACGTCGAAGTTGTAGCTCCGGGAGAATTTCTGGGGGATGTTTTGGGTGATCTAACCGCCAGACGCGGTAAAATACTCGGAATGGAGAGTAGGCTCGGGATTCAGACAGTCGGCGTCAAAGTGCCGCTGGCTCGTATGTTCGGTTACGCTACCGACATTAGGAGTCTCACTCAGGGCCGTGCTACATTCACTATGAGATTTTCCCACTATGAACCGGCGCCGCAATCCGTCACGGAAAAGGTAGTCGCACAATTTAAACAATCTGGAGGAGCCCATGGGCAAGGCGAAGTTTGAGCGTACGAAGCCACACGTGAACGTAGGGACGATAGGTCATATTGATCATGGCAAGACGACGTTGACAGCGGCAATTACGCGGACGTTAGCCAAGAGG
>JAJYDQ010000136.1 GCA_021777225.1 Deltaproteobacteria bacterium
TGAGAGTGTCGGATTTTTCGTTATTCAATCAATTGGAGACATGGAGGAAAATCTCATCGGAAGCAACTGCGGCCAAGCCGTGCGCCAAATAAAGAAACTCGATGACTCAGATTCGCTTTACAACCAGTATATCGATTCACAAATAGCTTAACATGTCAAATCAGCACGATATTAATCGTAAGATTTCCAACGGAAGATGACTGGTTATTGGTTGATTCTCTTGAGGTATCGGTAAAGCCCTTCAATCATTTCTTTTTTGGAATGCACGTGGATGCTGCGGCGCCCCATTTCCAGCAGGATTACATTAAATTCCCGACTTCGGCGCCGATCCCTTGCCAGAGCATGAACGCGGCCGTCATGAAGTCAGTCATAAGGCTGACAGCGTTAACAACACGTCAATAAAACGATCCTTGACTGTTAACGTCTTTTATGCGAAAATTGGTCAAGATGCCGGAATTGCATTGACGAATTAGTGAGATATTAAGAACAGTTTCACTCCGGCGCTGTGGGCGGGTTAAATGAGTTTGTCATTGAAAAAGGCTGTTTGTTGTGTTTGTATGGTGATTGCGCTGAGTTGCGCGAACTCTCCTTGCTGTATGGCTCAAACGTGTCAAGGGACCGATGCTTCGGCAAGCTGGTCCACTTTGGCTCACGAAGACAATTCCGTCTTGGCGAGCGTTCTTTACATTCCATATCTTTTTCTGCAAATCCCTATCAGGATAGTAGACGCCATCATAGACCCCAAACCTACCAGTAAAGCGACAGTTCCGCCTCAAGCTCATCAGGGACCAGGAATTGTGAGATAGACGAATTTGTGGGCGTCATGTTTGATCAACTGGACTAAACGTTTCACGGTTTAGACAGGGTCACCCAACGATTCTCTTAATTTTTCCTCGTCCAACGTGCGTCCACCTCTTTCTGTCGAGACTAGGCGGGTTTCCTGTCCACTGTTCGGGATCCTTTCCCGATTTAATGGAGCCGTCCTCTTGTAGATTGTTGCGCTGACGCTTCGCTTCAACAAACGCAGCGTCTATCGTCTACCTTGCTTTAGCCAAATATCAATCAAGAGACGCCCTCTTAATTCTCATGCTTGACGAGGCGCCCATAGCATCACGTACACCCCAAGTAAACAAATTGCTGAACCAATCCAATCATACATATCAGGCGTTTTGCGATCGATACCCCATCCCCAGAAAACAGATAGAAAAATGAATACTCCTCCGTACGCGGCGTAAATTCTTCCGAAATCTGGAAAGCTTTGCAGGGTCGGAATGACGCCGTAGAGACAGAGGATCAGCCCGCCAATGATCCCACACCAAATGGAACTATGCTCTCTTAGCCATAGCCATACCATGTAACCTCCTCCGATTTCCGCCAACCCCGCAACAACGAACAATATTCCTGCTCTGATCAATTTTTGTTCCCTCACTTTAAAACACATGATGGAATTGAAATATCATGTTTGGTTGAATGTAAAATTCACCAGCTATGTCATAAGAATAATCTAAACGGGGTCATTGCTGAAGGCGCAAAACCTGTCTCCGATAGAAACGTATTGCAGAATCGTTTGTTCTATCGGTCAACAATGTGATGCGAAGGCAACCTGAGGCCTGCGCAAATTCAATTGCCTTGCGAATCATTAAGGAGCCCAAGCCACGGTTACGGTTCTCAGGTCTAACAACCATGTCCTCGACAATCGCGACGCGTCCGCCACAAACCGTACTGACGGTATAAAGTATATTGACCATGCCTAAAACGATGGAGCCTTCCCTGATCACAAGTATGCCGCCCACCTCCGGACGCTCAATAATGCAGCGCAATCCTCGATACTGCTTTTCGAAGTCAGGCTGGAAATCGCTTTCCTGTTGAAACAATAGTGTCAGGAGTTCACACAATTGTGGTATGTCGTCCAAGACAGCATTTTCTATGGTAGTCATTTCGCTATCTCAGGATAGACGCACAATATTCATGTGCTCTTTTCATTGCTCAAGCCCATTTCTCTCAGCCAAAAAGAGAATTTCTTTTTCGTATGGTCTCGAAGATCTGTTCCGCCCGTTCTTCATTAGCTTCGACCCAAATAAGCGACTCTCCCTTTTCGAATGTGCAGCCAAATTCCTGTTTTAAAAACTGCAGATACTTTTCGGTAAGAATTTCTGGGTTGATTCCCAATGCCGCTATCACAGTTCCGTGACGTTCATTTCCACCATCTTTGTTCGAAAAAAACATTTGATTACCTCGAATGCCCTAAACCAGAAAAGTCCTTAAACACACCTTTATTCAATAGCCGCATGAAAAACTTAATATCTTTCTCACAATTATTCTGATGCATTTTAGGCGCCAGAAGGACCAATTCCGCTCGCTAATCAAAGCTGTTTACCGCATTGATCAAAACTGGTCGTAAAAGCGCCTAGAATCAAACCCGATTCGGGAAATGACTCGACGCAAATTTACCAATACATACGTATCGGAACATATAAACATACATGTATGTATGTATAGCATTAGTAGCAGACGAAACGGTATGTTTTGGCATCAAGTCCGGGAGATCCTGTTTCCCGTTCATTCGCTTCAAGGAAGCTTTTGAAATCTGTGGCGTACTAATTGCTAAGACGTGAATCAGCACTTTTTGTCCCAGTGATTGAATGTGTCAGAAGCCATTTGGAAAGCCCCGAAGCAAAGGGGTTTTGGCCTGGGGCAGATTAAACTTCAATGAGAGGAGAAGCAGAGTATGGTTAGAGGAAGAATAATCCGGGTATCAATGACAGCCTTCATACTTGGCGCCTGGATGCTAATGATGGGATCGGTTCTTGCAGAGGAGTCTAGCCCTCAAGCTGGAGCGGCTCAATCGACAGCTACTCAAGCTCCCCAGCCAAAGCCCGATCCATCAGGTGTTACCACCGGTAACGCCCTGAACGCAATTGACGGGGCTGGAAATTCGTTTGTGGTTGTCGAACCCACCGACAAGTCCGACCCGGAGTACGCGAAGAAAAAAAAGGAGTTTGACGAATACACCCCCCTTGCGGCCAAAGAACCCCTTGCGGCCAAACTGGCGGATACCGTTGGTCACAACCGGATTGCGATCAATTTCAGTTGGACTCTACTCACCGGGTACCTGGTGCTCTTTATGCAAGCCGGTTTCGCTCTTCTTACATGTGGATTGGTACGCAGAAAGAACGCCGCTCATTTAATGATGCTCAATTTCGCCGCGTACGTCTTCGCTTTTTTGGCGTACTATGTGTGCGGGTTCGCGTTCCAGTTCGGCGGAGTAGCGGTGAATGCTGCGCCGGTTAATCTCGGCGGAACGCCAACTCTTAACCAGTTCCTACTGGGTGGTGGTCAATGGGGATTCCTGGGTGGCGCCGGATTCTTTCTAAGCGGCCCCGCTTACGACGTAGGAAGTATGTGTCTCATCCTGTTCCAAGTCGTGTTCATGGAAACAGCGGGATACATTATTGTAGGAGCCATTTGTGAGCGCATAACTTTCGGAGCGTTTGTTCTAGCCGAACTTTTTATGGGGGCGATATTGTACCCGACATTTGGTTGTTGGGCATGGGGTGGCGGATGGTTATCCCAGCTAGGTTCCACCCTGGGGTTGGCTCACGGTTACGTTGATTTCGCCGGTTCTTCAGTTGTCCACGGTGTGGGTGGCTTTTGCGCTATGGCGCTGGCCTTGATCCTAGGCCCACGACTGGGCAAGTATGGACCGGATGGAAAACCTCGACCGTTTCCTGCTCACAACATTGTCTTTGTTGTCACCGGGACTTTCATTCTCCTGTTCGGCTGGATGGGGTTTAACCCAGGATCCACCCTGGGAGCGACTGATCTGCGTATCTCGGTGATTGCCGTGAACACCAATCTTTCAGCGGTTTCAGCTTCAGCTACTGCCCTAATTCTGTGGTATTTCCTGTTTGGCAAACCGGACATATCAATGGCCTGTAATGGTATGCTGGCCGGATTAGTCGCCATCACAGCTTCTTGCGCGTTTGTTCACCCAACTGCGGCCGTCATAATAGGTGTTCTAGCCGGGGTCCTTGTTTGTGTTGGGGTTCTGTTCAATGAGCGCGTGATTAAGGTTGATGATCCCTGTGGGGCTATCTCCGTACATGGATATTGTGGATGGTTTGGGGCCGTTTGTGTTGGTATATTTGCTGACGGCGCCTATGGTTCAGGCTGGAATGGTGTTGGAGCTACAAGCTATCTTGGTGTTGACGGGCAAGGAGTGACCGGCCTCCTTTATGGGGACGTCACGCAATTCTTCACTCAGCTCGGAGGGGCTACACTAATGGCTGTTTATGCATTCGGCGTGACTTATGTGGTTTTCAAAATCGTTAACGCTATTGTTCCAATGCGAGTTTCCAAAATGGTCGAGGCTGAAGGTCTAGACGTTCCGGAATTTGGAATGCCGGCCTACCCTGAAACCCAAGGGCGAGAATTCTCATAAAATGAAAATCAATTTGAATAGTCGCCGGTTTAAACAACTCAGTTGATTCATCGCGGGTTCAAGACATCCATCGTTTTCATTTGACAAACTTTCCCACGCAACGCCGATTGAGCGATCATACGATCCGGAATGAATGGCCGGACACTCCAAGAGGAGGAGTAAGGATGAAGAAGGTAGAAGTTATCATCAAACCTTTTAAACTGGACGACCTAAAAGACGCCGTTCACTCTATAGGCGTACAAGGCATGACAGTTACCGAGGTTAAGGGTTTTGGCAGGCAGAAAGGACACAAGGAAATTTATCGCGGCGCGGAATATGTTGTGGACTTCCTTCCAAAAATAAAAGTCGAAATGATAGTACAATCGTCAATTGTTGACCAATTAATAGAGAAGATAATATCAGCGACAAGGACCGGGACCATAGGTGATGGAAAGATATTTGTTATGCCGGTAGAAGCCGCTGTACGAATCAGAACAGGGGAAAAGGACAACGACGCGCTTTAGAGTCACTAGGATTTCATACTTAGATACTGATTCCCCCGGCGCACATCACAGCAGTTTGCCCGACTGTTCAGGTATTGAACCCGTTCCGGAAATCTGTGACTGGCACAACACACATTGACAAAAAAAGGAGTAAGGAATGGAACCTAAAGCGGTTTTGGAATTTGCCAAGAAGAACAATGCGGTAATGGTGGATTTGAAATTTATGGATTTTCCTGGGATGTG
>JAJYDQ010000137.1 GCA_021777225.1 Deltaproteobacteria bacterium
ATGGCATTAAAGAGATCCTTAGCAAAGCTGGTCAGGGCGCAATCTTTCACGAAAAGAATAAGGGAACGCCTAATCCTCAACTCTCATTGGGATTAACCTAAATTTTTGGGGAAAGTCCTGGCGGATCAGCCCCTTGACCTCTCTGTATTTGGGGGCTGTACTTGAAAATATTTCCTCAGCCTTGGCAACGGTTATGGGCTGCGGAAGCCTGAACTGGACAAATGCGGTAATCATATTGCGCTCCTCTGTATCCATGGGGTTAACGCAAGTGTTTATAACATTAACTCGGCGCAAGAACCAAGACTTTGAGTATCCGTCGCATATCAATTGAAGATTTTCATCAGTACCCTGACATAATCTTGTGAGTAAGGCCCGGCCGACATCGATCTGGCTTAAATCAGCATACTTCATACGCTCAAAAAGCTACACACTGCGTCATATTCTCCGGAAATTTTGAACTGGGCTTTGCGTCAGACGCCGCCTTGCTGCAGATGCTCCGCCACTTTATGGGCGATTCGTCAAAAAAACCTAACCATCGTTGCCCCATTCGCTTCCCCGCTGACACCGGGTCTGGATACGCCTCTAGAGCATTTGTTTTTAGCCCCGTGTGAAGTTAGATCTTTCTCAATTTCTAAGTGTACTGCCGTTTTCAATTCCCTAACTCCCTGTCTCAAGCAATTTCCAGCTCAAAATTGAGTTCGACCACGGGGCTATTTTAACAATTGTAATGATTCTAAATGACACCCGTGTCAAACAAGGACACACGTTCCAAAAAATATTTTAAATATTTTCAATTAATGATTCCTGGGTGAAAAGCGTTGGAGAGAACTATAGTTCATGACCACGAACCGGATAGAATCGAACAATGGGTGAAACAATGAAATTATGCAATTTTTATGAAAAATTACTTGAGGGATTGACACAAATTCATAACTCTGATTCGTTCCGAAGCGTCTTCTGCACGATTATAAACTCTTGAGCGAAGTTTTCGTCAAATTCCTTGACAATTTTTTCGCAGCAACTCTGAAGCTTTTCTAGAGGTCCCACCTCGATTCGATGTTCAAAGACGGAGCACAATCCATCAAGGAGATCTGACATCATTTCCGCTTCGCTCTCGTCCCGCCCCTCAGATAAATCCTCCTTAAGCGATGGGTACAGTCCCGCAATAAAATATGAAATGTTATAGCCGACGCGGTTGTCAACTATACCAATTACGCTGATCCAGTAATGAGCTTCGTAATCTGTAATCGTTACTGTTTCAAGAGATTTAAAATATTTTGTGAGGTAACCCTCGATTTTCTTTTTGGCGGCGCTTTTCCCCGACACGGTCAATTTTATTCTGACCGGCGGCTCGAGTTCCGAAGGCTCAGTTGAAACTGGAAACAACAATAGATTGTCCACGGACTTCCTGGATGTTACTTTGTCGCCAGGATTGATGACAAGTCGATCACGTTTTTTCATCGCTTCCCCTCGAACACACAAACCTCATAACCTTCATGTCTAAGACAATAATGGCATTTTGGTGTCACTTGGTTCAACCACAATTATGATTCGCATTCCTGCGCCTATATTTTTATGTATATCATAAACCACATTTGGATTCCCTGCTTTCATGTAACGGCTATTATGTGTCAATTATCCTTTTTCCCATCATGCCATCCAGAATCTGCATCAAATTACGCTTTGCCCTATGTTTTGCCCTGATTCCAGCAATGAGGGTGGTCCACTCGTCAACACGCCCAGTCTTCTGATATAAATCCCTCATTTGTCGCAAGTACATAGCCGCTACTTCATAAGCCGAGGTTTTCACAAGGTTTATCTGATTCTCCGCTAATTTCCACCATATTTTCAATGATTCATCAGGGTGTGAATTCTTGACCGCCTCGGCAACCTGGGTGTCAAAGGAAGTGCCAAGGAATGGGGTTTTCTTGGCTATCTCATACCATCGTAAGACCTCATGGGTGTCCTTCTCGTAAATTGATATTTCGATTAAGGAGCTAACATAGGGGAACTGTTGATACCTTGAAGCCTTATGCTCCATTGATATTTCAGGATTTGGAAGTGGCCACAGGTTTATGTCTGAGCCGACTGCTTCACCTTTGCCAGTCTTGGCCTTAACATCAGGTCTGACTCCTTTCTTCAAGAAAGCAATAGCAACCTCTTTGACTGTAGTCCATTCGCCGACTGCCTCCGCTGCTTTCTCGAGATTCTTGTAGGATTCCAACGATGGGTGGTTAAAGAATTCCAGTGCCCGGTAAGCTGCAACCATGGAAAGCTGTTTGTCTTCTTCCGCCATTCTCCGCAATTTGTCTTCAAGTTTCCATGCGATTCCAGGGGCTTTGTCTATGGTGAGTTGGAAGCCATCAACCGCAGTAGTTTTAGCTTCGACCATCATTCCCGCTTCAATCAGACGCTCAATGAGAAGAACATAACACTGGGTAATTGGGGCTTCGCGTTTCAGAAGTGGGATTATCTCCTGTTCCCTTCCTGAAAGCTCCAAGGCCATGATTGCCCAGTCCACGATCTGCTGACGCTTATAGTCTTCATGAAAAGTTTCCCCCTTGTCCGACAATGGTAAGTTCCCGAGTCGGTTTAACAGGGTATTGGCCACCTCGCTCCAGGCATGGTCATCATATTGATTATCATCAAAATAATCTTGCGGGTCATCCAGTATCCCAAATTCATCTTCCAGAAAAGTCTCGATCATCCACAAAATCTGGTCGGGAGAAGCTAATGTCGATTTATCCAACGCCCGAAAAACTACTTTCATGCATTCCGCAATCTGTTCGCCGGTTTCTCCTTCGTCATCCGACGATTCCAATTGTTCGTTACCCAGGCTCCACAGATCTTGGCCCAAGTCGAGAACTTCGTCCGCGTGGTCTGAATTCAACAGTGATTCCAATCTAGACCGTACATGCGAATAGTCCGGAATATTACTTTCTCCTGACCAGTGGTTTTCCCACGCCGGTTCAGACGCCAGGTTTTCTATTTCCGAACGGATTGATCTCACAGTCTTGCTGATTCGACCGCTCCTGACGTCTTCCTCTTCTTCAATACGGGCGCCAATCTCAGGATGTTCGTCAATAAGATTTATGACGAATTCTACCAATTGATCTTTGCTCATGCTTTCGATTTTTCGCCGCACTACGGCAGTCCTGTGCGCTTTGCCCGAACGCCTGGGGGGTTCAGGCAAATCCGAGTCGTCTTGTTCTTCTGATTCTTGCGAGGTTTCCGCCGATTCTAAATCAACGTCCTCCTCGTCTTCATCATCTTGATACCAATCCGAAGTTCGGCCGTTCCTTTTCTCCTTGATCAATCGAAATCGCCGGTCATTCACTGAAACTTCGGGGATATCCTGTTTACTGTTCAATGAGTCAAGAAAGGATAGAACCAGAGCTACACTGTGTTTACAGGGATTCCAATGACTTGGGCATGAACAACTGGCTGAAAGTTTTCCTGAAGAATCGATCATCACGTTGGTAGCGTAAAGTTCCGAACCTTGAACCCAGGCAATAATCCCTCCATCCTCTGTCATATTGAGGTCCTGAACCTGGTTCTTGTAGGACTTCCCACGAGACAGACTTGTCGATCCGGCCCAAATTGTCAAATCGTCCCAGGTGAGCTGCGCAAAGTCAGATTGATTCTTAGCCATGGTCACGGTCTCCTTTTCACCGATCCCTGAAAATGAGTTCTTTATATACACCTAAACAGATCTTGGAAAACATAACATGGAGCTTGTTGCAAAACTTCCCTGAGAATTGACACATGCGACGTTAGCGCCGCCTCTTAAAAAACACTTTTGCAAGTGGCTCAAAGGCTATTACAAAGCGACTTCCGGCTGCGAATCGCGACAATGTTTCAATTTGTCATTGATGCTGATTTGCTCCACGAGCTTTTAGAATCTTGATGATAGTTGGCCTGTTCCATTTGTAAGCCCATTTCAACGCTGTAGCGCCCTCCAGGGTTCTTGCGTTGATGTCAGCGCCCCTGCCTAGCAGGAGTTTTACCGATTCAGTGTGTCCGGCCCTTACTGCCGCCATCAATGCTGTATGCCCGTCATTTTGTTGCGCATTGACATTGGCCCCTTTATCAAGAAGCAATTTTACCATCTTGGGATCACCTTCTTCCGAAGCCAGCATCAGAGCAGTTTCACTATGAGTGTCCCTCAAGTTAACATCCAGTCCGCGTGAAAGTAGCAACTTAACGATTTCCAGGTTTCCACTATTAACAGCCATGAATAGCGCCGTCCTACCGTCCGGGCCTTTCGGATCAACATTCGCTCCCTTTTCTACAAGAAACTTTACGGTTTTTAGCTCACCCTTATTGGCTGCTACCATCATTGCCGTATATCCTTCCTGCTGAGTGGCATTGACATTCGCTCCGTTATCAACAAGTAACCTTACCATCTCGTAATGCCTGTAATCCTCCCCGGAAGCGGCTATCATAAGGGCCGTCCAGCCATCGAGTTCGCGAACAGCATTTACATCAGCGTTTTTATCTAAAAGTATCCTGGCTACATTAATTTGACCCTTGTGAGCAGCAACCATGAGAGCAGTGCTGCCCGTGGCGTCTTCGATCGCGTCGACATTTACGCCATCAGTCAAGAGACGTCTAACCGCTTCCGTGCGGCCCTGAGCAACCGCTTCTATTAAGTCCTGATTCTTGTCCCCAGCTTTGACGACGCTCACATCAGCCAAAGAAATAATGAGAAATCCCACTGTTACAATTGAAATGAAAAATCTGGAGGTATTGGTCTTTAACGTTCGCATCACAGTATTCCTTCTCTATAAACATATAGTCAGTATTTGGCTAATAATAGCGCTCTCGCAATATTTCGGCTGTCTGGCCGACCTCATGCCACTTTATCCTGTCCATGAAATAAATATTGAGCGGATCATGCTGGTTAATTCTTCTATGAAAACGTCCTTTACCTCTTAAGAGACAAAAAATATTATAAGGTAGCAATGTCCGTTTGTCTTTTAAATACAAAAAAAGGCGCCCTATGACTCGTTATTTATTGGGGCGGCCCCGTTTTCTTTGGACACGGAATTGGGTTAAAGAAACTTATGACGTGTACAAGGAGGACGTAGCATGATTGATGAGAGACGAGTAATGTCAGAAGTCGTGGGCTTGACGGAAGGAGC
>JAJYDQ010000061.1 GCA_021777225.1 Deltaproteobacteria bacterium
GTGGCCGTTCGTGGCCGCACTTTTCCATCAGGTCTACTACGCCATAAGTAGTCGTGCACCCGTAGGGAGTTCCCTCGCTACTCTTACCCATAAGACGATTCATAACTTTTTGTTTCAATGTCATGGTAGTATTCTCCAGATCATGTCAAACAACCAAATAAAGGGGACATACAATGTACGGATAACAGGGCTGGACGCCTTTTACAAATTTTATCCAAGTCTGGAATTCACCTTCTTGTGTTGCGTAGCCCTGTTAAACCGAGATCTATTCCAACAATCTCGTTGTGGGTTCACCTATTGTAGTCCTGTGCGACTTTGACGTTGTTGTTTCTATGAAGATTTCTGCTTCAGCACTTTGCTGTCACTTGTAAAATACATCGCAATCGCACCAATCACGAGAGCAATAATGCATGCTACAAAAGTTGACTTATATGCGCCGACCGGAAATTTATCTCCGACCTTGCCATAATAATCCAGAACTATTCCCATGATCGACTGGAACAAAGCGCCTCCGATAAAATACCAGACGTTGAGCATGCCATTCGCCGTGGCAATGAAACTGTGCGGTTGTCCCTCGGCAATGTGGGCGTAGTTTGGAACATAGGCCCCAGAGAAGAAGCCCATGATGAAAAGAAGAGGATAAAACATGCCTACCGGAATTTTATCCGGCCACAGCACCAAAGGTAACCAGGTCAGGGCGTAAATGACGATACCATAGAATGAAGCGTTCCTACGGGATTTCAAAATTCGGTCGGAAACATACCCAAACGCGAAGCAACCCACTGCCATGCCGATCGGCCATAACATGAGTATGTTGGCCGCCTGCTGCTTCGGAATACCGTATGTCTGTTCGAGGAAAGGTATGCACCATAGTCCCTGGAATCCCATAACAGTTCCATAGATCACAAATGCGTAAATTGCGATTAACCAATAGTTCTTCATCCCAAAAAGTCTTTTTACGTTTTCGCCAAAACTGACCTTTTCAGTGCTCTGGACAGAATAGTAATCGATTCCATCTATCTCTGAAACAGTGGGTAAACTCTTGTCACTCGGCTTGTTCCTGAGGACGATGAAATTCAACATCGCCACAATGAACATAAAAGCGCCCAACCAGTAGAAAGATGCTCGCCAGCCGACAATGCCCACCAGGAAAGCCAGTGGGGCTGCAGCGAGCACCGCTCCTGCGTTACCCACGGTGAGCATCACGCCGGTTAGTGTCGAGAACTCATTTGGTCTGAACCAGTTGGCCAAAATTCTCATACAGGGGATCCAGACCACCGCCACACCAACTCCCATTAGGAAACGACCAAAAATGATTAATCCGAAGCTGTTTGCAAGACCAAAGAGCGCTGTTCCGATCGCAGCAATGATGAAAAATATGGTGACCGAAATCCTTGGGCCCATGCGGTCTGACAAAATACCAGACGGGATCTGCATTGCAGCATAAGGATAAAAATACATTGACGATAAAATACCCAGGCTTGTAGCCGATAGGCCGAACTCTTTCATCAATTCGGGCGCTATTACGGCAGGGGACACACGGTCGAAATAAACGAAGATGTAGGTGAGCAACATCATTCCATAGCAGACCCACCTGTAGCGAAGCATCTGTTTTGCCAAATCCGAAAACTGTAGATTTACAGCACCCGTTCTAACACTTAATTGACTCATAGTATCACCTTTCCTTGACCAGACCGAAGCACGAAAAACATGACTTTTTATTTGTCACCGCTGTTGCGGTCTCCCCTCAAAAACCATTTACAACCTTGCCGATGCAAATTATGACTATTTCCGTCAAACAAATTTTCATAAAGCCTGATATAGTCTGTTGATGCCGGTGCGGCATCCATACGGTCAGTGCTGGTAGGCAGGCGGGTACTACACACGACCTGCTTGATGGCCACATGTCGTCCGGAAAACCCTGCCGATTGATTCCATCAGATCCTTCCGGTTTTTCATCTCCTTTCCGGGACTGTTCAGGTCCTGAATGTGCGGCCTGGCTCCGTGTTGGCCGAAGCCATGCCTCATTTCTTCTAATTCAAGTCTAGTCGCCATTCTTACCGACAAGGACCTGATCGATCAGCTCGGTCAGATCGTGTACTTTTATTTGAGAACTGATTCTCTTTGCGCCTTCATTGAGGTTGAAATGACAGAAGGGACATATAGACACCATCCTTTCAGCGCCAGTATCTTCTCCTTCCTGGATCCTCAGGCTCGCATTCTTAGCGGCCCATTCACCAAAACCTGTCATCACGCCACCGCCACCACCGCAACAGAACGAGTTCCCCCGGTTCCGTTTCATTTCCACAAACTCAATACCCGGGATAGCCTTCAGCAAGTCTCTAGGTTGCTCATACAGACATTCACCCTGGTCCACATCGACGTATGCCCCCTTCCACAGTTGCTTGCCTTCCTCGTCGATAATGAATCTGTTCAAATGCCTTCCTGTGTGGCAAGGATCGTGGTACGTGACCTTCCAGGGTAACTCACCTTTGAATTTGAGTTTTCCCTCCTTGAAAAGCCGGTTGAGATAATCCGCCGTATGTATGACTTCGATTCCATCCATTACTTTGTCGTATTCAGAGGAAAGCGAGTAATCCTTTTTGATCGCACGGTAACATCCTGCACAAGAACTGATTATCGTCTTGACTCCGCGCTCATCGTGTAACCATTTGAAAGTTTCCAGGTTCTTTGTGGCAACTCTTTTGAATTCCCCAGAATCTCCCACTCTCATCGCCGTAGATCCGCAGCAGATTTCATTCTCGCCCAAGATTCCGAAGTCCATCCCGAGCTTCTGAAAAATGGAAGCGGTTGCGGTTGGGACGGCTCGCGCCGCAGTGTTGAAAGCTCCAGTGCAACCAACGAAAAAAAGTACCGGGGCAGCTTCTTTATTAAGATCCTTAATAGGCCTGCCCGCCTTCTTAAATGGTCGAGTCCAATCGGTTCTTACTCTTCGAGGCCCCTGATATGGATTGTTGTAATTTTTCATTGATTGGAGAAGGTTCTTATGTAGAGGCATAGGTCCTACACCTTCATCAACCGCTTTGCGTCTCATCGCCTCAATAATCTCAGGGATATAGGGTTTGTGGTCCAACTGACACTGGTTTTGACACCCGGCGCAAACGGTGCACTTGTAGATCGCCTCCAATAATTCATCATCCCAAGGGAGTTCCCCGCTCAAGATGCCCCTTGCGAAAGCGATCTTGCCCTTGGAAGCCATGAAGCCTTCAAACCCGAATTCAGTTCCAGCAGGACAAATTTCACCGAAAGTGGGTGGTGGACCATAGTCATACGCTGTCTTGCAAGTACCGCATGCGGTGCATCTCCAAATCTTATCCTCTAGCTCTTTCAGCTCCGCAATCTTCCAATCCATTGTCGCCTCCAATTAGAATCTGTATATTTTGATTGCCTATATGCCGAGTTTGCCGGGATTCATGATATCGTTCGGATCGAGAAATTTTTTCATTCTCCTCAGAAGCTCCAGATATCCTGGGTCGGCCCTTTTAATGATCTCATTGGCAAAATCTATCGGCGGCTTGTAGGGAATTCCTCCAGCGTCCAAATCTACTTTTAAACACTCAACGATGGCATGTCTCGCGTTTTCAGTCTCTTCTTCGCTCTGCTTGTTGAACGGGATCATTGCCCTGAGCATGCCGTAGTGAACACCACGATACATGCTCATCCGAACGGATGGCGAAAGGTTGTGGGCGGTGAGGATATCTTTCCATTTGTTGTAAACCGGAGCCCATACTTTGGCGGGAGTGAACGTTCCAGGCCAGGATATTCCAGCGCCTCCCTGTTTGCAGTAATTTTTCGTGGAGCCGACGACCTGGCTCGGTAGTTGAGTCCTCCCTCTTAATGCTTCTTCGGGATAGATGGTTTGTTTAATGGATGTGCCTTTTTTCTGCTCTTCCACAAAAACTTTCTCCCAGATTTCCGCTCTTGCCTCCCGTTCCTTTTCAGTCCATGAGGTGGTAGTGGCAAAACTGAACCACTCAGGGGCGTCATCGGGTTTGGGCTTGAAAGGATAGGGTATAGGGACCTGCGCCAACCACCAGGACACTGCGGTGAGATCGTCACACATTTCATAATTGCTCAAGTTGAGCATGTAGGAGTACATGTCTTCCACATTCTCACAAGATACGGTGAAAACTTTAAGAAGTGGAGGAATCGGGTGGACACTTATCCCTATCTTCGTGACTACTCCGCTCGATCCCAACCATCCTTTGAAGAGACCATCGAGCTGAGGTAGCGGCAAACAACTATGCCAGGCGTCGTTCCGGATGGCGCAGGAACCAACCCGGACCAACTCCCCGGTAGGTAGCACCACTTCCATGCTGGTGATTTCCTGGCTATTCAAACCGTATTTGGCGTTAAGCCCGCCAATTCCATGAGAAACAGCGCATGCCAGGACTGAAGCTGAAGGTGGACCAACTGGCCAGCCAAATCTAAGTTTATGCTTGTAAAGAGCATCAGCGAGTTTTGCGTGAGATACTCCTGGTTCAATCACGGCGACGTGCGATTCAGGATCAATGTCAACGATGTTATTCATCCTTTTTAGATCAAGAAGAATCCCACCCCGCTCGGGAATCGTCAGCCCGCCGATGTTTGTGCCTGCGGTGTAAGGGACAACCGGGATTTTTTCCTTGTTGGCAAATCGGAGAAGCCCCTGAACCTGCTCAACTGACTCAGTCATGACCACATAGTCCGGCAGTTTCGGTTTCACGAAACTAAGATCGTACGAGTAGGCGTATCGAATATGCTTCGATGCAGTGCAGTTCGATTCGCCGACAATTTTTATGAGTTCCCTGAGCACTGAGTCGACCTTCCCGGCATCAGTGATAATGGGACCATGATCTTTGTGTAGACTGCTTAACTCAGACATCTAGACCTCCTTACTGACCTTGCAAAGAGAAAACAGCCGATCCGAAAGGCGGCGAACTGAGGCGCACGCCACATCCGATCCAAAAACGGGAGTGTTCCCTTCCGGCGACACTCTCAGCCTGGAAAATTGACCAGCCGGATCAGGATTCCCTGATCTGGGCAACTTGCACGATTGCAGATAATCAACTTCTTAACGCTCTAATTCTTTTCTTCTTCCGCCGGTAGAGAGGTGATCGTGCCGTCCCATGTGTCAACTTTGGTCGAAACTCGTGAACCGACCCCCTCCCTAAACCATGTTGATGTGACGTTCTTTACCTCAGTAAAGAATCGGACCCCGTCCTTACCCATGACGTGCAGATCTCCAAAAAAGGAGTTTTTATGCCCGGTGAAACCGAAGATTCCTACCGGCACTGGAATTCCCACGTTGATTCCCACCATTCCAGCATGCGTGCGGTGAGCAAAATCTCTGGCATAGTAGCCGTTCTGCGTATAGATTACAGAGCCGTTTGCGAATTCGCTAGCGTTCATTATAGCCAGGCCCTCCTCGTAATCTTTCACTCGCTTGACACAAAGCACCGGACCAAAAATCTCCTGATCCCCACAGCTCATGCCAGGTTTAACGTGGTCAAGAATCGTCGGCCCTACAAAGAACCCGTCCTTGCACTCCGCGGGGACTGTTGGGTCGCGTCCATCAAGAGCAAGTTCTGCTCCCTCTTGAATGCCCGTTTCTATCCAATCAGTTACGAACTTTCGATGACCAGCGTTAACAACAGGGCCCAATTCCGTGGATTTGTCATAGGCTGCTCCAAGCCTTCGATTGGCTGCAAGCTTTTTCAACTCGGTTACCAACTCTTCCGCTATAGCCTCTTCTACGCAGATGACCGGTAATGCCATACACCGCTCACCGGCGCATCCGCAAAACGCGTTGATGATGCCATTTGCAGTTCTATCGAGCTTGCAATCTCTCAGGACAAGTGCGTGGTTCTTTGCTTCGGTCAACGCCTGAACTCTTTTACCATTGGCGGCCGCCGTAGCGTAAATATGGCGCCCTACCTTTGTGGACCCGACAAAAGATACTCCAACGATATCAGGGTGTCTCAAGAGAACTTCGGCCTCATTTCTACCTGCAGTTACAATGTTGATGACCCCCTTGGGGAGCCCGGCTTCATGCCAGAGTTCCAAAATACGCATCGCGGATTGAGGCACAAAACTTGCGGCTTTGAGCACTAGGGTATTTCCCGTCGCGATACAAAGCGGAGCCATCCACCCGTGAGGTATCATAGCTGGAAAGTTCCAGGGGGGAATTCCGGCAAACACTCCTAGTGGATGATGATATAGGACAGTATCGTATCCGGATGAGACATTCATGATGGACTCCCCCTTCATTAGCTGGGGAATGCCGCACGCGAATTCAACTACTTCATTCACCTTCAGGATGTCACCCATGGACTCGGTCCAGGATTTACCCTCTTCCTTGCAAAGCAGATATGTAAGTTCTTCTAGATGTTCATCAAGCAGCGCTTTCATATGAAAGAGTACCTGAGCCCGTTTGTTTGGCGGAGTATTAGCCCATGCGGGAAAAGCCGCCTTCGCCGCGGCAATTGCGGATTCGACTTCACTAACAGTGCACTGTGGCGCATATGCAATGATTTGACCGGTCGAAGGATTGTAGCAATCCATGTAATTCGTCGTTGTCGATTCCAGCCACTCTCCATTAACACAATATTTTAGTCTGGAAGGCCGGTCTCCCAGGTTTACACAGTAATTTACATCTTTGAGCGCTGATTCCATCGGATGCATTTGATTCTCCTTTGATATTTCAGTTGTCATTAAGTGAGTGACATATCTTGAATGTTTTTGAGTTTGGATTGTTAATGGATTTCTGACTCGTTGTTAAATTTAACAAAATAAAGATCTCCGTTATCTACCCGTTTAAGAAGAACTCCCAAGTCTTGAAGCGTCTGTTCCGCTATGACAGGTAACGATTGATTATGATTATTGACCAGTGAACGGCTAACCAACGCCTGTTTGTTTAAGGAACAGCCTACTGACTGAAATTCGGAGGGATAAAAAGGCACACTTCCAGCTAGTTTTGCCAGAAATCCTCCCACGCGAAGAACATGGTCAGCCATCTCCTTTTTGACAGCGACGCCATCTCTTCGTTTGAAACATTCAATGATCCTGTAATGGTCTTGCTCTACTTCGTGAAAAAACTCCGGTCCAGGATTGAGCTTGATTTTCAAGTCAGCGAGAAGGCTCTCGACGAAATCCATAAGCAGTATAAGTAAAGGGTTCTCTGAGAAGCGAGCTATGTAATAGTGAAATCCGATCCCACGTTGATCTTTGGCAGGAGGGGCGTTGACTTCGTCATCTGTCATAGTGCCCAATATACGGATGTCATTTTCACTGACTTTTGACGCCGCAATTTGCGCCAACTGCGGTTCGAGAAAGTAACGGAGCATGGTGATGTCTCCAACCGAGACATTCTTGAAATGGAGGAAATTTGTAAGACTATGAACGGTGGTATTCATATTCACTTCAGCGGCGAATATCCCTCCTCCAGTTCCTTTCCGGGTCTCAATAAGACCCATACCTTCCAAAACCCTCAAGGCTTCACGCATGCTAGCCTTGCTAACTTGGAACTGATCAATCAGTTCTCTTTCCGACGCCAGTCTATCGCCGGGTTTAAATTCCCCAGTGAGAATCGCGTCTCGGATCTGCTCTACAATGTAATGCGAGACTTTGTGACCCTTTTGTGTAGGCTTGAACATAACGCCGTCGACCTCCTGAGAGTGAACATGGCAGAGAGACGCCTGCTCTATCAGTTATCAACGATGATCAACAACACGGTAAATTCCGATATCAATTAAAAGATATCGAAACAGTAGAGTTACCCCGTTTTTAACAATTGGGACGCAGTATCCTGAACATGCGAGCGTCATTTATGTCACTCTGTATACTCAATTCCGCTACCTTATAAAATAGAAGCGCGAAAACTGTCAAGAACAATCGCATAATATTATGATAGTTTCAATATTCCTGTTATTATATAATATGTTACATCTTGTAATTGATCTATTTTGGCTATCTTTAATTTAAAAGTAGAATCATAACTAATTATTATTGCATGTTTTTCTAATGTTATGGTATTAGACTTGTATTATCATAAGATTATACCTTTATGATATTTTTTCTTGACAGGGTAGCTGTGCTAGAAGTACTTTGATTTGGACCGGGAAAACGGCCTCAAAATTTTTTTGAAACTGATCTATATCGAGAACTTAACGACGCAAAAGACTGTCAGCGAAAAGTCACCTGACCTAGCTGAAGTTTGGTTGTGTAATTCAGTGTACAGAAACAGCGAAATTGAATTCATTTCGAAATCGAAACGCAATCCGCCATTTGGCGTCATTTGATCTATCAGGATGGTTTCCGGGTTTCGGCAAATATAGCAGAATACCAAGTACTTAAATAAGCGGAGCATAATAACCTAATCTGGAAGGAGAATCGTTATGAGGATTGATGTTGACGCGCTCAAGTGTATTGGGTGCATGGCCTGCGAGATGGCTTGCGGCTACCATAAGGACGACGCCTTCGCTTTGCTTTCATCGTGCATTGTCGTGTACCGAGCGCGAGAGAAAAAGGATTACTTTGGAGTAGTTATAAAAGAGGAGGAAAGCCTCATTATAGCGCGGCCTGAAGGCCTTGAGATCAAGCGAATTGGGGTAGCTGAGGAACCTGATTCCAGTGGACAGAAAAGGGAAGCCGACGCTTCTGCAAAACCCATGCTCTTGCGTGAACCGTGCGACCTTTGCAGTGGTATGAAATATGGCCCTATGTGTGTGAAAATTTGTCCAGTTGGAGCGATCTCAATAGTGGAGGGAGGAGAGTAGAAATGGACTATTTGTCATCAAACAAGATTTTGATTGTGAACCTGGAATCCGGTGAAATTACTGAAGATGAACTTGACGATGAACTCGTGAGTAATAGAATTGGTGGGGTTGGCGTTACTTCATTTTTGTATGACACTTATAAAGACAAAGATCCGATAGTATTGGGAACCGGCTTACTGACGGGAACTCTTTTCCCTGGCTCAGCCCTGGGAATTATTTCCGCCAAAAGCCCCAAAACTGGCGAAATAGCTCATTCTCCGTTCACACTGAAAGCTGGAATGGAATTAAAGTTCACTGGATTTGATTATGTGGTTGTATTGGGACAGGCTGGCAAACCAGTATTCCTTTGGCTTCATGATGGTGTTGCGGATATTCAGGACGCCTCTGAAATTTGGGGTTCGGATGTCTGGAAGACTACGGATCACATACGCAGAGGCATGGGAGATGATCTTATCCAGACTTTAGCTATTGGACCAGCGGCAGAATCCGGCTCCGAACTTGCTCAAATTTGTATTAATTACTGGGGCAGTGGAGATTGTTGGGGATTCGGGAAATTGTTCGGAGAAAAAAATCTGAAGGCTATTGCCTTGCGAGGAATGGGGTTACTGGAAATCTCCGAGCCTGAAGATTTTGTCGATCAATGCTTTGAGATATTTGAAAATATTAACAAGGGATCTTTTCAAGGTAAAGCCGGAATTCAAGACATTTTTTCGGCAATGGGTGAAAATGACGCCTCTGAATGGCTTCTTCCCTCTGTCCATCGAAACAGCGCCTGCTACAACACCCCTTATCCCACCAATACTTTTCTCTACCTGGATGAGGATCCCAAAACTGTCGCTGAACCCGCTGCGCCGGAACCAGGCTTCTTGGTAACTGATCCTTGCGCTTTATTAGAACTGAAGAGATGCGGTCTGTCGGCAAAAGAAGCTGGTAGTGTGATGAGAGCGTGCGCCAGATATGGGATCAATCCTACAGCGGTAGCCGAATTCTGCGCAAGATCCGGGGAAAAAAGTATGGAGAACATTGAAAAATCACTCAAAGACCTGAAGGGGACTATTTCAATTCCGGACTGTGGAAGATTCAGTTGCTGGGCTCCAGGAAAACCTCTTTTTTCAAATTTTGATGTTTCTGACACCAGCGAATATGGTGTCTGGTGGAAGAGAAGGCAAGCTGTGGCCTATATATTCGGCGTTCATCCAATTTTTGCGAACATGGCGCCTGAGCTTTCCGAAGAACTGATGTTACAAATGGTCAATAAAGGTACGGGCCTTGAGTTGGATCAAGAAATTCTGGATAAAGTTATAGAAGATGTGTGCAACTAGTGCGCCTCCTTCCGGATTTATTCGTAAATTTTGGCCTTCGAACGATAGAATCGCCACAGATAGTCGTAACAACGGTATAGATTTTTGTAACTCTTATACGTCTATGAATCAGAAACTGGCGCGGGGCGTTAAAATCCAATGTGGAGAAAGTTCGGCTAGTTTCTTAGCGGCCTTCCTACAGTGTCCCTCACGGATACCGCGCATTGGTTTGTACACAGGCTTGGGAACGTCCCATTCATGGTTGTGGTTCGTTGATCTTTTTGATCGTATGTTTTTTCATGATGTCGTCTTTTTAGACGAGGGCATGGTGAGAAGTGGGATGCTAAAGGATCTCGACGTATTCGCCATGTCAGGTGGAGACACTATCAGGATTGCCGAAGGACTTGGCGCTGAAGGGGCAAATCAATTAGAACGATTTATCAGGCAGGGCGGGGTTTATGTAGGATCGTGCGCAGGAGCTTATCTTCCTCTAAAATCTTCAAAGCAATATCTGGACCGTTTCAATTTTGTCGATATAAAGATCGCCAACCTTGCCAAGACGGTACCCACTATCAAACAGTTAGGCCGTAAGGCGACCACCGCCTATGGATGTGATTACGTTTACCACCCCGTTCGCGAAGAGGTCAAACTAAGATCTACAGCGTCGGGACCATTTTTCGGTGTGGGTCATTTTGTCGCTCCATTATATGGCGGGCCGTCAATGTTGGCGGGGGACGCATCGGAAATCTTGGCACGATATGATGGATTCACAAAAAAGACTATGTTTTTGGTTGATGAAACTTTAGCGGAAAAAACTTTGATAAATAATGTGGCGGCGGCAAGATCAAAACTGGGAAATGGCGCTCTATATTTATTCGGCCCCCATTTTGAACACCCATATTTTCCAATAGCCAATCACCTGGTGGCGACCGCAATTTTTTGGGACATGAAACAATCAAACGTTAGCGGAAAATCCGATGTAGACGAAATTATCCTTGACGGGCCAGACAAAAAAAAATTTGTTCATGATATTAAACGGGAAATCAGCAATGCAAGAATAGTATCCGTTGGACTGGAAACGACTTCGATTCGTTGGACCATCGGTTGTAAAATTTACGAACCAGAGAAAATCAGAGTTTTCCTGGAAGCCATATGGAAACGACTGGGCAGGCTGGAACGTTTATCAAGGCTCAAAGTGTCAAATCAAATTCTGGAACAAGTGACCCCTTGCGCTATTGAGGTTACACGAATTTTACGAGAAGTTAAGTCCCGGTTAGGTGACAGACTGGAGACTCAGGGGATTGCGCCAAGTTTGTTCGATTCATTAAGGCGCTTAACCATGCTTTGCCTTCAGACTTATTTTAATTCACTATTATTGGATAATTAATCTCAACATTTTTCCAAGTTATCGATATTTATTGGCAGGAGTCAATCTTGGACCGATTTCCAGTGTTTTTTTGTGGGCTGATTAGAGCAACGGGTTCGACGATTTTACAATCCTTCATTCTGTCAATAATTGCGTCGTCGCTCTTCATGCCGGCGTACGCGCAGCCTGCATGGTGTGGGAACTCAAGTTCTTCCTCTGATTGGTTTTTAGATATGAATCGGTTTTCAAAAGCAGCCCATTGGACTTTAAAATGCGACCGATGCCACAGTGAAATGACAATAAAGGACAAAGCTCATCCAAATCGAAAAGATCCTAGAGCGATGAAAAAGAACAGTCTCAGGACTTACGACTATAAGCGTTGCGCCTCTTGTCACCCAGAGTCATACAAGCGTTATTTAATTGGTGAGCACGCCAATGCTCTTTCCAAACAGGAACAGGATCAGTTGTCAGGCGACAAACCAGTTTCCTCCGAACGCCTAGCTCCTACTTGTGGAGACTGCCATTCATCTCATTATGCCCAAGCTAAACTTTCCAGGATCGCAATAGGCGAACAAATGACTGAAACGTGCGGAAAGTGTCACCCATCGCAAAAAATCAGTTATCTCAAAAATATCCATGGCCAATTAGGTGTTTTCCTTCAGAAAAAGGCGTCGGCGTATTGTACGGACTGTCATGGCGCTCATACCTGTGAGTCTCTTAAAAATAAAGAGAAGGCTTGGGCCGCTTGCCGAAGGTGCCATAGAAACGCTTCAGCAGGTTTCGCCGGCATAGTAATTCATACTGGTTCCGAAGATGTATTAAAGAAAGATCCGAAAAAACAGGCTGACCTAGCCCTGATTGCGACTGTAAAGCGGATCGGCCAAATAGTGACAGTAATCATCCTGGCTTTTTTCGCCTTACAAACATTCGTTTGGATCCTTCGCGAACTTCACAACAAACTGAGAGGACGCTGACATGGCTGACCAGACTGTGCAGGAAACTTTCCGACGTTTTAGTGTTCTTCAAAGAGCGGTGCATCTGACCGTAATGTTTGCGTTCATAGGGATTGGGCTCACCGGGTTTTCCATGGCTTTCAGTTCTCTGGCCCCAGCACGAGCATTTGTGTGGTCTCTCGGGGGAGTGGAAAGCGTTAGATATTTACATAGAGTGTGTGCTGTAACGCTATATTTGTGTGTAATTACGGAAGTTGTTTGGCTGATTTACTACAAATTCCTTTTGAGGGGTAATTTCTTCGGACCTCATTCAATATCTTTTACCAAGCAAGACCTTTTGCATTTTCGTGACCATATGGGATATATCCTTGCTCTCCGAAATACACCACCGCCTTTCGAACGGTTCGCATGGTGGGAAAAACTCGATTACTGGACACTTTTTATTGGCATGCAAACCATGGGGCTCACCGGGCTGCTTTTATGGTTTCCGGAGTTCTTTTCTCGATTCGTTCCCGGCTATTTCATCAATCTTGCTCAAGTCCTCCATTTTGATGAAGCGGTGTTGGCGGTGCTCTACAAATTTTTTGTGCACACGACAATTCGTCATTTCCGACCGGAAGTATATCCGGGTGATTGGACTATTTTCACTGGAAAAACAACTAAAGAGAAAATGATGAGAACTCATCCCGGTGAGTGGGCGCGACTGAACGCTTCGGGCCAAATTATACCCGGGGGAGAAAGATAAACGAGTTAAAAATCTTATGAAACCAAGGTTACTAAGATCAGTAACGGCAGTTTGCGCTATAGTGTGTTGTCTTTTGGCTTTTGGGATGGCCCAGCCTACTACAGCGGACGACCAAATATCGGAGTGCCTGAACTGCCACCGCCAGAGAAATTTGAACGCCAATGAAGGGGTCCTCTCTTCTCAGCTATTCTGTTACGATTGTCACCTGGATCCGTCTTCCCATGGGGACTTTCGTGACGCTAAGGTTTCTCTTCAGGTCAAACCTGAATATTTTCAACAATCTTCGCATCGCTTTGTGGCATGCATTCAGTGCCATGCGGATGTGGCGAGGTCTCCCCATCGGTCATCATCCGGTGTTACATGTCTTCAATGTCATATAAGCTTTTTAGGGGATCCCGGGATACACGCCTCACACATCCGTGTAAGGTGCGAAGCATGTCATACCGATTCACAATTTGTGGAACTCGACGTTGCTCAAAACGAAATTAAACTGTCTCGAACAAATACTGATTCAGTTCCGATAAGCCTGGCAAATCATAAAACTACAGATGTTTCACGAGATGAGTTCTGCATAAAATGTCACAACCTTAACAACCGGGTCGGAGCCCCTGTCGCTGTATTGCCTTCCAGGAGTTTCGTTTGTCTGGCGTGTCACTATGCTCCTTTACGGCTTGGAAGCCCAATTTTTTTGATAGCTTTAGTCGTAGCCCTAATCGGTATGGTAGGAATTTTAGCCTTCTGGTTTAAAGCTGGCGTGGAGGATGAAGCGTCTTCAGTGCACAGAAAAATTCAATTAGGGTCTGAGTTGGTTTGGAGCAAAATATTTTCGAGAGAATTCTTTCCGATTTTAAAAACCGTATTTTTCGACATTCTCCTTCAGCGTAGAATTCTGGCTAACGGCGTAAGCCGATGGTTTATTCATTCACTAATTTTTTATTCGTTTTTCGCACGTTTCGCTCTCAGCCTGTTTACCGTTTTCCTGCAAAAGATTGCGCCAGCGAGTGAGTTGGCGATCACGCTAGTGAATAGGGACAGTGGATTTGTCGCCACTTTTAATGATGTCACAGGTATTTTTATACTTGCAGGAGTTGTTTGGGCCATGTTCCGGCGGTTTGTCACCAAACCTGAATATCTGTTAACTCAGGAACAGGATACTGTGGCTTTGATCCTGATTGGGCTCATTGCGTTTACAGGCTTTGCCCTTGAGGGAGTTAGGATCCTAATCACCCAAATCCCCCATCATATTGCTATATCAGCTTTCACTGGTTATTTGATATCGAGGATCCTCTCGATCGCAAGCATTAACTGGCAATTGGTTTACGGCTATCTGTGGTATGTGCATGCGATTCTATGGGCTTTATTTATAGCATACCTTCCGTTGGGAAAATTGAAGCACATTTTCACCACTCCTTTAAGCCTCATTCTAAATTACAAAAAGGAGTAGCCGAGGAGAACAGAATATAACATGACCGAGATAGATAACATGGAAATTGCTCCGGAAGAATCAAACCCACCGGCTCGCACAATCCCTTTAGACAGGATAGAGATGAGTCGTCTGGTTCAACTGGACGCATGTACACGATGTGGAGAATGTTTGATTTGGTGCCCCGTTTTCGATCAGGATTCCAGGGAAAACATCCTTCCTCGTCAGAAGATTCTCGATTTCCTCCGTATAGTAAAAAATCAGCAAAGTCTTCTCAATCCGATAATTGAAAACAATAAAATTCCTGACTCCATCAGAAAATGGATTAGAAAAATTTTTAGGCTTGAAGAAATCAGGGAAGAAGATGTCCAGCATTTTGTTCTCAATTTGTATGAATGCTCCACATGTGGGCAATGCCAGGTTGTTTGCCCGGCAAATATTGATACGGTTAATCTTTGGGAAAAAATTCGTGAACTCATGGTTTCATCAGGTTACGGCCCACTGGAACCCCAAAAAGCATTGGCCAAGAGTGTAAAATCCTATGACAACCCTTGGCAACAACCTCGCCAAGGTCGAGTGAAATGGGCCAGACGCGCTAAAAAGGAAGAATTAATATCTAATCTTCCTCCAGAAATAAAAAAGACGAAGAGTAAAATACTTCTGTTTTTCGGTTGTACCGCCGTTTACGACCTCAATATACGTCAAATCGCAATCGACACAGTCAACCTGCTGGAAACTCTTGGCATTGATTACGGTTGCCTCGGTGAAAATGAGAAATGTTGCGGGAGTGTTCTTTTGAGAATGGGCGATCCTGAGTACGAGCGTATCGCAACTGATAACATCAAGCTACTCAACGGCCTTTCCATAGAAACGCTGGTAACATCTTGCTCAGGCTGTTTCAAGACTATCAAGGAGGATTACCCCAAAGTTGGAAGGCTCAACTTTGAAGTCTTGCACACAGTTGAATTCCTGAGACGTTTGATGGATCAAAAGAAACTGAAGTTCGAGATTCCAGTCGAAAAGGTGGTCACATATCATGATCCCTGTCATTTGGGCAGAGCCTGCGGGGTCTTTGATGCGCCTCGAGATGTGATCCAAGCTATTCCCGGGCTAGAGCTAGTGGAAATGCCCAGACACGGGCCGTACTCCCGATGTTGCGGAGCTGGAGGCGGTGTCAAGGCTGGTTTTCCAGACCTTCAAAACAAGATGGCTCAGGCGCGAATCAGAGAGGCAGAACAAACAGGAGCCCAAGAGCTTGTTAGCGCCTGCCCTTTTTGCTATGCGGGTCTTCAAGTCGGTATAGGAGCTTTGAATTCACCCTTGGTCATGAGGGACATGACGCATTTGGTAATCAGCGGCCTGAAAAAAAAGGACTAACTTCCATTTTTGTTTGTGCAGAACGACATTAAGTGTGGAAATGAAGAGTAGGTACACATACGGAAAATTTGTTTATTGGCTGGATGAACCAGTATTCAAGAAACTAAAGACTAAAATGGCTGACGATGGCCACTGCTTGACGGAGACAAAAAAGGCCGTTTGTTCGCCTCTATCCAAACGCATAGACTTAGCTTACGTTTTACCGCAAACATGGGGACAGTTTGAACTCTGCAAAAGGCAGCTTTCGTGGTATCGAAACTCCGTTTACCTTGACAAAGTTCTTCTCGTGAGTTCTTTCGCTCTCGATTCGTATGATATTCGTTATAATGTGAAAATCGGGCAGAGCGATTTCAAACCGGATACTCTTCCCTCGTTTGAAGATAAAGCAGCTCTGATTGGACGGTCAAGTTACAGGATCACAAGACCTGAAGAGTGGCAAAATATAGCTTCTCAGGATAAGAAAGAAATTGAACGCTGGTTGACTGTAATGGGCCTACGAGGGGTAAGATTTGAAGATTTATTTGTGTCCCATTGCGCCAATCACGCGAATTTTATTGAACCAGCCTTTTTCAACCTTGAAAATAATGAACCCGTTCCATATTCAATCTGCAAAACTTCTCACGTGTGTTCAGCCTGTATGGAATGGTATAATATTATTGGGGGTTCATTTAAGAAAAAGCTTGTCGTACCATGTCCAGGGGCAGTTTTATTCGCCGGTTTAGTTACCAATCGCTACTATGAAGTTATTAACTATAGTTCCGAATGCGATGTCGAAAGGGCTGGCTTAAGTTCATCTCATTGTAGGAAATCATCTGCCATTGTGTCTAGTCAATCATAAAAGGGATATCATGAAGCGAGTCGCATTACACATCTTTATTTTTTTGTCTTGTTTGATCTTCAGCCCAACGGTGTATTCCCAGAATTCTTCTGCAAGTTTAGTCCGTATGGCCGTTCTACAGAATGATATTCATCATCTTCCTCTTTGGGTCGCGTTGGACGAGGGTTTTTTCAAAGAACAGGGAATTAATGTTGAGATTGCGGGTATTTTTCGATCAGGACCCGAGATTATGAGCGCCTTTTCGGCTGGAGCCCTCGACATGGCCTATGTTGGCGAAGCCCCCTCAGTTACCGCTGTTGCCAATGGAACGGCAAATGTAGCCATTTTAGCTCAGGTCAACACAGAAGGATCAGCTATTGTGGTTGGAAAGAATTCCCCGATAAAGACCATCTCAGACCTTAAAGGCAAACAGATCGCTATTCCTGGTTATTCTACTGTTCAGGATTTGCTCTTACGTAAAGCTTTGGGAGAATCGGGCCTCGACCCGAAACAGGCGAAAATCGTAGTGATCAAACCGCCAGAGATGATCGGCGCCCTTAGAACAAACCAAATAGACGCCTTTATCTCCTGGGAGCCTTATCCGGCGCAAGCGGTATGTATGGGTATCGGCAAGAAGCTCGTTTCGTCTGGTGAGATTTGGACGAATCATCCTTGTTGTGTTCTGGTTATAGACAGGAAATTTGCTCAAGCAAATGGCGAAAACGTGAAAAGAATTTTGCAGGCCCACAAGAAATCTGTTGACTTTATTTTAGACAAACCGGGTGAAGCTGCACAAATAGCCATCAAGTATACGGGTATGGATGAACTGACCGCCAAGCAGGCGTTAGGAAATGTTAAATATGTTTCAAGTCTGAACATTGAAGGTCTCAAAGAGTATGTCAATTATCTTAGAGGATTGGGGTACATAAAGTTAAACGACATCCAGTCCTTCATGGGAAAACTCATTTATTAGAGCGTCGATACGCTCAAAGAAATCTGGACTATTGATGGAGCGTTATATTCCGCTTCTGGTTCTGCTATGCCTTTGGCAAGTTTTATGTTCTTTCGGAATCGTTGCGAGTTATGTCCTACCGTCACCTATAGAAATAGCGGCAGGATTCAGCGACCTCGTTACCGTTGGGATGCCACCTGGCCATTTGCTCTATTATCACATCCTGTACAGTCTCTACCGTGTTAGTGTGGGCTTCTCCGTAGCCTGTGTTTTTGGGGCGCCATTGGGTCTATTGATGGGATGGTCTCCCCGGTTTCATAATCTTTTCAGTCCGATTATCGAAATTGTGCGACCTATTCCGCCTCTTGCGTGGATTCCCATAGCTATTGTGTGGTTAGGTATTGGTATAAAATCTGCGGCATTTATTATCTTTTTGGGCGCCTTTTTCCCCATCCTGCTGAACACAGCCTCAGGCGTTATTGCCATCAACCCAATTCTAATAGATGCTGCAAAGACCCTAAACGCTACTCAGAGGGATATTTTCTTTAAGGTTTTAGTTCAAGGATCATTACCATCGATTTTCGTTGGTATGCGGGTTGGAATGGGCGTAGCCTGGATGACATTGGTAGCCGCCGAATTTTCCGGTGTCAAAGAGGGGTACGGATTGGGGTTTATGATAATGACAGCGCGGGACATACAAAGACCCGATGAGATCTTGGCCGGTATGATAGTAATTGGTATTATAGGTTTCTCCATCGATTGGTTGTTTAGGGCATGGGAATCCAGGATCAGGCCTTGGGGATAAAGGCAGTTGAATAAAGTGTACCTTGAACTTGTTGGAATAGGAAAAACATTTCTCGATGAAAAACAAGGCACGAAAACCTGTGCTATTGCTCAAATTGACCTCCAAATAGAAAAGGGTCGGTTTATTTCATTTGTAGGTCCAAGTGGATGTGGAAAATCTACTTTGCTGCGGATCATTTCAGGCTTGGAGAACTCATTTGAAGGCGAGGTCTTTTTGGATGGGAAAAGGATACTGGAGCCGCACAGTGAGATTGGTTTGGTGTTTCAACAGTACGCGTTGTTTCCTTGGAGGACCATGTGTGAAAACATCGAAATGGGACTTGAGATCATGGGGATGAGAAAAACCGAGAGAAGGGCTGTGGCCAAAGAATATATACGCTTGTTCGGCATGGAAGGATTCGAACGCCTATACCCCTGTCAGTTATCCGGTGGGATGCAACAGCGCGTAGCTATAGCGCGTACCCTTGTCATGAACCCTAAAGTCGTCATGATGGATGAGCCATTCGGATCTTTAGATAGCCAGACCCGCAATGACATGCAGGAATTTCTCATGGACCTCCGCCAGAAAAGGAATGACACTGTTTTATTCGTCACCCACAACGTGGATGAAGCTGTATTTCTCAGTGACCAGATTGTAGTCCTTTCCAAGAGGCCTGCTCGAATTTTGCGTATCTTCGAGATCAATTGTTCAAAACCGCGAGATCGAACCAGCAAAGAGGCCAACGACATTAGACGAGAAGTAATTGGCATTTTGAGGCGGGAGAGGACGGACACCTCTCCTGTGGGTTGTTAGTATGATGTGTTTGAGGGATTGCCCACCTGTCGGAGGTGATAGAGGGTGCTTGCCCATACGATAACTGAGCTTCAAAGTCTCGGCATACAGGTAGCCGCTGACTCACCGAATAGAAAGGTCGGGGCCGGACCAGCTGAAGGCATAACGGTCCTGATTGAGGAAACTCCGGTTCACGCGCCTTTTAATAGCGACTTTGTAACACGTTCTCCTTATGCCTTACGTCAGCTTGACGGTCAGTCCTGGCTATTCAAAAATGGTCGTTTATTTATGCCTGCAACAATAGTACAGCGGCCAAAGTTTTATGATTTCGTTACAGAGGACAAGATACCTTATTCGAGAATCGCCCTTTTGCACGGTAAAGACTGCATTGCGTCCACTGTTCTTCAAAGGTGCGTCTATTGGAACTCCTACAAGAGATGCCGCTTTTGCGGCATCGAGCTGTCCCTTTCCGGTGTTCAGACCACGAGGGCAAAAACCCCAGACCAATTGGCGGAAGTAATTGAAAAGGCTAGAGATCTCGATTCTATTTCTCATGTGGTTCTAACCACTGGAGCAGTTCATCCTCGGGGAGCGGAAGTAGATTACCTTGGTAAATGCGCAAAGGCTATTAAAGAAGTGTGCGACATTCCCGTCCATGCTCAGTTTCTCCCCCCAACTGATGACGGAAAGCTTTATGAGTTGAAGAGTGCCGGCGTGGACACCGTGGGAATCCATATCGAAAGTTTTGATCTCGACATACTCTCTAGATTTGCCCCAGCGAAGGCTGCTATCGGTTTTGAAAAGTATGAAAAGACATGGAAAAACGCTGTACAGGTTTACGGTCGCAATCAGGTAAGTAGCTTCCTGCTTGTGGGACTCGGTGAAACAGAGGAGTCGGTTGTCAGGGGAACCGAGTTTCTCGCTGAGAGGGGCGTCTATCCTTTTGTAGTGCCTTTCCGTCCTATACCTGGATCAATAATGCAAGATCATCCCACTCCAGATCAGGAGAGTATGAAACGGCTATACGAGAAGACTGTTGGGATTCTGCGAGAAAATGGCCTTTCATCTGAGAACTCTTTGGCGGGCTGTGTACGCTGTGGAGCTTGTTCTGCCTTGCGGGTATATGAGCAGGAAGGAAAACAAGGAATGGTCTGCCGCCCGGCTAAAAACAAGTCTGAACTGGCTGCCGCACTACAAATTCGCCATCAGGTTTTTGTTGAAGAACAACATCTTTTCGACAGGTCTGACGCTGATGAAAATGACCCCAAAAGCACTCATATTATAGCTAAATATAATGATGAGATTGTTGGCGCTGTTCGTGTCTTTCCGGAAGAATTCCCAAGCAATCATTGGGTCGGAGGTAGACTTGCAGTCAAAAGGGAAAACAGGGCCAATCAAGCAGGCGCACTATTGGTGAGAGAAGCAATGAGCTATGTGAAAAAGCTTGGTTGCACACGGTTCACGGCCCATATCCAGGATCAGAATGTCCGTTTCTTTTCGCTTTTAGGATGGAGCGCAGTGGGTCCGATAGAGATCTACCACGGCAAACCTCACCAACTCATGGAAGCGGACCTTAATCAGATTTAAACTCTTAACAAAAACAGGGAAATAAATAAGTGACCAATAATACTTTATCTTCTATTGCTGATAAAATCCGTAATTACAGCGGTCTTCTTCGTAAGAAACCCATTGAAGATGTTTTTAACGAACTTGTCCTACAAGGTCAGCCTGGGTTAGCGCCTCCCAATTTTGGTGACGACGCTGCTGCGATTCCATGGAAAGACGGCTTCATGTTGCTGGCCGCTGATGGAATAATGCCCGGATTGCTAATCAACGAGCCCTATGCGGCGGGGAAAGCTTCTGTAATGGTTACGGTTAATGACATTTATGCCATGGGCGGCCGTCCCCTGGCAATGGTTAACGTGCTGGCCAGTGGAGATGAGGACCATCGCCGTAAGGTAGTTCAAGGTATTCGAAAAGGCTGTGAGAAACTGCAGGTGCCAATGGTAGGTGGTCATCTACACCCCGACGCTTCCCCCCAAGCCCCTGCCCTGTCAGTAGCGATACTGGGCTGGGCGCAAAAAGTGCTTCACGGCTACACGGCTCATGAAGGTGACGATCTCATTCTTGCGGTGGACCTGAACGGTCAGGTGGGATGTCATTCCGTAACTAGTTGGGACGCTAATTCAGGAAAGACCCCGCAACAACTCGTCCACCGGTTGGAGGCGCTCCCGCTGATCTCAGAAAACAGTTGGGCTCACGCCGCCAAAGATATTAGCAACGCCGGCATTATTGGAACAATATCAATAATGATGGAAAACTCGGGTAAAGGGGCCGATATCGACCTTGAATCCATTCCGATTCCTCCAAAAATGGACTTTTCGGACTGGCTTTTTTCTTTTCAAAGCTTCGGTTTCGCTCTGTCTGTCCCGCCTCATCAAACGACACAAGTAATTGGCCTGTTTTATGAGAGAAATATAACAGCTACAGTCATCGGGAAAGTTTTGGACCAACCCAGAATCAAGATTATTAGGGGTCCCGAGGAGGAAACCATTTTTGATTTTAGAAAAGACAGGATCACCGGTATCGTTTATCAGCCTGCGTCCCCTCATTGACAATACAGATTTTAAAACCCCCAATCTCTGTATTTAAGATAATCGCAGTTTAAAGATTGGGATGACGATTTTACAATAGCTTCTCTCTTGGGGCTTTATAAGAAGGACTTTATTGCGG
This sequence comes from Deltaproteobacteria bacterium, assembly GCA_021777225.1. Taxonomy (GTDB): domain Bacteria; phylum Desulfobacterota; class Desulfomonilia; order Desulfomonilales; family Desulfomonilaceae; genus CAJBEZ01. The sequence goes on from JAJYDQ010000061.1 coordinate 22,021, forward strand.
TTTTATTTACTGTTCCGGACGTCCCTTTTTTACCGGTAATGTGCCAAAGATGTTGCAAATTACGTATCATGAGAGCTACATGTATTCCAAATGATACATAAGAGGGACATCGTCATGGTTAGTTCTCCACTCAAACCTCAAGATACAAACACAATTGAAGAAAGATGTTATCTCCGCAGTAGAATTGAGATGCTGGAGCTTATCTTCGACAGTATTTATAATGGAGTCATGGTCACAGATCCTGATGGGTACGTGACTCATTTCAACACCCCATACGGCAGGTTTCTAGGCGTCGACCCCAAAAAGCAGATCGGCAAACACTGCACTGAGGTGATTGAGAACACCAGAATGCATATTGTGGCAAAAACAGGTAAAGAGGAAATAAATCAAAGCCATTCCATTAAAGGACAAAATATGGTTGTCCAGCGCATCCCTATAAAAAGGGATGGAGAGGTAATTGCTGTTTTCGGTCAGGTCATGTTCAAGGATGTCAGGGATGTTGGTAAATTAGCCAGGAAGCTGTCACTGTTGGAATCAAAAGTTGAATTGTACGAGCAAGAACTGATTTCACTGCGGGCCACACGTTACACTTTCGACAGTATTGCCGGAACCAGTGAAACCATAACCTTGCTTAAAAAGGAAGCCCTAAAAGCCGCAGCCACAAATTTGCCCGTTTTGATAACCGGCGAATCAGGGACCGGCAAGGAGTTGTTCGCCCAAGCTATTCACAACGCGAGTCCTAGACGGCTCAACCCATTTGTTCGTATTAACTGCGCAGCCATCCCCAGGGAATTGATGGAATCCGAACTGTTCGGTTACGATCGCGGAGCATTTACCGGGGCTATATATAAGGGAAAACCCGGAAAATTTGAACTCGCTCATAGAGGTACTCTGTTTCTAGATGAAATAGGCGACTTGCCTCTGGAAATGCAGCCCAAGCTACTGCGGGTGCTTGAAGAAAAGGAAGTGGAACGGGTTGGAGGCACTTCTTTGATCCGTGTCGATTTCCGGCTAATAGCGGCAAGCAATCAAAACCTTGAATCCATGATGACCGACGGGCGTTTTCGCAAAGATCTCTTCTACCGATTGAACGTCATATCTCTTAACATAAAGCCTCTCCGGGAACGTCGTGATGATATTGTTCCTCTCGGCCGTCACATCCTTCGACAACTGACTGTAGACTATTCACTTCCAACAATAGAGATAGATTCAAAGGCGCAAGAGATCCTTACCGAGTATGATTGGCCTGGAAATTGCCGTGAATTTTGTAACGTCTTGGAACGCAGTGTTTCGTCTCTGGAGGGTAATATAATCCGACAGGGTGATCTGCCCTTCCAGCTTTACGCCGGCCAGACGCATTTCAACACTGTCAATCGTCTACCCCTAAAAGATATTCATGGGAACGCCGAGAAAGAGGCCATTTTGTCCGCTCTTGCCAACACCAATAATAACAAGGCGGAGGCAGCGCGTTTATTGGGGATTCATCGAACTCTATTGTATAAGAAGTTGAAGAAATTCAATCTTAATCAGTAGTGGCTAGATATAAAATTCAAACGATCGAAATTGGTCCTGGAAATGGTTTTGGGTAAAAAATGAAGACTGACCATGACACACATTTTCTCCTTGCCGGTGACATTGGAGGAACCAAGGCCAATCTTGCGATTTTCATTTCCAATGAAAAAAGGCCGATTTTGAGTGTCGAGGAGTCATATCCGAGTCGAAACGCGTCGTCTCTTGAACAAATTCTTGACGTTTTTCTCTCAAAACATGGCTTAAAGGTCGATGCCGCCTGCTTCGGGATCGCCGGCCCCGTCTTCAACGGGTGCGTAAAAACCACCAACCTTCCGTGGATCGTTTCAGCGAACAGGTTGAAAGAGCTTTTCAAATGGGAGAGGGTCCGCCTGATAAACGATCTTGGCGCCACTGCCATTGCAATTCCAGTTTTACTGGATCATGAACTTGTTGAGCTGAATCGCGGGAATCATGATCCAACAGGCGTAATTGGAGTATTAGCCCCGGGGACTGGACTGGGTATGGCCATGCTTGTATCCATAAACGGAAAACGTTATCCACTCCAATCCGAAGGCGGTCATGTTGATTTTGCTCCCAAAAATGTTGACGAAATAGCCTTGTTGCAAGACTTCATCAATTCACACGTAAGTGTGGAGCGTTTGGTGTCAGGACCGGGACTATTTACAATCTATTCGTGGCTTAAACACCACCGTAAACACAAAGAGCCCAAGTGGTTGACAGACAGATTTGACCTAGAGACAGACATCCCACAGGCAATATCGGAAATTGCCATTTTGGGAAAAGATCCTCTTTGTGTGGAAGCCTTGAATACTTTTGTTTCTATCCTTGGCTCTACCGCAGGTAATCTTGCCTTGACCGGTATGACAACCGGAGGAATTTATCTGGCTGGTGGGATATGTCCCAAGATCCTGCCCAAGTTGAAAGAAGAGGTCTTTATGAAGGCTTTTATCGCTAAGGGTCGATTTATGGAACTTCTTTCCGGAATTCCGGTCAAGGTTGTTCTCAACGACAAAGCAGCGTTGTTAGGGGCAGCATGTTGCGCCATGGATCTTAAGGAGATCTGAGAAATGAATTTCTCGCATGAAAATCTCGATGAGTATATCGATATGGTGATCAAGGGACAAACGTCCGATCTTAAT
>JAJYDQ010000138.1 GCA_021777225.1 Deltaproteobacteria bacterium
CCTGGATCAAAATAGAGATGTCTTCGCTGTTCCCGGAGACATCACAAACGAACGTTCCAGAGGGCCTCATTTCCTTATAAAACAGGGAGCCGGGCTCGTAGAGTCTGTGGAAGATATTTTATCATCCTTTTCAACATGTGAATTTAAAAAGGATAGGAATGAAGCGCCCACAAATTTAATTTCTCCTGATCGATCAAAAGTTTCTGAATCTGCGCAACCTGTTCTAGATTTTCTTGATTTGGACCCAACACCAATCGATATCATCTGCGAAGGCCTGAAAATAGAACCTGGCAGACTATCCGGCATTCTTCTTGAACTTGAATTGTTGGGGCTTGTCCGGCAGAGTCCGGGTAAACTATTTTCCCGAGTTGCGCTTTGACTTGACTTTGGCAAATTAGGCTCCAGATTAAAATCTCAGGGGAAAGAGGCATAAGTCCGGGGAGTTACATTGTTATTTCAGGGGGATCAATTTTGTGATTCTCTGAATTTAGTTGACACTTTGTATGTTTAAACCTAAAGCTTTTGGCTTTGAGGAAACATTTAATCTACAATTGTGGGCTGGGGTATTTCAGAGTATGAAATTCTCAAGTCAACAGTGAAGTTTCTTGAAATACTATTTTAGGCGACAGAATGAAAGATTCAGAAGGAAAAACCCTGGTTGTGGTGGAATCTCCCGCCAAAGCCAAAACTATTAAAAAGTATCTTGGCCCGAATTTCGAGGTGAAAGCTTCTGTGGGCCACGTAAAGGACCTACCGCAGACTGCTCGGAAAACCGCAGGCGAATCAAACGGTCGGATGAAATGGTCCGGGCCGGTCCTCGGAGTTGACGTAGATTCCGGATTTAGGCCTCATTATGAGATCATTCCTGGAAAAGAGAAGGTTATTGCGGAACTCAGGAGCCTGGCCCGCAAATCATCTCGCGTCCTGCTGGCGACAGACCCTGATAGAGAAGGCGAAGCCATTGCGTGGCATTTAAGCGAAGAACTAGGCAAACCGGCCGGTTCAGTGTTCAGGGTCCGTTTCAATGAACTGACGGAGAAAACTATTAAAGAGGCGGTGGCACATCCTTCGAAACTCGACGTCAACAGATACAACGCTCAACAGACCAGACGGATCCTGGACAGGATTGTTGGCTATCAGATCAGTCCGTTGCTGTGGGACAAGGTCCAGTATGGATTGAGCGCCGGCCGTGTGCAATCTGTCGCATTGAGATTGATTGCAGATAGACGCATGGATATCGAAACATTCGTTCCGTCCGAGTACTGGAATCTGTCTGCTAGTCTTGTGAAGAACGGTTCAGCGCCGTTCGAGGCGAAACTTGTCGAAATCAATGAAGCTAAATCCGAGATTCAGGATGTCGGAAAGGCGTCGGAGATTACTCGATACGCACAATCGCAGATATTCAGGGTAAGTCAGGTAAAGCGCAAAGAGAGAGCCCGAAAGCCACTGCCCCCTTTTATAACTTCTACCCTTCAACAGGAAGCGTCGAGAAAACTGCGAATGTCGCCAAACAGGACCATGCGCATTGCCCAGCAGCTTTACGAGGGAATTGAACTAGGCAAGGAAGGTTCCATTGGGCTAATAACCTACATGAGAACTGACGCCCCTCGCATCGCGCCCGAAGCTATGGCGGCGGCGCGCGATTTTCTCAACAGGAATTTCGGACCGGAATATGTCCCTCAGGTACCAAACGTTTACAAAAGTAAAAAAGGGGCGCAGGATGCCCACGAAGCTATACGACCAACTTCACTGGATTTTCCCCCCGAGAAAGTAGCCACTTTCCTGGACAAGCAACAACGAGACCTATACTCGCTTATATGGAACAGATTTCTTGCCAGCCAGGCTGCCTCCGCGATTTTTTACATGACTACAGCAAACATCGAGGCCGGGGACCTTCTTTTCCGTGTCACTGGGTCAATCATGAAGTTCGATGGATTTACCAGGATCTACTCAATTTCATTGGAGGAAGATGGGAGCGTCCAGGCCGATGATAATAAGGAAAACACGAGCATGGTCCTCCCCGATTTGAATGAAGGTGACGTTCTTGAATTGGATCGCCTGATCCCCCGTCAGAGGTTTACTCAACCACCTCCGGCTTTTAATGAGGCGTCTCTGATAAAAGAACTTGAAGAACGAGGCATTGGCCGTCCTTCTACCTATGCGGAGATAGTCACCACAATTCAGAAGCGAAAATATGTCGAAATAATTGACAAAAAGTTTGAACCAACAGTTTTGGGTTTAATAATAGCGTCTTTGTTGGTCGACAGCTTTCCAGACCTGGTCAGTCCCCAATTTACGGCCGAAATGGAATCCTCCCTGGATTTGATCGAAGACGGCGCGGAAACCATGACCCAGATACTTGAGCAGTTTTACGCGCCTTTTAACTCGGCTTTTGTTGAAGCTAAGAAAAATATGCAAAACATCAAGAGAGAGGGCGTTCCGACCAAAGAGCACTGTCCCGAGTGTGGTAATCCACTTTTGATAAGGGCGGGCCGATATGGTCTGTTTTTGGGATGCCACTCCTACCCTGATTGCTCCTACACCAAGAAGATCGTCACGGCGACTTCCACAGATACAGCCCATGTTCCCACCGACAAAATCTGCTCTTGTGGAGCGCCTATGGTCATGAGGCAGGGACGATCAGGTCCGTTTCTCGCGTGTTCAAGATACCCGGAATGCAAGGGCGCAAGTCCGGTTTCGACTGGAGCGCTGTGCCCCAAATGTGGTGAAGGAAACCTCGTCCACAAACGAACAAAAAGAGGTCGGGCCTTTTACGGATGTGACAGATACCCAACTTGTGACTTTTCCATGTGGAACAAACCAGTACGCAGGAAATGCTCAAATCCAAACTGTGATTCGACTGTAATGGAAGAAAAAGTCTCAAAAAAAGAAGGACGCTTCCTGCATTGTCCGAAATGTGATTCAAAAGACGGTCTGGACCATTAAATCCTGGTTAACTGTTATCACCAGTTTATTTGTCATGCGCACTTCTTTCCTGGACCGGAGGCGCCGGTGGGATTTCCCTGCGATTTAAAGAATCGAATGGACTGGATGAGGCGCTTGGCGCCGATGCCGCAGCGGGGACCAACAGTGGCTTTTCCACAGAATACAATTTCCTTGAAATATAAGATTCTACTTTGTCGATAGGATAACTGATTATCTTCCCAAAAAGCCAGAACACGTATAATTGGTCACGAGGCGTGGGATCAGGGTATTGGCCGTTCAGTCCAGCGGCCGGCTCTATATTCTGAGGCTGTTGGGAAGTTTGAGTTACAGCGGGTTTTACAGCGATAAGTTTCGGGCTTCTATTTTCGGCTGCCGAATAAATAGCAAACAGGAATACCAATGTTAAAATCGACAAAACAAGAATGGCCTTTTTCATTAAGGTCTCCCAGATTGAGATTTTGGTTTCCTCTATCACATTTTGTTCTAAAATCCACTCTTTTTTCCACTTGCGATTTAGCATTAACAACACAACGTAGATCGATCTCTTCCCTCCATTAGAAGAGTCTGATAGTAAAAACCTGTTCGAATCTCACGACGCGTCCACTGCCTTTTTTTCTTCTTGTTGTCATGATCATTCTGAGGGCTGTGCTCTTGATCGTGATCATTGCGCTTAAACGATCCGCGCAAGACAGTGTCCGTTATGGAAACACCCAGGGAACCGGGTGGAACTTGCAGCGAATATTCATAGCCATCTCTCACGAATTTGAGAACCGGCCGTCTTCTTTCCCTTTTTGTACGTGCTGTAAGCGCGATCAATTTGTCTGAATCAAGATCCGTGACCCCGTCATACTCAACTATGACGTCCCCTTTTGCCATCCCAGCCTTCCTGGCGTCGGATTTCGGCGTAAACTCCATTATCAACACACCGCGAGTTACTAAAGTCTCAGTCTGGTCAGTCTCAAAGGTCCCCTTTGCAGATGAGCGTTTTAGGCTTCGCTCCTTTTCTTTTGCTACAGCTTGCGCCACTTCACGTTGGTCAGGGCTGGGGACCCATTGTTGGGTCAAGAAATTCTCACTGAAATGGAAAGGTCTCTGGCGGGAGTCTGTATCGACCATGACTCTAAATCCCCCATTGTAAAGCGCCAAGTCCGGCCGAGCCCAACCTCTGAACGCGCATCTTAGGCTAACAGGGCTGGAAGTCCAGTCCCCACCCTTCATAACCCTGTTTTCGCCCTGTCCCGGTCCTTCCGGGTCTATCTCAGGGGTATATCGGTAATAGTCCTCCTGATAGAAATCCCTAACCCACTGCAGCACATTCCCCGCCATATCGTACAGGCCAAAACCATTGGGCGCATAACTACCCACCGGAGCAACGTTCCTGAAACCGTCATCAACATCTCTGTCCCGCCACTCGAAATCAGTGTTTTTATCAGCGTAATTGGCCCTTCGGCCGTCGGGCAGTTGGTCACCCCATGGGAATGGAGCCATTGGTAGCCCTCCCCTTGCGGCGTATTCCCATTGGGCCTCTGTGGGTAATTTGTATGGAGCGCGTTCTTTGGCCGAGAGCCATTCACAAAAAGCAGCGGCGTCATTGTAAGTGATCATCGTAACGGGTTGATTCGGTTCTACCGACCAACCTGGATTTCTCCAGGAACTGCCTATCTTTTGCGTAAATCGGTTGGCTTTTGTGTCAAAAACCTCTCCGCCGTTGTCCTCTTCCGCGTCCGTAATGTACCCCGTGTCATCAACAAACGCCTGGAATTGTTCAACTGTTACGGGCGTGGCATCCATAAAGAACGGCTTCGAGATCCTTACTTTATGAAATGGATATTCGTTTTCCAGCGAAAGAGGTTGCCCTCTGGCCAACACCGTCATGGCCCATGCGATGTCCGCTTCTGAACTCCCCATAACGAAAGATCCTTCTGGAATTCTGACCATACGCATGCCCAACGAATTCGTAAATGACTCTATAGATTTGTTGGAGGTCTCATCAATGAGGGCCTTCAAGACATTTTTGACAAACCCGGACGTGTCTTCCATGCAGACTTTTGGGACACCCTGAACCTCCGGCATCCTATCGACGAGGTTTGCAGCTTTTAAACGCTTACCGGAACTAACCAACTCCCTGACCTGCTGGAACATTGCGTTGACCTGTTCATCCGTCATTGGGGCATTCATATTAAAGTCC
>JAJYDQ010000004.1 GCA_021777225.1 Deltaproteobacteria bacterium
CCATGCCGATAAAGGACTGGAAAATGGCGCTGAACCAGTTCAGCATCATGTTTGAAGACAGGTTACCAAACTTTTGAAACCACGTACCCCATTTACACAAAATTCTTTACAGGTCCGAGTCGTTGGTTTGAGGGGTCCCGGACGATTTTCATCACTTGTCCTTGTGGCTTTCGAAACCCATGAAAACATGTGGAGTTCATCTTGCCGGTGGTAAGATCAACCAACACCTAGTTTTCACAGGCGCACCCCGATGAGGCCCCGCCTTTTGCCTTGTTCTTCAATAGTGACTTAACAGCTCGAAATTTACCGTTTGGTTCTCTTTCGATTTCATGAACATAAACAAATTTGACCTTTAAAGAAGGGCTGATCCATTTCTTGATCTCTTCACGGATGAAATTTTCGTCTTTTTGACTGTAATTGGAGCGCTGCACAATATAGACTAATATTTGTCCCAATTTCTTCTGAACAATCTGGCTTTCCATACAATTTTGCGCGTCCTTGAATATGTAGTCAAACCTCATGATACGCCTGCCTTCTGGTGTAATAACATAGTCGTCTTGTCGGCCTTCAATTCCGACGATCAATTTTGACTGCCTTCCACATTTACAAGTCACATCGGGGTTCTCCAAAACCCCAATATCCCCAACCTCGTATCTAATGAAGGGAAACTCGTGACATGTAAAACCAGTGCAAACGATCTTGCCTTTAACGCGCCCATCAGAAAGAGCCTCAGATTCCACGCTCTCGATAGTCCCTAACTCAAAGTCCTCATGGTATAATCCGTGTTCGCACTCCGAGGCGTTACCACATGCTTCTGAGAACCCGTACTGATCAGTTATCTGGGCCCCTGTAAATTCCTCAATGCAGCTTCTCTGAAAATCGAGGGTGTTTTCGCAGCCCATAAATATGACTCTAGGCCTATTTTTGAGGGCCAATCCATTTCTTGCAGCCAAGAAAGCCAAATTATGAATAATTGAAGGATAGGCAGTGTAAAACTCAAAACAATTTTCATTCAAAAAATCTATTAGGTAACGTATCTTGGGCTGCGTAATATGTTGTACATTAATGACAACCTGTCGCAAAGGAGTGACCCAACGCCAAAGCGGAATTTTTTCCTGCTCCGCTGGGACCAGCAGATGCGCGCGAAAATTCACGTGCCACGAATCATTGGTCATCCCGAACCGGTTTCTATGCCGCCACCATATCGCCCATTGAAGAGTATCAGTTTCACGATTCACATAAAAATGTAAACTCTTGCCTGTTGTTCCACTGGTATGACGGAATAGAAGCCTCTTTTTGTCCGCATTTCTGGAAACTAACTTGTTAGAATTCCCTCTGAGGTCCTCCTTTTTGAGGACCGGCAATTTTTGCAGATCATTAACAGACTTGATGTCTGATGGCCGAAGTTTCAACCTATACATGATCTCATGATAATATAGCACGTCATTGTAGGCTTCTTTGATGAGGCCCCGCAGTCGCTCATTTTGGTAGGCTTCGATTTCTGAAGCTGACCATCTTTCAGATTCGAGTAGCCACTCGAGCTTCTGAAAATAGAATTTATCATACTGACGTCTGGAGAAGTTGTATCCGTAGATCCAGCAGGCTTGCGACTGCATCCAGACCGGTAGACGCTTGTACAGACCGAACAAAGGGTGAGAACTCATTTTTCAAATTCCTAAAGCGGAATAATGTTTTTGTCCTCGGATTGCCTCTGGCTAAAATCACGAGTTTGAAAGCGACGAAATCGTCAGGAAAAGATTCATTAAAATCAATTGCTGAGAGTTGACTATCCCCACTTGTATCAAGTTAGTATCAGAATCAGTCGGAATTTGCAAGTAAAGAAATTCTAACCGAAAAACCACAATATTCTATCATTGGATCAACATCGTTGAACCAACAATGATCTCTACTTAAATTTTCTAGCGAGGAGAAAAGGAATGACCAAAACAAAGGTGATCTTTTTGTGCACAGGAAATACCGCCAGGAGTCAAATGGCTGAGGCTTTCCTAAGAAAACATGCTGGAAACCGGTTTGAGATCTTCAGCGCAGGTCTCGAGCCCAGTGAAATAAACCCTCTAACCAGGAAAGTAATGGCTGAAATCGGATTGGATCTAAGTGGCCAATATTCAAAGGGATTGGAGCAGTTCTTGGATAAGGAGGATTTTGATTATGTAATTACAGTTTGCGGTAACGCTGACGCAAGATGCCCTTTCTTCCCGGGAACAGTTGTACGAATGCATTGGCCCTTTGACGACCCAGCGTCCGCGGAGGGCACTGACGAAGAAAAGTTGGGAAAGTTTAGAAATATAAGGAATCAAATAGAGCAAAAGATCAAATCGTGGCTGAACAGTCTTGATCTTGGGCTCTGAGATCTTGCGGCAGTCCTGTGTCATCGGAAATGGGAAATCATCCTATAATGAGATTGATCGCCAGAGTGAATTCCATGGTTATAAATTAAGTACAGTGACATTTTGGAATCTACTGACCACATAGCAGGTCCGAACTTGAACCCTGATCAGAGCTGTGGCAGATGAAGCCAAGAATTCTTTCATGTGAGGATGTTTTGCGAGATATATCCGCTCCCCGTCCTGCTTTTCATTCCCCTCGAGTTCTGTGGCTGTTCCAATGATAGTGACCGCAATGGCGTGGCGAAAGTCCGCTACTTCGTTGGCGCGGTTGTCGACAAGCATGGCCACGCCCGATTTGGAAGACAAGTTGGAATACTTTCTAGTAGCACGGGTTGTTGCAAAGAGGATAGACCTCATATCATCCATTTGGGCGAACGCAACCAAGTTTAAGTATGGGTGGGTTTGCTCCAGAGTCCCGAGCACTCCAAATCTTTGAGAGTTAAAAAGATCTTTGAGTTGCTTTCTGAGTTGCATTTCATCTTGTTGGGCATTCATGTTTTTTTACCGCTTCCGTGTTTCTATGAGTCCAAAAGGATCCAGGCCAAATCGATGTCTCTCGACTTTTTCATGTCGGCGGACACTAATGATCGTAAATTGTGCCCTCCGTCCGGAATTGTTACGAAATAAATTTTTCAATTACTGATGTGAGATCTACACCCGACGCCTGGCTTCCCCCATGAGTGAATATCCTTTTATTCCGAACAACTATTTCGCCATTTGCTAATTCGCGGATAGCGGCATTTAATAGAGGTAGTTCCCGTATTTCCCCTTCGTGGCGAATTTTCCTGAAAAGTGGGTGAGATTCTCTTTTTTCGACGCTGGCGCCAGCCTGAATGTCGACCTTCCAGTCTGCCCAGAATTCGTTCCATTCCTGGCCTTTTATCGGGAAGCGGGAGTATGAAATCACAGGTCCCCTATCAAGTTCACCGGTCACGAGGTGGACCATTATTCCCTGCTCAGAAGCCTCCTCTGATATCAGTTGATGAATGACTTCCTGCCACGTTCCTTTAGGACCCCAAGGCAGAGCGGGATGAATATTCACCATATCAAACGCTTCCAACTCGGGTTTACCTATGATGAGCATATAACCGGCCATTACAATTAAGTCTACCTCACTCATCATGCTTACAACACGAACTACTTCTATCCCGAATCCGTCGCGCCATTCCTGAAGAGCTGACGAAGCCTTTTCAAGGGTTAAGCTCTCTGCAACCCCTTTTTTCCTGAGTTCCGGAAGAAACCTGACGTGTGACAGAGTCGCCACTGGAATGTCAAAATCCGCAGCGAGATCGAAAAACATTTCCCTTTGCTTATATTCCTCATTGAATGGGCCATCTCCTGTCTCTCTATGACAGAACACCCATGATATTTCAGCAGGTAACCTTTCCTGGATTATGTAATCATTGACGCCTTTCAAGAGGTTTCGGGCCGCTGGATCGCGCCCAGTAGAGAACCAACCGATTTTAAGAGTCATGTTTTTTCGCCTCAAATATAATCAGGCCAAAGGCCATCTGTTGGTGTGGCGCCCAGAACTAACGTCTTAGACGTGGATCCAGAGAGTCTCTTATCCCTTCTCCAAGCATGTTGTATCCCATGACCGTAATTAGAATCGCCATACCGGGGAAAAGTGAAAGCCACCATGCTATTTCGATATTGTCTTTTCCCTCTGTGAGCATGTTCCCCCACGAAGGGTCCGGTGGTTGAACGCCAATACCGAGGAAAGACAATCCGGACTCGATTAGAACAGCGGACGCAATCCCGAGGGTTGCCGCTACCAGGACGGGGGCCATAGCGTTTGGTAAAATATGGAGAAAGATGATTCTAGCGTCACTTGCGCCCTGACTTATGGCCGCTTGAACAAAGTCACGTTCGCGAATACTCAAGAACTCGGCCCTTACAAGTCGTGCGACCCCCATCCAGGACGTCACACCGATTACAATCATTATGTTCCATATGCTAGGCCCAACAAACGCAATCACCGCCAGGATCAGAAAGAACGAGGGGAAACATAGCATCACGTCGACAAAGCGCATCACAATTCTATCAATTAGTCCACTATAATAGCCGGAGAGCGCTCCAAGTATCATCCCTATCAAAGTGGAAATTCCAACCGCGACAAAACCAACACTTAGAGACACACCCGCTCCATAGATGATTCTCGACAACACATCCCGTCCCAGCACGTCGGTTCCTAAAAGATGTTTCCAGGTCGGAGGGGCCAAAATGTTTGCAGTGTCAATACGACTTGGGGGATAAGGCGCCAATTGATTTGCTGATATGGCGACGCAGAAGAGAATGGCGACTATGCCCAGACCAGCCATGGCCATTCTGTTTCTGCGAATTCGTTTTACGAAGTCTTCATTTAGAAACATTTTATACCGCTAACCGCCAATGTCATTTCGAACACAGTGAGAAATCTGTCCTGCCGCTTTGCTGAATTTCTCGTTGCGAGACACCTCGAAATGATATAAGTGGCGTGACCAATTACGATTTACGTTTCGAGCTACCGTCGCTACGAATATCACCATTAATCACTAACTCGTATCCTTGGGTCTGCCCACGAATAGAGCAGGTCTGCGAGAAGATTCCCCACCAAAGTCAAGGCGGCGCCAATGACGAGAATCCCCATGATTGTCGGATAGTCTCGCATCATTACAGACTGATAAAAAAGCTGTCCCATCCCGGGTATCGCAAAAATGGTTTCAAAAATGACACTTCCACCAATCAATCCGGGGACAGACAACCCCAATATAGTGATAACCGGAAGCAAGGCGTTTCTAAATGCGTGCTTGAAGATAACGGTCCTTTCGTCCAAACCTTTTGCCCGGGCAGTTGTTATGTAATCCTGCCTGATCACCTCAAGCATATTCGAGCGCATGTACCTACTCATGCCGGCCAGCCCGCCAAATGCGGAGACAAATATCGGCATAATAAGATGTTTTCCTATATCCAGTATCCGACCTACGGATGAAAGGTGGGAATAGTTCAGTGATCGGAACCCAGAGATAGGAAGCCAGTCGAGTTTTACTCCGAACAGAATCATCATTAACAAAGCCAGCCAGAAAGTAGGGATGGCAAATCCTATAAAGACAATTAGAGAGGAAACCCTGTCAAACATGGAATCCTGCTTAACAGCGGACATCACTCCTATTGGTATAGCCACAGAAAAAATCAGGACCATTGAAAGAATATTTATCAGAAGTGTAATAGGAATTCTTTCGGCTATTTTGTCAATCACCGGCCTATTGTCCGGAGCGAAAGACCGTCCAAAATCAAGAACCGCCATATTTCTGAGCCATTTAAAGTACTGGATGCTCCAAGGCTGGTCGAGACCGTAATGGGCCCTGATTCTCTTCACCGCTTCTTCATTCATGTTGGGATTCAGATCGGTCATTAGGCTCGTTGGATCGCCAGGCGCCATTTTCATGACAGTAAACGAAATGATAGTGATCCCGATCAATGTCGGGATCATCAAGGCAATTCTTTTGACCAAAAATCTCATGAGATTTCCACTAGGGTTGAATCGTATATTTTTGGAGAGGCTTGGGAACGTACCATTTAGTAAAATTGTAGCCTATACCGATCGGGGCCGGTTCAATTCCGTGAAAACGTGAATTGATTATAGGTAAAGCATATTGCACAAATAAAAAGGTATAGGGTTGATCTTCCGCAATAATTTCCTGAAATTTATCATAATATTTCTTGCGTTCTTCCCGGTCGTAGGTCGATGCGCCCAAATCAAGAAGTTTGTCGACTTCAGGATTTTGATAGTTGATGAAATTTAGCTCACTTTCACCGGTTTTCTTTGAATTCCATATGTCAATTTGGCTAGGATCAATTCCGATTCCCCAACCCAAGAGACATGCTTCGAAGTTCCTTTTATTAATAAAGTTCTTGAGAAACGCGGCCCATTCAATCACGCGTATGCTTACTTTTATCCCAACTTTTTTTAGATCTCGCTGTATGATTATCGCCGCGTTTTTACGTATATCGTTCCCATGGTTTGTTATGATCGTAAATTCAAAAGGCTTTCCATCTTTTACAAGCACTCCTTCATTGTTGGTGTCTTTCCAGCCGGCTTCGGCAAGCATCTGTTTGGCCTTTTCCGGATCGTAAGGAAATTTCTTTACGTTCTGATTGTACCAGTAAGTGTCCGGTTTGTATGGCGTGTCTGTAACAGCGCCTAGTCCTAGAAGGACGCCCTGAACTATGCTTTCTCGATCTATTGCCATGGTTAAAGCTTGTCGGACGCGTCTGTCCTTAAACTTCCAGTCCTGAAGATTGTATCCCAAGTAGGAGTATCCAAAGCCTAGGTATTTATACTTGTTAAAATTATCGTTAAACCATTTCGTGTTGGTCTGACGTACATATTGCAGTGGTGTTAAACCCATTTGATCTATAGAAAGGGCCTTGAGTTCGAGAAACATGGTCGCCAGATCTGGTATGATCCGAGTCATTACCCTGTCTATATATGGGCGACCCTCAAAGTAGTCGTGAAAGCTGTTCACAGTAATTTTCTCACCAGTTACCCATTCCCCAAATTTATATGGTCCAGTTCCGACAGGATTTCTCTTAAGAGGGCTCTCAGTGATGTCTTTGCCCTCGAGGAGATGGCTCGGTAAAATGCCCTGTCCCCATGAACCAAGAGCAGGGGCGTACGGCTTGTCATAAACGACTTTTACCGTATAATCGTCAATCACATGTAATTCTTTGACCTTAAGGAAATCAGTTGAATAAGCTGTAGGTGTTTTCGGATCAACATAGACCTTGTATGTATATTCGATGTCTTTAGCAGTAAATGGCTTTCCGTCGTGCCATTTCACGTCCTTTTTCAGGAAAAACCGGATTTTTAATTTGTCCTCGGAAACATCCCACTTCTCAGCGAGTTCTCCCACCAGATTGATATCCTTGTCATATTTCACCAACCCGTTGTAGATTAGGTTATTGATTTCTCCGCTAGCCGAGTCTGAAGCCAATACCGGCAACAGGACGGACGCGTCCCCTATGCTTCCATTGATTAACATGTCACCATATGAAGGGCCACTCATAGTTACGGACGAGGGGTTTGATTCTGTAGCAATATTTCCTTCGCCGGCAGGGCTGGTCTCAGCTGATTTTTCGTTGCAGCCCAAACAAACAGCCAGTAAAATCAATGTCACGATCAGTAAAGTCTTTTTATAAGCCATCAGGCCTCTCAACATTTGAAGTAATTGCGCCGATAGACCGACTACCGCGACACGTCGGAGATGTCAACATGTCAGCGCTTGGGTCTTATTATTAGTCCAATATAAAGAGTTCGCGCAAGGCTATGAGCCAAGCGGAACGAAACCATTGCCTAAATGCCAAGAAATTTGATAAGTTGGTATAAACGCCTATAAGAAATAAATATTCAATGATTCACTTCATACGGAGATAAATCAGTTGGAAGAGAAAGACCTAACCGAAAAACAACAGAATTGGCTTGAGACATCTAAGAAGATTGGTCCCGGCCCAATGACCCGGACCGAAAGGCGAACACTCGAGAAACTTTACGCGGACATGCTGCCTGCTGAACAGCAGGAGCTATTGGAGTATATTGAGGAAAAGTTTGGAAAAGACGACAAATCGCCTGCAGACAACAAGGATGACCCTATAGGAAGAATGGAAAAGATGATTTGGTCTGAACCGTCAGATGGACTGAAAAAGGTTTTTGGCAAAGTGCAAATTCCGAAGCCTCCTACTCAAAAATAATTCCTCAAGCATTACTCAGCAGAAACTGGAGATCTTAATGTTAGATATAGCGTTTATTAGAAACAATCCCGAAGTTGTTAAGGAAGGTATCCGAAAGAAACGGATGAAAGTGGACATCGACGAACTTCTGGCTGCCGACAACGATATGCGTAGACTCAAAACTGAAGTAGAAACCCTTCGGGCGGATAGAAACCGGATTTCCAAGGATGTTTCGAAAAGCTCCGGTCCTGAAAGAGATAAATTAATCCAGCAGATAAAGTTCATCAAGGATGGTCTCACCAATAAAGAACCCAAGCTGAAAGAACTTGAGGAGCGTTTTGAACAATTGATGCTGTTTGTTCCGAATCCTCCGTTGCCGTATGTTCCGGAAGGCGATTCCGATGAAGACAATGTTCTCATCCGAAAAGTCGGGCAGATCCCTCAATTTGATTTCATCCCCAAAGACCATCTCGAACTGGCCGAAAGCCTTGATATAGTTGATATGCCGAGGGCCGTTAAGTTCTCCGGGGCTCGCATGTATTTTCTTAAGAATGAGGGAGCGTTACTCGAATTTGCTTTGTTCAAGTTTGCGCTTGATCATCTTGCCTCCAAAGGGTTCCAACCCATGATCGTTCCCCAGTTGGTTCGTAGGGAGGCAATGGTTGGAACTGGTTTCTTTCCGTTGGGAGAAGAGGATACATTTTTTGTAAGCAAGGATGATCTCTATCTTGTAGGCACGGCCGAGGTTTCACTTGTTTCCTATCATATGGACGAAATACTCAGTGAGTCCGAATTGCCCAAACGTTATTGTGGTTATTCCACCTGTTTCCGACGCGAGGCTGGGTCTTATGGGCGCGATACCAAGGGATTTTACAGGCTGCATCAGTTTAACAAGGTTGAGCAGGTAGTTATTTGCGAGAATGACCCGGAGGTTTCCATGAGGGAGCATAAACTCTTGTTGGAAAACTCTGAAGAAATAATGCAGGCGCTTGGTTTGCCATATCGCGTTGCGCTGGCCTGTACTGGTGAAATTGGTCAGGGTCAGGTCCTGAAGCATGAAATAGAGACCTGGATGCCAAGCAGAGGAAAATATTCTGAAACACATTCATGTTCATCACTTCATGAGTTCCAGTCTAGACGTCTCAGAATAAGATATCGTGGCTCCGACGGGAAAACAAAACCTTGTCATACTCTCAACAATACTGCTGTGGCCTCTCCCAGAATTATGATCCCTATACTAGAAAACTTTCAGAATGCTGATGGAAGCGTCACGATTCCGGAAGTCCTTCGTCCTTTAATGAGAGGGATGGAAAGAATCGAACCGAAAAATTCAAAATGACAGCAAATTATTGGAATGACTCTAGTGATTAGGCTCAAAAAACAGGCCGACCGGAAGGTCAGGCGGGGATACCTCTGGATCTTTTCAAATGAGATCGATTATCCTGCTGTTAAAGATCTTTCCGTGGGAGGAATATATGATGTTAGGGATTTCGCCGGCGAATTTTTGGGAGTAGCGTACGCAAATCCGAAAAGTCTCATTGCCGCAAGGTTACTTTCAAGGCGGAAGGTCTCTATAGGCGTTGATTTTGTGCGGGGAAGGCTCAAAACGGCTTTTGAACGAAGGGGAGCTTATTGCAGGAACAGGGAGGCTTACCGTATCTTTTTCGGGGAAGCGGATCTACTCCCTGGTCTGGTGTTGGACCTTTACGGACGACACGTAGCGCTCCAAAGCTCCACTGCCGGCGTAGACGGCATCCTGGATACCATCCTTGAGGCGATAGAAAGTCTGATTTCTCCGGAATCCATAGTTGTTAGAAACGACTCGTCCATAAGGACCCTTGAAGGAATTCCTATATATAAGGAAGTCAAATTGGGCTCCAGTGTCGATGCCGTCAAATTTAAGTCAAGGGACATTTCATTCGTAGCGGATTTGATCAACGGTCAAAAGACCGGTTTTTTTCTGGATCAGGAATTTAACCGTCCACTGTTGAACCGGTACATGCCTGACAACGCGTCGGTTCTCGATCTGTATTGTTATTCGGGAGCTTGGGGTATCCACGCTCTTGCAGGAGGGGCGACTTCAGTCACTGCTGTTGACTCTTCAGCGGCAGCCCTTCAACTTGCCACTCAAAATGCCTGCATGAACCATTACGAATCCCGGTTCAATGCTGTCCGCACAGATGTTCTACATTTCCTCAAAAGTGGGTCGGAAAAGTGGGATGTGATAATCTTGGATCCACCCGCCTTTATCAAAAGTCGGTCAAAAATACGTGAAGGACGTCAAGGTTACATAGATGTTAACAAAAAGGCGATTGAAAGATTGAAACCTGGTGGATTATTTGTCACCTGTTCGTGTTCTGGCCACATGGGGCTGTCGGATTTTCTCGAAGTCATAAATATTGCGGCTTATCGGAATGGTATAGATCTTAGGGTGCTGGACGTTTTGGGACAGGGACCGGACCATCCAACCTTAACCGCCATGCCAGAAACGAGATATCTGAAAGTTGTAATAGCTCAAGCGATTTAAACTTCATTTCCATCATAAATTTTGCGATGTCTTTTCCATGATCACAATCGCCGAAGCCATGCCATCTGTATGAGAAATCGAAACAACAATATTGTCAATTCCCTTTGATTCAGCAACCTTCTTGGCCATGAGAGACAAAAGTATTGAAGGTCTTTGTTTGACTCCATCCGTGATCATTATTTGATTCGGGGAAATCCCTAAAGAGAACCCTGTCCCCAATGCCTTTACTGCAGCTTCTTTAGCCGCGAATTTGCCAGCGAATCTCTCTTCAGGATTTATGGTTTTAGAGCACTGGGCAATTTCCTGGGGGGTGAAAACACGTTCGACAAACCGATGCGCCCATACCTGACCAAGAATCTTCTTAATGCGAGAGACGCTTACAAGGTCTATTCCCACGCCAACAATCAAGGTTCGATCTTTTCTCTAAGAATGGCGTCAGTTACCCTGGAAACCTGTACAGTTGATTTGACATCGTGGGCTCTGACTATAGCCGCTCCCCTGCAAATCGACATCGATATGGCCGCCATGGTTGCAATATCTCGCTTCGACGCATCGGGCTCACTAATAATTTTTCCAATGAACGCTTTGCGGGATGGTCCCATAAGTATGGGTTTGCCGAGTCTGGAAAATTCATTGAGGCGGTTGATAAGAAACAAATTCTGATCAAAAGTTTTGCCAAAACCTATACCAGGATCAATCATAATTTTCTCCGGGTGGATGCCAATATTCTCCAATTCTGCAATCCTTCTATCGAAGAAAGTGTAGATGTCTCCCGGGAATGAATCATAATGAATTTTGGTTTGCATGGTCTTCGGGACACCCAGCATATGCATTACAACCAGGAAAGCCCCGCTGTTTTTTGCCAGTAATTCTAAATCCGGATCATCCCGGAAGCCGGACACATCGTTAATAATAATAGCTCCAGCAGCCAGAGCAGCCTGGGCCACTTCTTTGCGGCGAGTATCAATTGACACGATTGCATCCGGTCTTAGACGACAAATCGCCGATATTACCGGCGCTGTCCTTCTGACTTCTTCTTCGATTCCTACTGGAAGCGATCCAGGACGAGTCGATTCTCCACCAATGTCAAGGATGTCCGCACCCTCGTCAAGCATCCTCAAACCGGTCTCTATCGCAATATCACGGTCAAAGTGAAGTCCACCGTCTGAAAATGAATCTGGTGTGGTGTTGATCACCCCCATGACCTTGGTCCTGTATTTGGTAAACAGAAGCTTGTTAAAGTTCTCGATCAAGAAAGGTTTCAGCTTTGCCATTAAGTAATAAACTCCATTCTTGATGGGCAAGTCCCAGAAAGAGACAATCGTAATCTCTTGATCGAGCCTGGCGTAACATAGCAGCGCCGGCTTTGACGCCGGCGAGTAACAGACTGTATAGAATTCTTCATAATCACATTATGTCTCGGTGATTACTTATCGACTACCCATGTCCGACCTGTTCAGGCCTTTTCCGCTCCAGTAGTTGCTATTGAAGATTCTAAAACAGGCTGACCGGAGTTTTCGTCAGATTTGTTTCCCGGATCTTCTGATGCAGTGGAGGATTTGTTGTTTCCAGGTTCAAATTTTGGAAGGTCCCTGCCCTCGATAATTGTTTCGATTTGTCCGGCGTCCAGTGTTTCTCTTTCGAGCAAAGCCTCCGCAATCTTTGAGACAGTTTCCTTGTTTTCAGTGATGATTGAATGGGCCCGCTCAAAGTTTTGTGTTACAAGAAGCCGTATTTCATCGTCTATCAAGATAGCGATGCTTTCGGAATAATCACGGTGTCGAGTCATTTCCTTGCCCAGAAAGATTTGCTCTTCCTTCTGTCCGAAAGTTAGCGGACCAAGAGCGTCACTCATACCCCACTCACATACCATTCTTCGAGCCAATTCGGTGGCGCGTGCAATGTCGTTTCCTGCTCCGGTAGTCGTGTGCTCCAGGAAAATCTGTTCCGCAGCCCTTCCACCCATTAACACAGCGATCTGGGCTAGCAAATATTCCTTGTCATAGGTGTGACGATCATCAAGCGGCAATTGCTGGGTAATTCCAAGCGCCCTACCTCTGGGTATGATGGTAACTTTGTGTATCGGGTCCGTTCCAGGGATATTCCTAGCCACAAAGACGTGCCCGGCTTCGTGGTACGCTGTGTTCCGACGCTCTTCCAGACTTATTACCAAGCTCCGCCGTTCCACACCCATCAGAACTTTATCCTTGGCAAATTCAAAATCGCTCATGTCTATGGTGTTCTTATTAAGCCGTGCAGCGTTCAGTGCCGCTTCGTTCACGAGGTTAGCAAGGTCTGCTCCGGAAAAGCCCGGCGTACCTCTACTGATGGAACGAAGGTCCACCTTATCGGCCATAGGAGTAGTTCGAGTATGAACTTTCAAGATAGCTTCCCGACCTCTAACGTCCGGTGGAGGCACCACTACCTGCCTGTCAAATCGACCGGGACGCAATAACGCGGGGTCAAGGACATCGGGCCTGTTTGTGGCGCTGATTAGTATGACTCCCTCGTTCGTTTCAAAACCATCCATTTCAACCAATAGCTGGTTAAGAGTCTGTTCCCGCTCGTCGTGTCCGCCGCCAAGACCAGCGCCGCGATGGCGTCCCACCGCGTCGATTTCATCAATAAAAATGATACACGGGGCATTTTTTTTGCCTTGAATGAACAGGTCCCGCACACGTGAAGCGCCTACGCCTACGAACATTTCAACAAAATCGGACCCTGAGATAGAAAAAAATGGAACACCAGCCTCGCCCGCTACGGCTTTTGCAAGCAATGTCTTGCCAGTCCCTGGGCCACCCATTAACAACACCCCTTTGGGGATTTTACCGCCTAGACGGGTGAATTTCTTTGGATCTTTTAAGAAATCAATTATTTCAGAAAGCTCTTCCTTGGCTTCCTCGATTCCGGCAACATCAGCAAAAGTAAATTTGTTCTGATCCTCTGAAATCAAGCGCGCTCGGCTTTTCCCGAAACTCATTGCCTTGCCGCCACCCGCCTGCATTTGGCGCATGAAAAACACAAATATGGCAATCAGAAAAATCATCGGTAGCCACGAGATAAGCGCTGTTAGATACCAGGGATTGTCATCTTCGGGAGATACCTGTATATCTACTCTGTTTTTAATGAGAGAAGGGATCAGTTCAGGGTCGTTGGGCGCTAGGGTCCTGAAAGAGCCGCTACCATCAAGATAAGCGCCTTTTATTCGATTTCCCTGCAACGTTACAGACTTTATTGATCCTTGGTCGAGATCCTGTCTAAACTGGCTGTATGAAATTTCCTTTTGTGGAGATTTTGTTTGATTAAATAGATGAAAAAGAAAGATCATCACTAAGAATATGACAAGCCACAACCCCAAATTTTTGTATATGTTGTTCAACAAAAACTCCGATCCCGATGTTTCTTAACAGTTTTCTTGAACGTATATCACGATTGGACTACGTAAACAATTAAATCTATTCATAGTCTTAAAATGGGATATCACGGTCTGATTGTCAAGCTTCGCTGCTTATCATTGATTTCGAGTAAAAGTATTTGGGACTAAACATGACACAAGAAAAACTTCAATTGAGAATTAGGAATTCCGGAGCTGGTTCCCGGCGGTTCGCAGAGCAAGCTGTGCGGGAAGGTAGAGTCACTGTCAACGGACAGTTAATCCAGGATCCTGCGTTCAAGGTAGATCCGGAAACCGACTACATAAAAGTTGACGGCAAACTTTTGAGAAAAGTTGAGTCTAATCAACTGATTTATATTTTCAATAAACCACGTAACGTTGTCTCAACCATGAAAGACCCCGAAGATAGACCGTGTCTCGGAGATGTCACACGCAAGATCAAGGACCCGGTTTTCCCCGTTGGTCGTCTAGATTTTGACGCCGAAGGCCTGATGATCCTTACTAATGATGGCAGTCTTGCCCAGGCTTTGACTCATCCCTCGAATAGGATTCCGAGGACTTATCTGGTAAAAGTCAGAGGAATCCCCGACCAGAAGTCATTGTCCATCATAAAGAAAGGGATGCGTTTAAGTGACGGGGAGCGTGTTGGTGATATCAGTTGCGTTTTCTTACGCGCTCAGGAGACAACATCATGGTTCAGGGTTGTCCTTTCCGAAGGCAAAAAAAATGAAATAAAACGTATATTCTTTCGAATCAACTACCCTGTCAGGAAACTTAGACGAACCAGTTTTGGTCCCATCAACCTCGGGACATTGGAATCTGGCGCCTGGCGATTGGCCACCCGTGAAGAACGAATGAAATTGATGGAACTGGTCGAGAAGATGCCGCAATCCGCAAGTGATCGACAATCCGCTCCTTTTGATCGGTCAAAGCCTTTAACACGCACTATAAGAAGCCAGACAGCGGGCCGCTCGCGACGTTCAAGATAAGTTGTGTCACACCGTCGGCAAACGGCGCAAAATCAGGAACAATATTTTTTGCGAATGTGAGGAGGCTAATTAGGTTTATCGAAATATCCCAAGCCTGATCAATCTGTTTTGTTTTGTTGACAATTTGTCATTCTATTGCCTAATCTCTAACATGGTGAGGCAAGCTAGTCAGGAGGATACTATGCCAGGACGAGTTGCTCGAGTGACTGAGGTAATTGCGGGTTCGCCCAACAACTTTCAGGAGGCGATTAAGCTGGCTTTTGAACGCGCAAACAAGACTTTAAGAAATATAACCGGCATGAAAATTGTCGATATGACAGTCATGTGTGAGGCGGGAGAGATACAGGAATATCGTGTTAGAGCTGAGGTGATCTTCGTTTTAGAATAGGTATTGCGTCTATTCATACCAATGTCTCGACGCTGCCTCACCAAAACTATTTAGTTTCATATTTCGAGCCCTGGAAAACATCACGTAACTCCATCTCCGCAAACAGAGCGTTTCTCACGCAGGCCTTGTCAAGCATCCACACCGGCGCGACCAGTTCCTCAGGATGGGGGTCCGAAGTCAGTCGGTGGATAACCATATTCGGGGGTAAAACCTCCAAAACAGCGATGGAGCCTTGTATGGCCTGTTTCATGGTTATAGGAATGTATTTCTTGTTTCTGTACATTTCGTCCAGAATCGTCCCGGAAATCACATAAAGTGGATGTATCTTTATGCCATGGATTCCAGATTTTGCTACAGCCCTTGCAGTGAGTGTCGTATCCGCTGTAGTCTCACCCGGCAAACCCAAAATGATGTGAGCGACCACCAACAAGTCTCGCTTCAGCGCCCGATCGGCAGTTTTAAAAAAGACCCATGATTCGTGTCCTCGTGCAATAAGTTTGAGAGTGCGGTTGTGTATGGATTGGAGACCGAGTTCAAGCCACACGGGTTTGTCTTTGTTGATGCCTGAGAGTATTTCTATTACTTCGTCGGAGACGCAATCAGGCCTGGTCCCGATAGACAGACCTACGATTTCAGGTCTTTGGATCGCAAGGTAATAAAGACGTTCCAGTAATTTGGGATTACCGTATGTGTTTGTATAAGACTGAAAATAAGCGATGAATTTGTTTACCTTATAACGTCTGGAGAAGAATTCTATTCCTTGATCAATTTGATCCGCAATCGACAGACCTCTGTTTCCTGCGTTAGTGCCGGACCCTCTGGAATTGCAGAATATACAACCACCAACCCCAAGGGTACCATCTCTATTCGGACAACCAAGGCCTGAGTCGATGGTAATCTTACGAACGGGTCCGGAAAATCGTTCTTTCAACCATGAAGATAGAGATCTATATCTTGAAAGCGCCATCGAAACCGACAATATTTTTCTGAGTCATTATGGGCCACCTGGCGAAGGCTAGGTCCGTACAAAAATCAATAGTCATTGACAGGAATCATCCGTGGAAAAAGCAACTCGTTCAGGACGTGCCAACCATTCAGGCTGGAACGACAAAAGAAACGTATCAATCTATGTTAACTTTAACATAGATCAGGAACAAATGAATTACTCGATAATAAAGCACCGGTTTATATGCTCTCTTTTAGGCTCGTCGGTTTTGAGTTTTACTCGTAAGGACTTTATATGAAGACTCAAGTCGTTTTTACATGCAGCGAATGCGAAGCGAAGCTGTTAAAGTGGATGGGGCGTTGTCCACAGTGTGGGCAATGGAATACGATAGAAGAAAGAGTTTCCCCTGTGTCGCCAAAAGGGATTACGCGCCGAAATGAGGCCAAATTGGCCCCCGTTCCGGTTGATGAGATCTCCTGTGATCGACGCCCACGTCTGTCGACGGGAATGGATGAGCTGGACAGGGCCTTAGGCGGGGGGATTGTAAGGAGGAGTGTAATCTTGGTCGGCGGAGACCCAGGAATAGGTAAAAGTACACTATTGACGCAGGCGTTGGGAACCATGTCCAAGCAAGGGGAAAGCGTTTTGTACGTGTCCGGTGAGGAATCCCTGGAACAAATCAAAATGAGGGCTGATCGATTGGGAATTAGTTCACGGTCATTTCTCGTGGCGGCGGAGAATGAACTGGAACGCATACTGGAGTTGGTTAGAATCACTGAGGCGTCAGTAGTGGTGCTCGATTCCGCACAGTCGATATCATGTCAGTCCGTTGATTCATATCCAGGAAGTGTGAGCCAGGTTCGGCATGTCGCCGCTCGCTCCATTGAGACAATTAAAAAAGGCAGATCAGCATGCTTTCTCGTCGGTCACGTGACCAAGGATGGAGCGCTAGCAGGCCCCAAGGTCCTGGAACACATGGTTGACACGGTCCTGTATTTTGAGGGTGATTGCGGGCATCCATACAGGATCTTAAGGGCAGTTAAGAATCGTTTTGGGTCGGCAAGCGAAATTGGCGTCTTTGAGATGACGGACACAGGCTTGAGTCAGGTTGCGAATCCTTCCGAGTTTTTTTTGTCGGAACGTCCTGAAGGGGCTTCAGGTTCCGTGGTTACGGCCATCATGGAGGGTTCGAGACCAATTCTGGCCGAGATACAGGCACTGGTCTCCGGCCCTACGCCCGGGTCAGGGAGAAGGACCTGTCTTGGCGTTGACCCTCAACGTTTAGCTCTCATGGTTGCGGTGATTGAGAAAAAACTTGGACTTTGTCTTAGTGATCAGGATATTTTTCTGAATGCTGTAGGCGGAGTAAGAGCAACAGAGCCTGGCGTAGACCTTGGAATAGTGGCGTCAGTCATTTCGTCCTTTTCTGATCGCATAATCCCTTTTTCGTCCATGATTTTTGGAGAGGTCGGTCTTTCGGGAGAAGTAAGACCAGTGGCTAAAGCTCCGGCCAGAGTCAACGAAGCTTTTAGACTGGGTTACACAAGGGTTATTGGTCCAAAAAAGAATCTCGATTCCTGTGCGCTACCGGAGGGGGCCTTGTTCATACCTATATCACACATCCGGGAGGCGCCGGCGATCATATTTGATGGAGACATTAAGTCTTAGGCTTTTTGTTGAGGTAGAATTTCCTTGATTGGAGATATTATAAAAGCGATAAGATCGTCTATGCTATAATAGGCTTACGTAGTCAATCTTGATGAGTCTTACCCGGCCACAACCATGAACCAGTCTGAATTGGATATTGGATCTAAAATTAGATCTTACAGGAAACGAAAGGGGCTGTCTCTTTCCAGGTTGAGCGAACTCACGGGCGTGGCCGCGTCCAATTTGAGTTCGATTGAACTCAATAAGACATCTCCTACGCTTAACACTCTGGCAAAAATTGCGGACGCCTTTGATGTAAGGATCGGAGAATTGTTAAATGGCATCCTCTACAGGAGAGCGGTGGTTTGTGAACCGAGTGACTCGAGAAAATCCAGAAAGCTAGGGAAAGGTGTAATAGAATATTTGCTTACCGCAGACGCTGTTTTGAACAGGCTTGAGGTAAAGCTTCTCAATTTCTCCATGGGTTCCGCTCCACTGTTGGTTCCCCTAGAAAACACCGATCGTTTTATCTTTGTTACAAAAGGTCTATTCCGTTTAGTTAATCAAGACGAGAAAATTGAATTGATTGAGGGACAGGGAGTGTATTTGGCCCCTGACGCCGAGGCCCAATTGGAAAATATCGGTAAAAGTCCTGCAAAAGCTTTATTGATACACACAACCGGCTAATCTATTTCTTGGTTTGCTTCTTCTTGAACCCTTGGAGTTCTAGCTGAGTAAGTAGCTTTTTCCCGGTTCCCTTGGGCACATGAATCGTGTGTTTGATTATTACACCACCATGTCGGGCCGGGAAGACAGCCTTTTCGAAAGGGATTTGCGAATTCAACGACCAGATGACCCTGGGTGTTGTATTGAGCATTTTGGCTATCTGAGCGAAGCTGAGGTCTTTGGCCAGCTTTATTTGTTCAATAGTGTCAAACGAAGTCGATCCACCAGGCTTGATCTTTAGGCCATAGAAATCACGATTCCCGCTTATAAGACCCAGGGCAATCCAACGTGGAACATATTTTTCGGTCTCAATCGGGAGAGGAGTGTCCCAATAGCTCGTAGTGCCATAGGCGTTGAGTCTCTGGATGACGCGTGTTGGACCAGCATTGTATGACGCTGCAGTCAAAAACCAGTCATGAAAACCATCCGTGTCAGGATGGCCGTTAAGACTGACTTTTTTCACCCTGTTCAGCCACGCAAGATAGCGTGCGGCCGAATGCGTCGATTTAACAAGGTCTGCGCGTTCATCTTTCCAATTATTAATAACTCTTTTCCAATCGTAATCGGGACATCCTTTAGGACCGCAAAGCGCAGTGGCCTTAATAAATTGCCAATACCCAAAGGCGCCTGCCGAGGACAGCGCTCGACCGTTGTAATTGCTCTCAATAGCGGCCAGATAAATAAATTCGTATGGTAGGCTATAGCCTTTAAGAATCGGACCGATAGTAGGTTTCAAGGAATCTGCCCGTGATAGCCAGTAAAAGACGCGTGATCTTCTGTCAAGGAGCAGGTAATTGATTTCTTTAAGAATACGGCTTCGCACATCAGATCGGTTCAACGGAACTGCTTGAGATGCGAAGCGCAAGCCGTTCTTTTCAACTTGAGGCGGCAGTCCGTACCTCAGCCCGTCCATCGATGCTCCGGATTTCAATGCTACTGGCTCGGCATGGCACGTATTTTGGGGCGCTAGCAAGAACATAAAAAATGGGAGCGTCGCCAAAACGGATAAATTTAAAAATCTTTTCAATGACATTCTACGCCGCTGAAAAACCATGACAGTTTTTTGAGAACTTGCTCCATTATACGTAAAATAAGACATTTTTTTTAGAAAATTGATTCAAGAGTAAATTTTTTGTCACGACGGATGATTCTGGTTTTTGAATTCAGGCCTTTAACAGCAATTGTCAGTTATCTTTTACACAAAAATGAAAAACAGGGCTTGAAGCCCTGTTTTATGGAGGTTAATAGCTTTGGGGCCTTGAAGATTTCAAAACTGGAGTGAGAAATCCATGTATGGACCTTCTACGCTCACATCTGTGAACAGCCTGGCACGATTGCCGTCCAGTCGCCATTGTTTGTAACCGATTCTGAAGCCAGCGTCGACGTTTCTGCTGACAGGAGGTGCGATCCCTGCGCTCATGTCCAAAGTTGACAGACCCAGGCCATCGAAACTCATCCAGCTAAATCTGGCTTCAATGTACGGCTTAAACCATGAGAAATAACCCGTGTTCGTGGGCTCATATCTAACATGGGCCCCTATCGCAGGCTGTAGAATTGTCTGAGAAAAGTCGTTGGAAGCTCCCTTTTCAGTGGTAACCTTCTGAGCCCATTTGATTATGTTTAGATCCGCATTAGGCCCAAAAACCAGGTCCCGACCGAATGAAACGTCGTAATCGCCGCCCACGGTAAATGTCGTAATGCCCAAGTCCGACTGTATAGCGTCACCGGCTTTCAAAGTCATCCCGGCGAAGTTAGCGTCGATTGGTATGTGGCCAGGGCCGGCCCATACCCATGGAGCATACTCGATACGTAGAGCCACTTTGTCCCAAAGTCTCAAGTGAGAATAAAATTCCCAAAGTGTCTTTTCATCAGGAATTCGAAGATGTCCACGTAGATTGAGAAAAGATCCTTCACCACCCCGGCTCATAGCCTTAGACCCACCAGTTAATGAAGTGAAAAAGGGACGCATTCCTATTTCAAAACTGTATCCACGTTTGGGGCAAAATATCTCAGCTCTCGCCTGACCGGCTGCAACGTCCCAACCCGTTCCGCCGATTCTTGGAAAAGTTTCTGATGAACCAAACTGGCTATTTTGTGAATTCGCGTCAGAGACATTCACTTTGACAGGATAACGATAAGCCTTGCTCCAACTCAGCGCGAAAGTGGACATGCCCAACATTAAAATCAGGCTCATTGCTAACAAACAAGGAATTCGGTTTCTGCCCCTTGCTACCATAAGCGTACCTCCAGCCGGTGATGAACCGGATCGTCTAAAACCATTTTTAATTAACCATCTGTTTTATAGAGACTGGGCTTTAGTTTCTCCCCGGGCCGCACCTTTTTTTCCCCTGGGGTTTGAAACTTCGCAAAAGCGAATCTTCAAACTATGCCTATGATGCCTAACCCAAACTCGACATAAAGTCAAGCAATTTCTATTTAAAACATAATATTATTTTAATATATTAGAAACAAAAGCTAATGTATTTTATAATAAAAATAGTGTTGTGTTCCGGTATTAAGTGGTTATTTGTGGGCAGGCTCATCTGGTTCGCTTATCTGGCAACAACATGGGGGGTCCTCAAAACGGATTCTAAGGTTCTATCGCCTCAACAATCAGCTCCATAACCGACTTGATCTCGACAGGCATATTGTAACGGGATTGCATGTCTCCAAGTTGAGTCAGGCAGTTCTGACAAGAAGTCGCAAGGATGTCTGCGCCGGTCCTCAATATTTGGTCTCTCTTGCCGGTCGCATGCTCAAACCTCTTGATCCCCATGTCAGAATTTTGACTTACACTTCCACCACCGCCGCAGCAAATTGAGTATTTTCTGTTAGGCCACATTTCGACGAAATTTGCCGATATAAATTTGAGAAGCTCCCGAGGCTCTTCAAATATCCCAACCTTTCGCCCAACGTTACAGGGGTCATGATACGTGACTGTTTTTTCAATTGCGCCCTTGCGCAGCCTCAGTCTTCCTGATTTGAAATATCTGTAGGCTAGTTCTACAATGGACAGGACCTCGATATCGATGGATTCCTCAAGCCATGCTTGAGCGTCTTTTCTCAATATCTTGAAACCATGGCCACACTCGGTGGTGAGGAGCATTTTTGCTCCCAAGTTGCGAGCCTCGTCGACCGTGGCTCTTACCAGCGCTACGGCGTCATCTTGATCGCCAACGTAGTATGGCCAGTTAGTAATGTCGAATACCTTTGTCGACAGAGTCCAATCTGCCCTAACATGAGCGAAAAATTTTAAATAAGTCTGGAACATGTTCGGATTGGAAGTATATTCTCTCGGATTGGGCACATACAGGATCTCAGCTCCTTCACGATCAAAAGGAACGTTAGAAGCTTCTTCAAATATTTCCTGAAGTTCCTCCTCACATTCCTCAGCGATCCATTCAGCGGTTTCCTGGAATTCCTCAGCGTCCACACCAATATTGTTACCGAACTCTTTTATCTTCTTGATGCCCTCGCAAAGGCGGCTTGGCGCTTTGCCTTGGGCCCACGCCAACCCACGGAGTCTACGTATGATAACATCAATGCTGATGTTTTTAGGGCAATCGGTGGTACATCTGCCACAGAGCGTGCACGCCCATATAAATTCTGAGTCGATAACTTCCTGTTCACGGCCGAGTAAAGTTTTTCGGATTATTTTCCTAGGATTGATGTCCGGATAGCTTTGACTGAGGAAACAGCGAGAAACACACTGGCCACAGGTGACGCAAATATCAACATCGTTCTGTCCGATGGAGTTTTCAATTGAACTCATATTTTCAGATAAACCTGTACGGGACGCTGAATTCATTTTTTGCTCCGTAGCTCGACATATTTTTATAAAACTGATGAAATGAATCTGTATTATTAATAAATTTCACGTACCAAACCAGAAAAATCAATAATTAGCTTTAGCATTCTTGAAGATTCATTAGGAGCCAAAGTTTTATAGGAAATAGCGCCAACCTTCCCAAACAATGAACCGAGCCTTTTGGCCATATTTGATAGACGTAATCTAGCCCAGTCAGTACCATTGTTCGAGCGGCAGTTTCCATGATGGCAACCCAGAATCAAGATCCCTTTGACAGGAGTGGCCAAGGTCGCCGATAGAATCGATTCGGATAAACGACCTGCGCACGAAACGGGGAAAAAAAGAACATTTTCCGGAAGGTTGATCTCCGATATTGCGCGTCCAGCCGACCTGTAACATCCGTATACCACAATAGCGTTTTCGGAAATTTCCGTTTTAAGCCTGTCTATAAACGATGAAAAACCGTCTTCCAAAAAACTGTTCAAATCAAGCGCAGTTCGTGGACACTCGGAGACACATATGCCGCACTCCAAGCACCTGACGGTTGAAAACTCAAGGTTTGATCTGGATGGCTCGGCGTTCATCGTAATCGCCGAATGAGGGCACAGTCTAATGCACGTAAGACATCGGATACACTGGTCTGTTATCGACATCTTCCTATCTGGTTGGGGCGCATTAGCAAGCTTGAGCCATGCGGCGGCATCGACCGCAGCGCTGGCGGCCGCCATGTTCGTCTCAAATAAATCCACACACCCTGAGGAAGGACCAACACAATAGACTCCCCTATGAAATGATTTGCCCGTGAGGCAATGAACGCTATCCTGAATGAGAAAGCCCTGCTGGTCGGTTTCTTCACTCAATAGATTTCTAAAACCATCCGGAATTCGCTCAATGATCAGGTTGGAGCCAACAAAGACCCGATCACAATCAAAACTGATTTCCTCTCCGGACTCAATTATGTCTAGAATTGAAACTTTGAATCGGAAGGAAGACTCGACGGATGTTGACAGTCTTTCTATCCTTGGAAGTTCCGTTCCATATCTCAAGAATCGCACACCGGCAAGACGCGCAGTTTCGTATAAAGTTTCTCCGAGCAGGCCTTTTACCGGGGTTTGCCGAAGCAGGACAAAAGATCGTCCTCCGGCTATTTGGTTTTCAAGGGCCATTCGTATAGAGCGCATTCCAATGGATGGATTTGTGATTTCTTCGTAATCTAGTAAAAAGCATACAGAGCTGCCGAACGGTGTCGTTGTGTCTTGAGTGATCGTGGACACGTCGGCAGGCAGATCTTTAGGGACAGGTTTTAAGGTTCCTTCAATGGCGAGAAAGACACTACCGAATTTATGGCTTTTGCCGCTGTCGAAGGTCACCACAAATCCATCTTCGCGAGGGACAATGTTAGTTGGTTCCCACTGTTGTTCATCCACTGTGGGGAGTTCTTCATCAAAGATGTCCGGAAAAGTCATAAGCGATTCGTTGTCAAAACAATGGAAAAGCATAGAGGAGTTCGAACCAAATTTTGACACGGTCACATCCAGTCCCACGCCTTTTATGGCCGCCACTACCATGGAAGCTGTAAGTCCATTACCTACAACCAGAGCGGACTGTTTTGGAACGGTACACGAAATCGAATTATTTTTTTGTGAATTGAGCATAATTCCCTCAAATTGCCAGTTCGAGATCCCTAATTATTGCTGATACTACTTTCCCGGCATTCATTGCGACGTCCGGTATATTTGCTGGGCCTGAACAACTTCCAGCGATGTAAATCCGATCTAGAGGACTCCTGACAAGGTCCAACTGAGATCGAGTCTGAAAGAAACCGAACTCGTTTAACGGCGCTTCAGTCATACTTGATATTGCTGAGGCTGAAGACGACGGGCGTTGGCCTGTTGAGAGGACAATCCGGTTGAACCGCTCCACAACATTTCGCCCATTTCTCTCCACGATTACCTTCAATTCCCCGTCCTCGCTCGGTTGAATCTCTCCTGGGACACCTTGCAAAAAACGAACCCCCATCTCTTGAGCCTGATCCACTAGAGTTCGTGCAACCTTACCCGAGATTTGCAAGTCAATATAGAAGATCGCAATTTTTGAGTCAGGATATTTGTGAAGGATCCGCAATGCGGCCCTGATAGCCGCAGCGCAACAATACTGCGAACAATAATTCGCCCCGATGGCTTTGTCACGAGACCCTACACACTGAAAAAAGGCAAGATTTAGTGGCTTTTCATTATCTGGCCGAAGTTTGTTCAACTCGTCGAGGCGCATCAAACTGTTCAGGTCTGACAGCGTCATTACTCCTTCAAACGTACCATATCCCCAGAAGCCTTTTTCTGTTGGATCGAACGTTTCAAACCCTACAGCCAGTACTAAAGCCATGGAGTGGAGTTCTCTTTCAGCGCCTGAGTCAAGGTTGCGAATTCCGACACTATGGAGTCCGGATTTTGACCTGGTCACCGAAAATAACTCGTGACGGAGGAGTATTTCGCCATTAGGAGATGACGCCACTAAGTCTTCATAGTCGAAAACCGCACAACTATGACACCTGTTGCACTTGTCCGTAGCCATACACGCCCAATCCTTCGTATGGCCACCCAACCTTGCAGATCTCTCTATAATGGCGAAAGGAATGCCATTTTCTGAAAGCAGCCTGGCTGTAATCAACCCGGCGATTCCTCCCCCAACTATTACTACCTGTCCACTAGTGTGATCACGCATTCCAGATATCAAGACCTCTTTATCTTTGTTCTTGCAAGGTAGCGCCAACATGTGGCCATAAATATTCCAGCGCGGTTAAAAAAGTATTTTTCATATTACATTGATATATAGTAGAATAATTGACTCTTTCAAAGATAATTTACTCACGCGAATATGAAGAAAGCATTAATAATTACCATTGCGATCCCTGAAAAACAGGGGACGCTGCAGAATTCGGCCTCGTCGTTGAGAGTTCCATAGCTGAATTCAAGTCTTCGATCGCTTCTTTTGGGCGATTGATGTTTGCCAAGGCTACAGCCCGGTTATTGTAAATGGCCGCGGCGTAAGGCGCCAGATCGATTGCCCTGTTATAATCCACCACCGCATCTTCAAAACTCTTCGAGCCTGAAAGAATATCAGCTCTCAACTTGTATAGGTCAGGATTTGAAGACGCAAGTCGGATGGCCCCGTTGATGTCCTCCATGGCTTTGGCGGTTTGACCAGTCAACATCCAGGCTTTCGCTCTATGATTTAAAGCCCCTATGTTGTCAGGTTTAAGTTTCAGGGCCGCTGTAAAGTCTGATATGGCTTCCGAGGCCTGACCATTTTCCAGAAAGGTTACGCCTCTCTGTATATAATAGTCTGAATTTCTGGAATCAAGTAAGATAGCTTCGGTAAAATCTTTAATGGCTGAGGAACGTTTTGCGAGACCTGAATATGCCCTACCCCTATAATATAGGGACTCAGGGTCTGAAGGATCGGACTGAGCGCCGGCTGTCAAATTGATAACCTCTTGATATTTTCCCATGTCAATCAATGATCCCAGTTTCTTGGAGTCCGCCGGCATGTGTTGGGCAAAGGAAGGAATTACGAGAAACAGGACTATATGAGCCGGGAATACAAAACTAAACCAAAGAAAAAGACCAACTTTTCGCATGAGACCGTTTCCGCTTCTTAAATTTTTTGAGTTTAGGTGAATTATACCCCGATATTCCACATTAATCAAATCCAAGGCGATCCTTGACTTGTCAAAAGATCTAATGTTACCTAGGGGGGATAGGTCGATTGCGCACGTACGGGCGCAGGATAGTCTGGACACACTAAAGCTCAGAAAGGTTCTGGTCATGCTCACATTTCAGGAACTAATTTTCAATTTGGAAAGATTTTGGGCGGATCATGGTTGCGTGATACAGCAGCCCTATGATGTGGAAAAGGGGGCTGGCACCATGAATCCTGCCACTTTTCTAAGAGTTTTAGGACCAGAACCTTGGAATGTGGCGTATGTGGAACCATCAAGAA
The DNA here is from genome assembly GCA_021777225.1 of Deltaproteobacteria bacterium. Classification (GTDB taxonomy): domain Bacteria; phylum Desulfobacterota; class Desulfomonilia; order Desulfomonilales; family Desulfomonilaceae; genus CAJBEZ01. The sequence continues at coordinate 26,542 of JAJYDQ010000004.1, forward strand.
GGCCTACCGATGGTAGATATGGGGAAAATCCAAACAGGCTCCAGCATTATTACCAGTATCAGGTCATTCTGAAACCGTCGCCACTGGAGATTCAGGACTTGTACATTCAATCTTTGGCGTCACTTGGCATAGATCCCATGTGTCACGACATAAGATTCGTCGAGGATGACTGGGAATCTCCAACCTTGGGAGCATGGGGAGTGGGCTGGGAAGTGTGGCTTGATGGCATGGAAATTACACAATTCACGTACTTCCAGCAGGCTGGCGGTTTTGATCTCAAGCCGGTGGCGGTTGAACTGACATATGGCCTTGAACGAATATGTATGTTTCTTCAGGGGGTAGAGAGTGTTTACAACTTGAAGTGGACTGACTCGATCACTTATGGGGACATTCATCACAGGTCCGAGATTGAGGGCTCATTTTACAACTTCGAGAGGGCCAACGCCTCTATGTTGACAAAGCTTTTTTCCATGTACGAAATAGAAGCCGAGGCTTTGCTTGATTGTGATGATCCACTGGCCCTACCAGGTTACGACTATTGCCTGAAGTGCTCACATGTGTTCAATATACTTGACGCCAGGGGCGCTATAAGTGTGGCTGAACGGACCTCATACATACACAAGGTAAGGAATCTCGCCAGAAAAGCCGCTGAGGCATACTTAAAGCAACGAGAAACCATGGGATTCCCCCTACTCAGAAAGCAAAGCTAATATTCAGGTATGAAGGGCGGACACATGAAAGGCGAATTCTTGCTTGAGATTGGGATCGAAGAGGTCCCTGCGGGCTATATCAGACCCGCATTAACGTCACTTACCGAGCTTCTTTCACGTTTTTTGTCAAATTCTCTGATCTCCCACGGCCAGATTGATACTTTTGCGACGCCGCGTCGTCTCATAATAAGAATATCAGATGTTGCGGAAAGGTCTGATTCAAGAACATTCGAAAAAACCGGCCCACCGGTAGCCTCGGCTTACGATGCTTTGGGCAATCCTACAAAGGCGGCTGAGGGGTTTGCGAGAAGCCAAGGATTGGCGGCTGAGGATTTGATAAAAATCCAGACTCCCAAGGGTGAAGTTGTCGGTGTCAGAAAAGTGGAAGAGGGCCGCTCAACTGCTGAAGTCCTGTCCCAAGCCCTTCCTGGAATCCTTGAAAGAATTTATTTTCCCAAGACCATGCGATGGATGGACCTTGACGCCAGGTTTGTTCGACCTATCCACTGGATAGTCGCAATTATCGATGGCGCCACAATACCCTTTGTGTTCGGAAATGTTCGTAGCGGGAAATCAAGTTTTGGTCACAGGTTTGTGCATCCTGGAAGTTTTCCGGTTTCCTCTTTTGTGGAACTCAGGCAGGAATTGGCGCGCCAGGGTATTGAAATTGATTTTAACAAGCGGTCTGAAATAATAAGGGGTAAAGTTAGTGAAATCGCTGGATCGGAAGGTCTGACCCCATTTGAAGATGAAGCTCTGTTGGACGAGGTCACTTTCCTCGTGGAAAGCCCGTATCCGATAATAGGATCCTTCTCAGAAGATTTTCTTGAATTACCTGCGTCAATTCTTGTCACCTGCATGAAGAAGCATCAGAGATACTTCTGCCTTCAAGACGGACAGGGCAGAATCCAAAATAGGTTCATCGCAATCAACAACACTCCTGTAAAGGATGAAGATATTTCCCGCAGAGGACATCAGCGTGTTTTAAAGGCAAGACTCGAGGACGCAAGGTTCTATTTCAGGGAGGATAGAAAACAGCCGCTTTCCAGTAGACTGGACGCTCTCAAAGGAGTCATATTTCATTCCAAATTGGGGACGGCGTTCGAAAAGGTGGAGAGATTCTCAAACATTTCTGGCAAGCTGGCGAATATGTGGGTTCCTGAGAAAGCAGCGCTTGTCGAACGTGCCGCGTTGTTGTGCAAATGTGATCTTGAGACTGGGATCGTGTATGAATTTCCTGAACTTCAGGGAATCATAGGTAGCTACTACGCAAGGTTGGACGGCGAGTCTGACGAGATCGCCACTGCTATAAGGGAGCACTATTTACCTACAAGAGCCGGGGACAACCTTCCTGAGAGTTTAATAGGGGCCATAGTGTCTATTTCCGACCGCATCGACACTATATGTGGTTGTTTCAGCGTTGGCCTTGTGCCTTCAGGGGCCGCAGACCCTTACGCCTTGAGACGGCACGCGCTATCAATAATTCAGATCCTTATACGTCACGATTGGAAAGTGGATTTGCGATGGCTCATCGGTTTGGCACTTGGGCTTGTAAAATCGAAAATGACTAGACCCAAAGACGAGGTTGAGGCAGATGTTTTCGATTTCTTCAAGGCGCGATTCGTAAATTTTCACGCTGGTAGAGGTTTCTCTCTTGACGCTGTTGAGGCTGTTGTAAGAGCCGATTTTTCGGATGTGGTCGATGCGAGAATCCGATTGGACGCGCTGGCTGAATGGCAGAAGCGAGATGATTTTGAATCCATCCTGATTGGTTTCAAAAGAGTAATGAATATATTGAAGACCTCTCCGAGCGCCAAATTGCGGCCGGAACTCTTTCATGAGCCCTCTGAATTGAGCCTTCATGAAAAATTGCTTTCAGTGGAACGGAGATGTCGAGACGCATTTACGAGGGGCGACTACTCATACGCTTTGGAAAACATGGCGGAACTGAGAACCCCTATAGACGACTTTTTTGACTCTGTTCTGGTGATGGCGGAAGATCCTGACATAAGGAGCAACAGACTGGCGCTGCTGGTTCAAATTTCAAGACTTTTCAACGTAGTTGCGGACTTTTCTTTTATAGGGTCTACAGCAAAAAACAACTGATTTTGAACCTCTCCCGATAGCTGGAAATTAGACCGCCCCCTCGAGTTTTACGTAGCTGTATTCCACCCACCCCGCTCTACCAGAGGGGGTGATCACTCTAAACCAGATCCTGTCACCGGTAATCTTCTTTTCTGTGACTTTGATCGTCTGGCCCGCCATCAACCTGTCAACTATCGGCGAATCCTCGTTAGGTTGCTTTCGGACCCTCAGGTTATCCGCTGTGGCTTTTCCCTTACGACTTAGCCGCATCGACGCGTGGTCCAAATTATGCTCAACGTTCTTTGTCGGATCCGATAGCGATGCAGACGCGGACGACGCTTTAGCTTCCTGGGCAAAAGGGTTTTGGAGCGCAGCGGACTTGATTGCATTGGGTTTTGACGACACTGGGTCTTTAGGCGCCAAGTCGTTTTGACGTAGCCTTAGATCGTTAGTAAGCTTGTTGGCCCTCATCTGGTTCAACTGATCTTTACCGAAAACTTTGAGAGCCTTGAAGTTGAGTTCAACATCACGGCCCAACTTCTCAACGATGCGTTTCATTTCATCCACGGTACGACTCTGTTCTTCCACTTTCGCGTAGAGTGCCTTTATTTTAGACGTTTCCTTACTTTCCCTTGTGGTGACCCACAGGAAATGCGCCTGAGCCAGAGCAGTAATCAAGACCACGCCCCCCAAGACCCAGGATAGATAGCGAAATGGAAAGAGAAGTCGGTCTTCATCTTCAATTAGAAAAGATGCGGCAAGCTTTTTTCTGACCCACATTCGCCAGAGCACGAGGAAACTTACCAGACATGATATTTGTATTATGGAGAAGATGACTTGGAGCGTCACGGTCAACACCTCTTATGTATTCTTGTTGGGAATTATCATTACAAAGAGATAAATGCAACTATTTTAAACAAACAGATTTATTAAATTAATATAACATATCTATTTATATAGTTTTTATTTAATAGAAGGCCCAATATCTTTTTTAGGGTTTGTCGGCTACATTTTTGGTACAATGATTGCATAATTATTGAAACAAAGAAGAAATTAAACCATACCTATTAAAGCCCCATACGAGGGCTTTTTTTTTGACTAGATGCTCAATAACTTGATAAACCACAACAAAGTGACTATTCCATCCGCGTCAGTTATTGTTATACCGTCAGTTATCGCATAACATTTTTTGGGAAATATTTTTACAGCGGGTAAAATGTACGACGCGAAATTTCCCTTTTGGCGGGTGTTTCACTTTCTGTCACCTGTAGATGACAAAAGCCTCTTGACTTAGTGAGTCACATCTGTTTGAATTGTTCTTTTAGAAAAAAGTTCGAAGGTTGGTGATGGAACAGTGAAACGGACATTTCAACCGAGCAATCTGTCTCGAAAGAGAACTCATGGATTTCGAGTTCGAATGAGCACAAAGAATGGACGCCTTGTCCTCCAAAGAAGAAGAGCTAAAGGACGAAAAAGGCTTACCGTCTAGTTCTGGCGACTTTAAGTTCACCAAATTAGACCGAATACGCCGATCAGCAGAATACCGACAGATCATGGTCGAGGGGCTCAAATTCAGGACGTCCCATTTTATTTTTCGGTGGCGCGTAACCAGGGTTGGCATCCCGCGACTGGGGATTTCAGTTAGCAAGAAAGTGGGAAACTCTTGTGCTCGGAATAGGGTGAAGAGAAGATTAAGGGAGTTCTTTAGGCATAACAGGCAAAAATTGCCTTCCGGCATTGACGTGGTCATAATTGCGGCGCAAGGTTCTTCCAATTTGGAAACGCGGGAAATATTCGAAGAGCTTAACCGGGCCGTTGATCAAGGGTTCTGATAGTGACCCGGATTTTTATCGCACTAATAGGATTGTATCAGATTTTTCTCTCCCCTTTATTTCCTTCTTCTTGTCGATTTGTCCCTTCGTGCTCTGAATACGCGATAGAGGCTGTTCAAAGATATGGGGCATTGAGAGGTTTGTACCTCATTTTGCGCCGTTTGATCAGGTGTCGACCTTTAGGGCCTTCTGGATTTGACCCAGTACCCTGATGAATAAACAGATAACCGGTTCGAAAGTTTTGTTCGTGGAATACTTAAGGCGGGAAATCCAATAATGGATCGAAATTTAATTCTCTCTATCGTTTTATCGGTGTTGATTATTGTAGGTTTTCAATATTTTTTTCACTCATTTTCTCCGCCTACTCCCGTCAACGCTCCATCAAAAATTGAAGTGGCGAAAAAAAACCAGGCGCACACCAAACCTTCTGTTGGTGAGATAAATTGGTCCAAAGAAAAACCGGTGGTCGAAACTGAGATAGCCTCTACCAAGACATCGTCAGGGGCCAGTTTCCTACAATCTTCTGTTACTCAAGTCAAGGAAGCCAGGATTAAGGTAGATACCCCCAACTATGAAGCTATCTTGACGAACATAGGGGGGAAAATCGTATCATTCAGGCTCAAGAATTATACGACACAAATTGATAGTACGGACTTGGTCAATCTTTTCCCACCTGAAGGTCCCGATACTTCCGCTCCGTCCATCAGACTAACACGTTCGGAGGAGGTTTTCTCGGACTCGAACCTTGCCTACACCGGAGACACTGAAGGGCCTTCAGTCCTTTTGGATAAACCAGATGGTGAAAAGACGATCATATACAGAGGTGTTTCGCCCAGTGGTCTGATTATTTATAAGAAGTTCGTATTTCACGCTGACACATATTCAATCGATCTATCCTACAGCCTGGAAAACCCCTCAAATCAGTCAAGAGATTATCTTGTTACATTCCCGTTGAGAAAGTTTTTCTCGGAAGATCCTAAACAGCGATTTAGTTGGAACAGCGTCGAGATCCTTCTGGACGGCTCACTGAAGGACTACTATTTTAAGGATATTAAAGGGGATGAAGAGTTATCGGGGCACGTAGCGTGGGCCGGGTTGGGGGACGTGTATTTCTTTAGAGCCCTGGTTTTTTCTCACAGACCGGCAGCCAAAGTGACTCTTTTGAAGCCCACCAGGGATGATATAGCCGAAATACTTGTCAGGTATGGTTCTATTGAGATACCGGCCGGAGGAAAGTCAGAGGAGACCCGATTGGGTCTGTACCTTGGGCCGAAAGAGGCAAATGCGTTGCATGCCGCTGGTGGAGATTTAGGGCGCGCTCTCATTTATAGCAATTACCAAGCCTTAAACTTCATGTCCACCTACCTGATGAAATTCCTGACTTTTTCTAACTCCGGCTTCACGGTATTGGGATTAAAAATTCCAGGGACCGGAAACTACGGTGTAGATATCATAATACTAACCTTATTAATTAAGATCCTGTTCGTTCCTTTAACTCATAAGAGTATGAAATCCATGAAAAGAATGCAGGATCTACAGCCTCAAATTGCCAAACTTAAAGAAAAATATAAGGACGACAAGTCCGCTCTAAACAAGGCTACCATGGAACTGTTCAGGGACAACAAGGTCAATCCCCTAGGCAGTTGCTGGCCGATGTTTATGCAGATTCCAGTGTTCATCGCCCTGTATCAGGCCCTGTCATACGCTATTGAGCTTCGGCACGCCCCGTTCTTGTGCTTTCCTTCGATCTACTTTTGCATTCAGGATCTATCCGCTCCGGACCCTCACTATGTCACTCCAATCCTCATGGGTGGCACCATGGTCTTACAGCAGTGGATGACACCTTCTGCCGGCGATCCTATGCAAAAAAAGATGATGCTGCTGATGCCGGTGGTGTTCACTTACATGTTCTTGAGTTTTCCCTCGGGTCTGGTCCTTTATTGGTTAGTCAGTAACGTGCTATCTATTGGCCAACAATTACTGACAAATAGGCTAACCCGTTAAGGTAGGAATTTAGATATGAGCTACAAGGAATTTACTGGGAAGACTGTTAAAGATGCGATTGCAAAGGCGTGCAAGGAGCTGAGTGTTGAAGAGGCCCTTCTAGAAATAGAGGTACTCGAAGAGAGCGCGCGGGGATTCCTGGGACTGGTTGGTCATCGAAACGCAAGGGTTCGTGTTCGAAAGCGGGATATTCTCAAAGAGGTACTGGAAGTAAAGGCCCCTGAAGCTGAAGAATTGCCGTCAAAGCCGCCACTAGGTCCTTTGATGACAATTACTGCGACTGAACATTCGGCGGACCCGTATGCGACTGGGGGTGATCAGGTTGAGGCGCCCACGCATGACGCTGGAGAGATCGATACAGATAAAATGAGAATTGCTGAGGAAGCTAAGGCCCTACTGGAAGGTATACTGGTCCGAATTCCCGTAGAGACCGCGGTTGAGGTTTCGGTTTCAAATGGTTCGGTTATTCTCGACATTACGGGCGACAAGAGCGGTCTGCTTATCGGTAAGCGGGGCCAGACTCTGGATGCGCTCCAATTCATTCTTAACAAGGCGCTAAACCGCGAGGTGTCTCTTGAGGACAAGACCGAGATAATAGTAGATACCGAAGACTATCGGCGGCGTAAACACGACAGTCTTCGCGACATGGCTGTCAGAATGAGTTTAAGGGCCAGAAAATCCCTTAAGCCAGTAGCCTTTAACCCAATGCCGGCAAACGAACGAAGGATCATTCATCTTATTCTAGCCGAAGATAAAGAAGTTTATACTAAGAGTTACGGGGAAGGGCCCCTGAGAAGGATTATCGTTTATCCTCGCAAGGCTATGGCCAACAAGAGGAGGAGAAGATAGAGTTGTCTTCGAGCCCACTATTGTCACTTTGTAACCCGTGAGAACCGGAAATGTCTTTTTTCCAATCTGAGAAACACGACAAGATCATTAGAATGTGCGTGTCCTTTTTCCTCTGCTGCGCGAGAATCCCCTCCACTATTGCTGCCCTGATACTTGTGATAGCAGTGATGGCTGGTCATATATCGGCGGCTGAAACGACTACAAAGCCCGAAGATATACCAGCGTTACTGTTTAATCGCGGCAAGAATCTTTCCGCGTTCAAGGCAGTAATGAACGTTACCACCATGAATGAAGTGGATAAATCGAGGCAGGATATAAAGGGTTTTCTCTTATATCGCAGACCTAGCGATTTTCGGTTTCAAGGGCTAGCCACCGGTGGAAGCACACTCTTTGAACTGGTCATAAAGTCTAGAGCCTTTGAGCTTTATGTTCCGCAGGAGGGCAAGGTGATCAAGGGTGACAGGGAGTGTTTTGGCCGAAAGTTTCCTGACGTGGCTGAAATTGAGAGTCTGATTCCGATGGTCCTGCTTCAGTGGCGGGATGTCAGGTTTGATCGAGTCCTGTCCCGAGACGCCGAAAAGATGGTTGTCAGGATAACGTTTCAAGGAAGAGTCTGGGGCGCTACTTTAGACAATAGGAACATGAACTTGCTGCGACTCGTACGAATAAACCCTAGAGGTGACATCGATTTGACAGCTGATTTCGGTGATTTCCATCAGGGCGCTGATGGGTGGCTGCCGCACAAGTTCGAAGTCGTATCGCCGGTTGGGGGATGGCGTACTCTTGCAAAGATCTCCAAGATTGAGATGAATCCGTTCCTGGTGGAAAAAAATTTTCAGATAGATCCTACATTCTCCGTAAAGACGGAGATCTGCCGTTAATTTCTTGAGATAATCTCTCCTATGGTCCGCTTCTTATACAATTTATTGATCCACATTGTAGGCGCGCCGATTATATTGGGGTATTACGCTCCCAAGGTCATTATCTCCGGCAAGTACAGACAGTCGTTAAGAGGGAAATTGGGTTATCTCCCCGACACATTTCCTGCTTCACCATTGACCAGGCCCGTTGTTTGGTTTCATGCTGTTTCGGTCGGTGAAGCGGTAGCTCTTGCTCCACTTGCGAAAGAATTTAGAAAACTGGCTCCGGATTTCACGATAATTGTTTCAACTGGCACTGAGACTGGTCAGGCTAAGGCCAAGGCGGAAATGGACGGAATTGACGCGTTTATCTACATGCCAATCGATTTCCCAATGTTGGTAAATCGCGTAATTCAAAGGATACAACCGGATCTTTTCGTGCTCATGGAAACTGAAATTTGGCCAAATCTTTTGCACAGCCTGAAATCGCAGGGAACGATCATAGCCTTGGCCAACGGTCGCATTTCAGACCGCTCTTTTCCCCGCTACATGAAGGCGCGTTCGTTAATATCTAAAATGTTGGATAAAATTGATGTCTTCCTCATGGTTTCTGAAGCTGATAGAGAGCGCATATTGAAAATGGGCGCTCCCTACGAACGAGTGAAGGTTGTAGGTAACACCAAGTTCGATGCTGCGCTCCGAAATATTTCGGAAGATGTCTTGAATGAGACGAGGTCTTCTCTTGACATTAATGAACATCACAAGGTGCTTGTGGCGGGAAGCACCCATCCAGGTGAACACGAACAGATACTAGACTGTTTCCAGCTTTTATTGGACGATTTTCCGGAACTCATACTGGCCATAGCGCCTCGCCACATTGAAACAATACCGTCAATATTGACAGCGATAAGGGAAAGGAAACTGCAGGAGCCGTTTTTTAGAAGCTCCAAAAAGTCCGGAGAAAGCCGTGGTTCAAGAAACATTGTGATCCTTGACACAACAGGAGAGTTGTTCAAGTTTTATTCCGTGGCGACAGTGGTCTATGTTGGTGGTTCACTGGTCCCTAAAGGGGGACAAAATATATTGGAGCCTGTAGCCTGGGGGAAAAGAGTATTTTTCGGACCGTCAATGGAGGATTTTCGTGACGCCAAGGATTTCCTTCTAGATATTGGAGCGGCAGGTCAAGCGAAGGATGTGCAAGAACTGCGGGTCCAAATTTCTCAGGCATTGAAAGATCTGAAACATACGACCCATTTAGGACGCCTTGGTCGGGACGAACTGAACAGGCATTCGGGGAGCGCAAAGGCGACTGCTGGACTTCTGTTCGATTTGATCAGTCCGGCAAAAACGGTGTGACGTCACCTTTGCCTTCACGCAACACGGATGGGAGACCGTCGAAAAGACTTACTATCGTTGAAGGTTCCGGCAGAAAAGTACCACCGTCTATCACCAAATCTACCAGCCCTTTGTATATTCTGTCGATTTCTCTGGGATCATCCAGCAGTTGATCGTCCGGTAATCTAACCGACGAACTCAGGATCGGATTCCCTAGTTCTGCAAGCAGAGCTTGACAGATTCGATTATCCGGGATTCGAATTCCGACTTCCTGTTTTTTGGTGAGCACAATTCTTGGAACAAGCCTCGTAGCCTTCAGGATAAACGTGTAGGCCCCGGGCAAATAGCGTTTCAAAAGTTTGTAGTCCTTGTCGGCTACCTGAGCATAAAGGGAAATCGTCTTTAGATCTGCAAAGACAAAAGAAAGGTGCCTTTTGTTGTCGAACTTCTTTATACGACGTACACGCTCAAGCGCCTTCTTGCTGGCAATGTCGCATCCCAAACCATAGACGGTATCAGTTGGGTATACGATTACTCCATCTTTTCTAAGAATTTCAACAACGCGGGCGATGTGTCTCGGTTGTGGATTAACAGGATTTATCTGTAATATCATCTGGTTCGCCTGGATAAACGACCCTTCCTTCCACTAGAATGTCAGGGCCCACCTTGGATGATCGCATTTCCACGAGTCGTGGAGCTTCTTCGAGCCTGTTTATGCCGATTCCTGAAACCCCACTGGGCGCTGACTTTCCACCGATGATAATGGGAGCGTAAAAAAACAAACAGCGGTCCACTATTCTTGCTTCCAGGGCTCCCCACGCGAGTCCCGCCCCTCCCTCGATCAGTAAAGAAGTGATCCCCATCTTGTAAAGGGTTGAAAGAAGGTCCTTGAGATCGACCTTGTCGGGACTGGCTGTCTGTATAACCTTGGCGCCTTTTTTCTCCAGTCTTGCCTTCAGGCGGGAAGGAGGATTGTCTCGGGTCGCGATAATGACTCCTGAAGGAGAGGTCTGGTTGAAAATGTTTGCGTCCAATGGGGTCCTTAAATTCGAATCCGCCACAACACGTATCGGATCTCGACCGGAGCGTTCCCCCAATCGGGTCGTCAGGCGAGGATTATCGGCGAGAATGGTCTCAATGCCGACCATGATGGCGCAAACACGATCTCTTAATCTATGCGCTTTCATTCTTGAATGTTCCGAGGTTATCCATTGGGAGTGTCCACTACGGGTTGCAATTCTGCCATCGAGACTCATTGCAAGCTTAAGATAAACGTGTGGACGCCTGAGCGTGACGTTCGTCAGATAAACCTCATTAAGCGCTTTGCATCTATTTTCGAGGACTTGTCCCACGACTTCAATTCCAGCTTTCCGCAAAGATTCAGCGCCGCCGCCGATGACGGACGGGTTGGGATCATCAATTCCATAATATACCTTTTTGATCCCCGCCGCCATGATAGCCTGAGTACAAGGGGGCGTCCTTCCATAGTGATTGCATGGTTCGAGGGTTACAAATAATTCGGCGCCTTGGGTTTTGATGCCGGAGGCACGAATTGCTTCGACTTCGGCATGAGGTTCGCCAGGGGCCCGATGGAAGCCTTCCCCCACGATACGGCCTTCTTTTACTATAACAGCGCCCACCATCGGATTGGGAGAAGTGCGGCCCATGCCTCTTCGAGCCAATCTGATAGCTCGAGACATGAACTTAGGCTCTTCACGAGACGCCTTGGGGGGGTTGAGGATCATCTAATTGTCCATGCTCGGTTTGTTGTTCCTTTGTTTCCTTGAGTTCATAAAGTTCCTTAATCTCATTAACGAATTCTTCTATATCCCGGAACGATCGATAGACTGACGCAAATCGTACATACGCCACTTCGTCCATTTTCTTAAGGGCCTGCATGACACGTTCACCGACATAAGATACCTGGATCTCCTTTTCCGCTCTCTCCATAAGATCCTGCTCAATACTGTCCGCCACGGTTTCTATTTGTTCTATGCTTATTGGTCTCTTTTCACATGCCCTCAAAATTCCTTCGACAATCTTCCTCCTATCGAAAGATTCCCGGCGGCCGTCCTTCTTTATAACAAAAGGAACTATCTCTTCGATCCGTTCGTATGTCGTGAATCGTTTCAAGCAACCGAGGCACTGTCGCCTTCTACGGATTGCGGTGTTATCCTTGGCCAATCTTGAATCTATAACTTTATCTTCAATTTCACCGCATACTGGACATTTCATGGTAAGCCGCCTAATGAACGGAATCGCCGCGACAATCTAGTACGACAATATTTATATTGAAGTCTAATATGGCGCAAGCAAAAATTAGATAATAGTTTGAGTTTAGTAGTTTGTGATTCAATATGTTTAGTAATGTTGATCTATTGTCAATCGGCCACTGCTGGCGATGTTGGTCAATCATTGCGCGAGGCTTGCATTTACAGGTCGTCTTGTGGAGAATGATTTCTGAATTTACAAGACGAATAGGAAGTCTCAAATCACGTGAGTATGCGCGCTTGGTTCCGGTATTTCACTCCTGGAGATATCACTCTTATCTTCCTGCTGTGCGTCTTCGCAGCCGTTCTTTCGTTTTATTTGCCCAATAGACTTACGACCAACGGCAACATTGTATTTATAAGTTGTGGATCTAGGCTTGTTGGTAGATATTCGCTGAACCATGACCGGGTAATTTCGGTGAAAGGTCCGCTCGGGGAAACGAAAGTTCAGATAGAAAACGGCAAGGTTAGAATCCCCAGTTCGCCATGTCCCAATCATTATTGCGTCAAAATGGGAGAAATCTGCTCATGCGGGTCCACCCTGTTGTGCGTCCCCAATCAGGTTGTGGTTAGAGTAGGTGGCAATGAATCCCAGAATCTGGACGCGATCAGCAGATGATTGATAGAACCGGGAAACTTTCAAGACTTGCGGTCCTTTTAGCTCTTGCCACAGCCATACATTCTTTGGAATCCCTAATCCCCTTTACAGTAGGATGGTTTAGATTTGGATTTGCGAACATCATTGGTTTGGCGACGTTATATATTTTTGGATTCAAAGACGCTGCTTTGCTAACAATAGGTAGAATTTTACTTGGCGGGCTCATTTCGGGCCAGTTTGGATCACCAGGTTTTCTGCTGGCGAGCGCAGGAGGCATTGGTTCTATAATCGTCATGGGTGGCGCATACCTGTTGGCTGGTAAATATCTGAGTGAAATTGGAGTAAGCGTCCTAGGCGCTGTAACTCACAATATGGTCCAGCTTTGGGTCGCTTATCTCATGCTTGTAAAAAATGAGAGTATTTTGATACTGGCGCCCATGATGATTGTCGCAGCTATAGGAACCGGGATAGTCAACGGTTTGGCCGGGAAAATCTTGATAAAAAGAATGAGGTCTCTAACCCCGAAATCGCAAATTTGAAATCCCGTCCAGAACGAGATGAGTAAGATTTCATCAGGGCATGGGAGCTAGTGAAGTCGATCTGGAAACCACCTGACCGACTTCCATTCGATCAATGTCAATAACCCATCAATCCACAACAACGTGAACAAACCGGCATCAATCCTTTGGTCGATAAACTCTTGCGAAACTCTCTATAACGCTCCGAATTCCAAAGTTCAGATATTGTGTTTTCTTTCACATTTCCAACGACGTAGTCGTGGTAATCGCGGCAAGGCGACATGTCCCCATTAGAATTTATTTCCACAGCGCTGAAAATTGAGACACATTTGTCGAACCCGAACCGGCAGTCATGATCCGTGTAATATTTCTCCAGGTCGTTGGGTTCATCAAGAGGCGGCATTACAATGACGGCAGGCCCGGAAAACTTTTTCGCCAGATCATTTAGACGTTTCAGTTGCTCGGACAATGCGTGGATATCAGGTGGCCGCCAGTTCCCAATCCAGCCATAGTGTTTTTGAGGTTTAAATCCGAATCGTTCTTCAAAATCTCTAGTATGTTTTTCAGCGGATTCTTCATCTATCCACCATGCGAGGTAAAAAACGCAGACATCCACTCGGTCTCTAAAAACGTCATAAATATCGACAAGTCTCTTGTAATTCACGTTGTTGATCGTTGTAAGGGACGCGATGAGTGGAAGTCTCTGACCCTTTTCTTTTCTCAATTGGGTCAATGTGTCAATGGCCTTATTGATGGTCCTAAAATTGTTAACTGATGAGGACGCCCCCGGTCTACTTGTGTTGTGGGTCTCCTCATCCGGTCCATCGACGGAGATCTGGACCACAAACATGGGGGCGCTAACTAAACGGTCGGCGTGTTCATAAAGTCCTGTTCCATTTGTAGCGATACTCGGAGGCATACCGAGCCGTGCAGCTTCCTCTATTATCTCAACGGAACCCTTATAGAGCATTGGTTCCCCGCCCCACAAATAGACAGATGGTGTATGACCGTGTTCTTCGAGGTCTCGCAGGAGGTCGATATATCTGGCCGGAGAAACTTCACGTTCCTTGAGTTCCTTCAGTGAACATGAACGTAAAAATCCTCTGTCACCCCACTGCCCACAAGTGTGACATCTCAGATTGCAGTAGTCCGTTATGCGAATGCTGCACTGACGAATCTTGTCAGCAGACCCATTGTCAGTTTTGAAGGAAAGGTTCCTGAGAAACTTGTCCACTTGAATCATCGCGACATTTTTCGCGTATTTGGGGACTTCCAGCAACTTGGGAGCGGTCTTCATTATGGTTGAAATAGGTACCCAGCTTTGACTCATACCAAAACACTCTCTCAAAAAATAGGATCACTGAGTTTACACAATTTGTCACCCCCTGTGAAGAATTTAACATCCAATTTGAGTGATCGGTTAGGGAATGTCGCCAATTGTGAATCTCTAATGTCTACAAAGTTCAACAACAACTGAAAATTTCGGACAACTAATTTTCATAAATTTTATCAAAATCATTGATGATCTGTTTGAAACCCTCAACAACATCCAGGAAGGCGTCAACGACTTCCGGGTCAAACTGTTTGCCCCTTTGTTCAACTATAAGCTTCACGGAATTTTCGTGTGAAAAATCGTCTTTGTAACGTCTTTTTGATCTTAACGCGTCATATACATCGCACAGTGATACAACCCGTGCCGAGAGTGGAATTTGAAGCTCACGCAACCCGAAAGGATATCCAGAGCCATCCCATCGTTCGTGATGGTAGTAGGCGACGTCAGCTCCTACTGACAGGTAGCTTTGAGACTCGCCGGTTTCTTTTGCGGCTTCCGATAAGGCCTTCCCTCCTAATAGGGCATGTTCCTGCATGATTTCAAATTCATCATTCCTATATTTACCAGGTTTGAAAAGTATACTGTCCGGAATCACAATCTTTCCGATGTCATGCAATACTGAGCATTGAACCAAATCTTCAATGAACTCCGAGGTCATCAATGGGCCGTAGACGGGGCGTTTTCGAATACTTTCGCATAGAACAGCGCAATATTGCCTGATCCTTTTCAGATGAGCGCCTGTTTCACCGTCACGCGCTTCGGCCAGTTGCGCCAGGGCAAAAATAGAAGCGCCCTGAATCTTTCTTATCCTTGTATAAGACGCTACCAACTCCTCATGAAGCCGGAATTGTTTTGTAACATCCTGTCCGAGTCCCACCACTCCGGTCATTTTTCCTTTCCGGTCGAGCATTGAAGATATTGCAAGAGAAAGCACTACCTCTTCCTGATTTTTAGAAATTTGCTTGATAACTGTCTGGGCAGAGCCAAATTCGTTTGTGAGAGCCTCCCTCAGTATGTTTCTAACTTCGTTGGGTTCAATACTGGCCGGATAGAGTTTTGCGACCAATTGACCGAGTATCTCCTCTTTGGAGTATCCGAAAATGTTTTCAGCGCCGGAGTTCCAAAACAAGATTTGTCCCTGTAAATTGGTAACTACAATCGACACCCTCCTGGAACTTTCCAAAATACCTCTTAAAAATTCATTAGTCCTGGCTAATTCTTTGGTTCTACTTTCAACTTGAGTTTCAAGGCGATGGGTATATTCTTTTTCCAGTAGTTTGAGTCTACGGTGCTCCAATCCCTTTTCTACTGTTGAAATAAGAATTTCTCCATTTATCGGTTTGAGCAGAAAATCGAAAGCTCCTAGCCTCAAGGCCTTGATGGCGGTTTCCATTTCACCGTAGCCGGTGATCATTATGACAGGTATGATGTCATCAGCTTCCCTGATTAGCTTCAGAAGGCTGATGCCGTCCAGATCGGGCATGAGAATGTCGGTTATAACCAGATCCGGCCTTTGATTTGAAAATAATTCTCTTGCTTTGTTACCCGACGGGGCCTGAACAACTTCAAAACCATTCAGTACCAAAAGTTCCGACAATTCTGCCAATGCGTTAACATCGTCATCAGCCACCAACAATCTCGGTAAATTTTCCCGATTATCGGTATGCGAATCCTCCTGCTTGGACTGAGGGGTGTTTTGTAGGTCAGCAACCACTTCTAAAGTCTCCGCCTGGTAAACGAAAAGACCAACAACAGGTTCTGGGAAATTGGCGTCGTGGATTCTGATCAAAGATTATTGACCAAATCCTAACCACCAGATTGATTTAAGTCAACAACAACTGCGAAATAAATCATCAAATCGATTGACAGACATATCAAGGCGCCTTACCTGTGAACATAAGTTGGTCTTTATAATCCCATCCGATTTGTTCGAGGTTCCGTCAAAAACCCCATAATATTCGGCAACTATTTAATTTCAGAATTGAGACGGAGTCCTATACATAAAGAAATTGTTCAAGGAGGCTAGACCATGCGTTTGGACAGATTCACATTGAAGTCTCAGGAAGCTTTGGAAACGGCTCAGAACATGGCTTCCAAGAGAGGGAATCCTCAGGTAGATACAGAGCATCTTCTGTTGGCTCTTCTGTCAGATGACGAAGGGCTCTGCGTTGAAATAATTAAAAAACTCGGAGCGGACCTGGAAAGAATAAGAAGTGAAAATCTTCAGGCGATCGAGCGTTTTCCCCAGCAGTCCGGGGCAGTCGCTGATCGCTATTTCTCAAACAGTTTAAAGGCTGTGTTGGAGAGCGCGTTCAAAGAGATGGAACAATTGCGAGATGAATATGTATCGGTTGAACATCTTCTTATAGCCATTTCGCAGGCCTCCGGCACTGTCGCCGCTAACATTCTTAACTCCAAGGGTGTGACCAAGGACAAGATATATACAGTCCTGACCGATATTCGAGGGACTCAGCGCGTAACAGACCAAGCGCCAGAGGAGAAATATCAGGCGCTCAAGAGGTTTACCAAAGACCTGACTGAATTGGCAAGCAAGGGTAAACTGGATCCGGTAATAGGCAGGGATGACGAAATTCGTCGAATAATACAGGTCTTGTCCAGAAGAACAAAGAACAACCCGGTCTTGATAGGAGATCCGGGAGTCGGGAAGACGGCCATTGTAGAGGGACTTGCAGGCAGAATTGTTTCTGGTGATATTCCCGAGACACTCAGGGGAAAACGCGTCATGGCTCTCGATGTAGGTCAGTTAGTCGCAGGCGCCAAATATCGCGGAGAATTTGAAGACAGACTCAAAGCCGTACTTAAAGAAGTTACAAACGCTGCTGGGGAGATAATCCTGTTTATCGATGAAATGCACACTCTCGTAGGAGCGGGAGCGGCAGAAGGATCAATGGACGCCTCAAACATGTTGAAACCGGCTCTGGCAAGAGGAGAGTTAAGGGCGGTCGGCGCGACCACTGTTAACGAGTACAGAAAGTATATTGAGAAAGATGCCGCTCTTGAACGCAGATTTCAGCCGGTTTACGTAGCTGAACCTTCGGTGGAGGATTCCATATCCATACTGCGGGGTCTTAAGGAACGCTATGAGTTGCACCACGGAGTCCGCATCCAGGATGCCGCTATTATATCCGCCGTCACGTTGTCCAACAGGTACATCACGGACAGATTCCTGCCGGACAAGGCAATAGACCTGATTGACGAAGCGTCTTCCAAATTAAGAATAGAGATCGATTCCATGCCTACGGAAATCGATGAGATAGATCGTAAAATAATTCAGCTTCAGATTGAACAGCAAGCCTTAAAAAAGGAGTCTGACCAGAACAGCAGAGAACGACTCGAAAAGGTCCAGGATGAAATAACCCGCCTTACCGCCGAGACGGACACATTAAAAGAGGAATGGCGTAAAGAAAAGCTGGTTATAGGCCAAATCAGGCAACTCAAGGAACGGTACGAACAAGCTAAATCACAAGCTGCTCAAGCCGAGCGGGAAGGTAATCTCTCCAGGGCCGCTGAACTCAAATATGGCATGTTGATTTCTCTTGAAAAGGACATTAAGGAAAAAAACACTGAACTCGCTGAGATACAAAAGGACGGGGGGCTTTTAAAAGAAGAAGTTGGTCCTGAAGATGTTGCTGAGGTGGTCGCCAAATGGACTGGCATACCTGTAGCTCGTATGCTCGAGAGTGAGATTAGCAAGCTCCTGAATATGGAAGAAAGAATCAGCCAAAGGGTCATTGGTCAGAAAGAGGCCATTATAGCTGTGTCCAATGCTGTCCGTAGGGCCAGATCAGGATTGCAGGACCCTAATCGACCGATCGGTTCTTTTATATTTCTCGGGCCAACCGGGGTGGGCAAGACTGAGCTTGCCAGAGCGCTTGCCGAGTTCCTGTTCGATGACGAACAGGCAATGGTGCGTGTGGACATGTCCGAATATATGGAAAGACATTCTGTGGCAAGACTGATAGGGGCCCCACCAGGTTATGTTGGCTATGATGAAGGTGGATATCTTACAGAGGCTATTCGTCGTCGTCCCTATTCCGTCGTCCTTTTTGATGAAATTGAAAAGGCGCATCCCGAAGTCTTTAACGCCATGCTGCAAATACTGGATGATGGCAGACTTACAGACGGAAAAGGGCGAACTGTCGACTTCAAAAATTCTATCATTATCATGACGTCCAACACCGGCTCTACTGAAATAGGGGATTATTCCGGAAAAGATGAGGAGAGCATGAGGACAAGGGTAATGGAAGCCCTTCGTTTCCATTTCAGACCGGAGTTTTTAAACCGACTAGACGATATAATAATTTTCCATGCTTTGAATAGAGAAGACATAAAGAAAATTGTGGATATTCAAGTTGGCCGACTGAATAAGCGACTTTCAGAAAGCAGACTAACCTTGAAGCTCACCTCACAGGCTCGGGATCTGCTGGCAGACGAGGGTTTTGACCCAGCTTATGGGGCGAGGCCATTGAAGAGATCGATCCAGCGTCTTATTGAAAATCCGTTGGCTTCTGAAATTCTGAGCGGAAAGTTCAGTCCTGATGACACAATAGAAGTTGCTGTTGAAGGTGATCATTTCAAATTTTTAAAATGAGTATGGAATTACGGTGTGTCAGACATCGCATGGGCAATATTGACGAACATGCGGAGGTTGTCTATAGTGAGCGACAATTCGTTCCAATAAATTTAAAAACTGTCTGTCGCTGTTTACCGCAGCCTGCCAGGAGCCTTTAATGTTAAAAGCATCTGACATCATGACCAAGGATGTAATCACAGTTACCATAGACACCCAAATCAGAGAATTAGCCCAAATCCTTCTCCAAAAAAGCATAAGTGGTGTCCCTGTTGTTGATGAAGAAGGCGCTGTAATTGGGATTGTCTCCGAATCTGACCTGGTAGAGTTTAATAAACCTCTGCACATTCCCACCGTCTTTGTTATACTCGATTCAATTATCCCCATGGAGAACCCATGGCGTTTACACAAGGACTTAAAAAGAATCGGCGCTACAAAGGTAGGCGACATTTATTCTCATCCAGCTATCAGCGTGGGGCCCGATACCGATGTTACTGAAGTCGCGCGAATAATGTCCGAAAATAAATATTATACAATTCCAGTAGTTGATGATGAAAAACTGCTGGGTGTAATAGGGAAGGTAGATATAGTCAGATCGTTGGTGTAGCATATTAAAATTGAACAGAGAACGATTAATTGGAATTCTTGAAGAAGTAAGATCTGGCTCGCTGGAGGTTGAACAGGCCAGTCTTTTGTTTCAGAAAGTTGAGACGGAAGAACTAGGCTTTGCCAGCATCGATCATCATAGGTCACTGAGGCTTGGTTTTCCTGAAGTGATTTACGGTGAGGGCAAAACTGCGGACCAAATTCTAAGGATATTTGAAAGACTGTCCGCTCGACACGATGTGGTTTTGATAACCCGGATCGATTCTCTCAAGGCCCAATATGTAATGGAGCGTGCCGTAACAAAGTTGGACTACAATCCTCTTGCGAGAACGCTTCTTTATTCTTCAACGAAAATAGTAAATCGCGGTCGTGGCGCTGTGCTTATTGTGGCCGCCGGTACCTCAGACATGCCGGTAGCTGAAGAAGCCAGGGTCACAGCGTTGGCCTTGGGAAACCAGGTCAGTACTCTGTATGACGTAGGTATAGCAGGGATTCACAGAGTCCTATCGCATCTTGATCTGATCAACTCAGCGTCGGTGATAATTGTCGTGGCGGGAATGGAAGGCGCTCTTCCCAGTGTGGTAGGCGGACTTGTAGATCGTCCGTTAATCGCAGTGCCTACTTCAATCGGATATGGGGCGTCTTTCGGCGGCATTGCGGCGCTGTTGGGAATGCTCAATTCTTGCGCGCCTGGCGTGGTAGTGGTTAACATTGATAACGGTTTTGGCGCCGCTTATGCCGCAAGTGTGATGAACCGCGAAAGTGGATTGTCCGCTAATTCAGGCATTACACAATCATCCTGATCAAGTCGTCATTTTAGGTATTGCCTAAGTTCTTGAGCCTTTCTTGGACCAATTCCCTTGACTCTGATGAGGTCGTCCACACTTTCAAATGGGCCGAAACTTGTCGTGTATTCTTCAATTCTTCTCGCCAGCCCAGGCCCGATTCCGGGCACGCTTCGCATATCATCTCCAGTAGCGGATTTTAGCTCTATTCTCTTGCCACAAGCTACAATCTGGGCGCCTGCAAGCCTCTGAACCTCAAGCAGGCGACCATCCCTGTCTAAGATTATCACGGAACCACAGGGAACAACCTTCTCTATTTGGTTTTTCCCCTCGACATTGTATCCAATAGCCTCTGATATTTTCTCGATCGTCGTTTGTTCGTCCAGAAATACAGTACCAAGGACCTTGCCGTCCACAACCATTTGATAGCCACAATCACCTGAATCCGTTCGGGTTGAGGTGGTAGGATTGGAGAACAGATGATAGCCTTGGATGTTCAAGTGAATAACGCTTGTGAGAGTGAATGCAGCAGCGATTATGGCAAGTCCACGCCAAGCCTTGAACCCACGCGTAGCCGACTGAGGATCAGGATCAGCCCTGTCCGACGAGATCTTTTTGAAGTTTATAGTCAATACTATCTACTAGAGCGTTCCAGGACGCCTGTATTACGTTCTCGTTGAATCCCACGGTCCACCACACATCTTCGCCATCAGTTGATTCTATCAAGACGCTCACAGTAGCCCCTGTTCCCGACGTCCCTTCCAAAACCCTCACCTTGAAATCTGTCAGACGCACTTCGCCGACATTTGGGTAAAATGTGGCCAAGGCTTGTCTCAAAGCATTGTCCAGCGCGTGTACAGGTCCATTTCCTTCAGCAGCGGAAAATTCCATTTTGTCTCTCACAACTATTCGGATTACGGCGTCTGAATATGTCTTTGTATCTCCCTTCCTCTTGGAACTGGTTACGCTGAATCCATGGAGGGTAAAAAATTTCTTATGAAGACCTAGCATTCTCTTGAGCAGGAGTTTGAAGGACCCATCGGCGATGTCGTATCTGGCCCCTTGAGCTTCGAGATCTTTTATAATTTTAAGAACTTCTCCAACTCGCGGATCGTCAGGCGCCAGATCAATTCCGAATTCTGCCGCCTTTTGAGCTAAAGCTGCCCTCCCTGCCTGCTCCGAGATAGGCAAGTGTCTTGAAGCCCCGACCAGCTTTGGGTCAATGTGCTCGTAAGCACGAGGAATTTTCATAACTGCGCTGGAGTGTAACCCCCCCTTGTGGGCGAAAGCAGCGGAGCCTACGTATGGCTGTGCTTTATTCGGGGTTCGGTTAGCCATTTCATCCACAAATTCAGACAGATGTTTGAGCCACCTCAACTTCTCAGGATCATAATCCAGTTTGCCCATTTTGAGAGCAAGGGCCGGGATGATCGAGATCAAATTTGTGTTTCCACATCTCTCCCCTATCCCGTTGATAGTGCCCTGAATCTGTTTTACACCGATTTCCACCGCTGCAAGTGAACATGCGACGGCGGTTTCAGAGTCGTTATGGTTGTGAATTCCGAGAGGAGTTTTGATCTGTTTTTGAACGCTTCTAATGATCTCGACGGTTTCGGTCGGTAAAGTCCCCCCGTTTGTATCGCATAGACAAAAGATGTCAGCGCCACTGGCGGCCTCCAAAGTTTTAATGGCGTAGTCCCTGTTATTCTTGAAGCCGTCGAAGAAGTGTTCGGCGTCGAAGACTACCCTGTTGAAGTGAGGCCTGACATAGTCAACCGTTTCCTTTATCATTCCAAGATTGCGTTCAAGCGAGGCTGCCAGAACATCGGTAACGTGGAGATCCCAACTCTTTCCTACTAACGTGACAGCTGAGGTTCCGGTAGCGATAAGGCTCCGGACCTGCGCGTCCTTGTGTGGGCTGAGGTCAGCCCTGCATGTGCTTCCAAATGCGGTGATTATGGAATTCTTGAAGTGAAGATCCTTTGTCACCTCGAAGAAGCGTCGATCCTTCGGGTTTGAGCCGGGGTAACCCCCTTCTATATAATCTATACCGAACTCATCAAGTTTTTGAGCGATTCTAACTTTGTCGTCCAGAGAAAATGTGACACCCCAGGTCTGGGCGCCGTCCCGTAAAGTTGTGTCGTAAAGCTCGATGAAGTTCAATTAAGTCCTCCAGCACAAGTTATGAATTAGAGGGGTTTTTCCAGCTCAAACACATCATGCAAAACACGCACTGCCAGTTCTGCGTATTTTTTCTGGATAACGCATGAGATCTTAATTTCTGAAGTGGAAATCATTTCGATGTTGATTCCCTCTCTGGCTAGAGCAGCAAACATTCTTGAAGCCACACCGGAGTGGGAGCGCATCCCGAGGCCGATAATAGATACTTTCGCAACATCCCTGGAGCCTGCCAATTTTTCGGCTCCCAGAATTTCTCTAACCCCTCGGCAAACTTCAAGTCCCTTATCAAGATCCGCCAGGGGAAGGGTAAACGATATGTCGGTTTTCCCATCTTCGCTCGAGTTTTGAATTATAACATCGACTACTACATTGGCTTCGGCCAGCGCGCCAAAAAGCTGTGAAGCCGTACCCGGAACATCAGGTATTCCTGAAAAAGTAATCTTGGCTTCTTTCGTGCTGCAAGTTACCGCCCGAACCGATTCTTTTTCCATATCTGAACTCTCCTCTGTAACCAGAGTCCCCTCGTTGTCATTGAAACTGGACCTGACAATTAGAGGGACTTTATGTCTCATTGCGAATTCCACCGCTCGAATGTAGAGTACTTTTGCTCCTAAAGACGCCATCTCAAGCATTTCCTCATAAGCAATGCTTGGAATTTTCTTAGCCTCTGGAACAATGTTTGGGTCCGTAGTGTAAACACCGTCAACGTCAGTATAGATCTCGCATAAATCAGCTTTCAATCCTGCGGCGACAGCTACAGCTGACGTGTCGGAGCCTCCTCTACCCAATGTGGTTATGTCGCCATTTTCGTCAACACCCTGAAAACCCGCTATTATCACTATGGCCCCGTTGGCGAGGTCCTTGCTAATTTTGTCCGTGGCGATGTCCGTGACTCTTGCGGCTCCAAAAGCAGAATCTGTTGTAAGCGGCAATTGCCACCCGCAATAGGATTTTGCCTTATATCCCATAGATTCCAATGTAATGGCTAATAGGGCTATGGAAACCTGTTCACCAGTGGAAACCAGGATGTCCATTTCTCGTTCATTCGGGATAGGTGTAATCTCCTTGGCCAAGTTGATCAATCGGTCGGTTTCTCCAGCCATAGCTGACACAACCACAACAAGGTCGTTACCCTGGTCCTTACGCGCTGACACCCTGCGCGCCACATTAGCGATTCGATCTAGAGCGCCAACCGAAGTGCCTCCATACTTTTGAACAATAACAGCCATCCGTTTTCTCCAGATTAACTCAAAGATGGTTAGGACTTTTCTACGCGTCTTTGAGTTTCAAGGGCATAAAAGTCATTTCATGCTCAATGCCGAAAAGAAAGTTTCCGTCAATCTTGCGCTCCAGGCGCCAGGAATCATATACGTGAACTCAATCAGTCTTGAATCTTCATCATCACCGATTGAGAAAGTAACCCTGAGTTCCGAATCAGAAATGGGAGCTTCATCAGACGCCCATTCGATCAGTATAGCGCCGTTCTCATCGATAGTCTCCATCAATCCCAGTTCTTCAACAGCTCCGTAGCCGACTCTGTAAAGATCAGCATGATCTATCGTAAATGGGCCTTCATATCGATTGACAATGGTAAAACTGGGACTGTTTACTTCGTCAATCGGGACTTTCAGAGCTTGGGAAATAATACCTTTCGCCAATCGGGTCTTTCCCGATCCCAGGTCGCCAATCAGAGAAACGATATCACCCGGCCTCAGCATGGCGCCCAAAGCTTTTCCTATTGCAATTGTTTGCTGTTCGGAAGCTGAATCAATGCTGATTCTATTTGTCATGCCTCTCTACAGGAGCGAACCCGGGATGTTGCCATCATGTTTTCAGAAAGCGTAATCAATTACCATACTGAAATGCGAATTTCATGGCAAGAATTATCTATCCTGAAAATACCCCAACTAAGAAGATCAGCGGCCTGAAGTCCAGGATCATTGTGAGATAGTTCATGTGTAATGAACAGGGACGTCTCCACTTTCGGATCTTGACTTACAGCGGGTGATTTATTGACTAAAAAATGACCAACTTTTTTTGTCATCCCCTTACTTCCCTAGATCCTTCGCGAAAAAAAGAAAAAAACCTCGTTGTTCTTGATAAATCAAGATGATAGAATTCTTTTATCAGAGAGAAATCATCACCAACGAGGTGAATGGATTATGTCACAAGGTGTTTTGGGTTTCCAGTATGAAGTTGATAATAAGCGTAGTGAGATGACGGCGCTGGGCGGATTGCCGGTATATCTTGAATTTGGTCACGTCATGGGGTTGACGGGTTGTCTTCGGGACCGTTTGGGGATTAAGGATGATGATGAGGCTTGGAGTAGCGATCGGGACATGATGTCGCTTGTGTTGCTCAATCCTGCTGGCGGAGAGTGTGTGGATGATCTCAGGATACTCAATGGAGATGAAGGTTTCTGTTGAGTCTTGGCTGACATAAAAGGTTATGCGCTGCCCAGAAAGGCGAGGCGGTCTAAACGAGGTGAGCAAAAAGATTCGAAGGTTTTTCCTTCGCCTTCTACGGTATTTAGGGCCTTGGGGATGTTCCATGATAATGCGCAAGAGTTACTGCGTGAATCGGGTAAGGCGTTCATCCCGAGTCCTAATGAGAATCTTAGAAGTCTAATGTTGGCGCATCGGGATTTTATAGCTCGTGTTCAGAGACGAGCGTCTGTACAGGTTGCAACTTTGGACATGGACGCTACATTGATAGAAACCAATAAGAAGGACGCCTTATATTCCTATAAGGGATACAAGGCTTATCAACCCCTTAACACTTATTGGGCCGAGCAGGAGTTGATAGTCCATTCCGAGTTTCGCGATGGGAATGTTCCTGCTGGTTTTGAGCAGCTTCGGGTATTCAAGGACGCTTTAGAGTCATTACCTGACGGAGTTGAGAAGGTGTTATTACGTTCCGATACGGCCGGTTATCAGCAGGATTTGCTGATGTATCGCGCAGAAGGTAGGAATAAGCGTTTTGGAGTAATAGAATTTGCGATTGGCGTTGATGTGACCCCGGAATTTAAAAAGGCTGTGTTGGAAGTCCCTGACAATGACTGGATGTCACTAGGGGATTTTCAAGAATATGCCGAGGTGTGTTTTGTTCCTCACAGGATGGCCCGTAAGAAGCATGGCCCTGGTTACCAGTATATAGCAATTCGGGAACGACTCAAACAACAGGTCCTTCCAGGGATGGAAAACCAGCTTAACTTTCCGTTTCAGACCATGGATATGGGACCGATGAGATACAAGATCACAGCAGTAATAACCAATCGAGACATCGTCGGCGATGATCTTATAAAGTGGTATAGGCACAGATGCGGAAAATCTGAAGAGGCGCACTCAGTAATGAAGGAAGACCTGGCTGGAGGAAAGCTGCCTTCGGGTTTATTCGGCGCCAACGCCGGATGGTGGCAGATTATGATCCTGGCTTTTAACCTGAACTCGGCCATGAAAAGCTTGGTATTGGGTGATAGTTGGGTCAAGCTAAGACTAAAGGCCATACGCTTTAGGTTAATAAACTTGCCTGGTCGAGTTGTGAATCACGCGGGCCGCTTGATTATTCGACTCTTTGGCGCAAACCCATCGAAGTATACTCTCATAGAGATGAGAAGGAGGATGTTGGAGCTTTGGGAACCGGGTTAAACAGAGATTGTATTGTGCGACAAAAAAAGACCTATCAAAGGAGGCCAAATAGCGCTTCACGAGGGGAGTATGTTCGAAAATATGGTTTAAATTGCCCTAATCAGATATAGACCCTTAAGAAGTTGAGTCTTCGGTCTATCGACCAGTTGAAAAGCCAAGGCTAGTTACTCTAACGGTCGTCAAAAACCCGGAAAACGTCCCACATCTAAATCGCGTGGTGGATTTTGGTTGTGCAATTGTCTTGATCGGATAGGTCGGGGTTTGATAAAATGTTGTGTTGCAATAGTCTTCATGTTACAAGCAAGTCCTAGGGATTTATGTGATGCGATGTTCCATGGAAATTTGCACGGTCACGTTGACTCGTTTGTAAAAATCCCTTGAATTTTTATTCGCCGATTAAGAGAGGAAGGCGTAACGCCTGAATTATTGTAAGATGGATTTCCTTAGGCCTTTGCTAGCTCTTGCCTCAGATTACAAAAAACGAAATGGTAGACCTTTTGTCACATTGAGTTATGCCCAAAGTTTGGACGGTTGTATTTCCGCCCGTCCCGGAGAACCTTTAGCATTAAGTGGACAAAGGTCACTTCGTTTGACACATCAATTAAGGGCCGCCCATGACGCGATCCTGGTCGGTATTGGGACCGTGTATTCGGACAATCCCAGGCTTACTGTTCGTTTGGTTAATGGTTCGAATCCCAGACCTGTTGTTGTCGACAGTTTTCTTAGAATCCCACTCGATTGCAATATTTTGACCGAGAGTTCCCGTGATCCTATAATTATTACAAGTAATATGGCAGAGGAAAGTAGAGTCAAAGTTCTGGAAGGGATGGGCGCCCTCGTAGTAAGGGTCAAGTCCAATGACAAAGGCTTGCTTAACCTGTCGGAGTTGTTGGGAGTCCTAGCCGACATGTCTATAAACAGCCTGATGGTCGAAGGTGGAGCCAGGATCATTACAAGTTTTCTAATGGACAAGTTGCCGGATTTCGTGGTGCTTACCATAGCCCCTGTTATGGTTGGAGGATTGAGGGCTGTAAGTGATCTTGGGGAGTCAGACCCTAGTCAGTATCTTCGGCTTAGGGATCCGGGACATCGATGGTTGGGTAAGGACCTGATATTATGGGGAAACCTGACGTGTAACTGCGACAACCAATCTGAATTGCCGACCGCTGTTGGATCTGCCCGCTTCTAGGGCCAGTGATATCCCAAGTATGGAACCTTGTTAGAAAAAGTGACCGGGTCGAGTTCACAAACATTAGTCAGGTCTCTTTACTTTGAAGGACCTGGGCGCATATCCATAAGGGAAGGTTCTATTCCCGGACCTCGAGCCACTGAAGTTACTGTAAAGACTATGTTTTCCGCTATTAGTTCCGGCACGGAGTCTCTTGTTTATCTGGGGCAATGGCCTGAAGAACTGGTTGTTGACGAGAACATTTCATCCTTATCAGGCAAATTTTCATATCCTCTCAAATACGGCTACGCTGCGGTTGGAAGAATAATTGGCCTGGGCGAGTCCGTGTCCCCTGACTGGCTAGGAAGGTTGGTTTTTGCCTTTAACCCTCATGAAACGCATTTTGTAACTTCCCCCGACCAATTGATTGTGATTCCGGAAGGTGTCAGCAATGAAGGGGCATGTTTCCTCCCAAACATGGAAACAGCTTTAAACCTGGTCATGGACGGAAACCCCGTTATAGGAGAAGCAGTAACAATATTCGGGCAGGGTGTGGTTGGACTTCTAACAACAGCATTGCTGGCGAGGATGTCTCTTGGAAAAGTTGTGACTTTTGACAAATATCCTATGCGTAGACAAGCTTCGTTAGCTTTTGGAGCGGATTTGTCAATTGATCCAACCAGGGATTTTGGTTCCGACCGTTTTGAGGACTTCTTTTCGGGTTCATTAAGCGATGACTTTAAGGCCGATCTTACTTATGAGCTGTCCGGGTATCCCGAAGTTCTCAATCAGGCTATTTCAATCACCGGTTTTGACGGCAGGATAGTGGTTGGATCATTTTATGGTTCAAAGGAAGCGTCGATCAAAATGGGAAGCTGGTTTCACAGGTCAAGGATCAGGTTTATCAGTAGTCAGGTCAGTTCGATAGCCTCACACCTCACTGGCCGATGGTCCAAGACAAGACGATTGCGTATGGCCCTAAAGATGATTGCTAAAATTGAACCGGAAAGACTCGTTACCCACAGGATAAATTTCTCCGATGCTGGGAAAGCATATGAACTAATCACCAAAAGGCCTCAGGAAGCAATCCAGGTGATTCTTTGCCATGAGGAAAACGCATGAATCCAAATAGTCAATCTGTATACGTTGTAGCGGTGCAACGAAATTTTGTGGCGCGCCATTTTCTGTTTGGGGGAGATTGGGGACCGGAGAACGATCTTCACTCTCATCATTATCGCGTAGAAGCCCGTTTGGAAGGGAACGAGCTTGACCAACACGGATATCTTGTCGATATAGTTGAAATTGAAAGCCTTCTTGATGGGTTGGTGGCCCGATATTGCGACAGCGCGTTAAATGATCTGCCGGAATTTTCTGGTTTGAATCCCAGTATCGAACATTTTTCCCGGATTTTTTGTGAAAAGATGTGGAGTGGCGTTACCGCTGCTAATATCAGCGCCATAACAATAAGAATTTGGGAAAACGATATAGCTTGGGCTCAATATAGAAGAGAGCGTATTTGAAGGTTGGACTGGTAATTTATGGAAGCCTGGATATCTTGACGGGCGGTTTCATTTATGATCGTAAACTGGTCGATTTTATTCAGGCCCACGGAGCGATTGTTGAAATTTGCTCTTTGCCTTGGCGAGATTATGCTTCCCATCTAACTGATAATCTATCGTACAAATTCTTCAGCCGACTAAAAATGGCGGACTTCGATATTCTTCTGGAAGATGAGCTAAATCATCCTTCGCTTCTCACTGCTAACCGCTCGCTATTGAATTCATCGAAATATCCCATATTATCCATAGTTCATCATCTCAGATGTAGTGAGCTTAGGTCAAACATTGCGAACCATTTCTACCGAAGGATAGAACGGATGTATCTAGGGACTGTCGACGGCTTTATTTTTAATAGCGGCGCAACCCGGAAAAGTGTCGAGACGCTTGGCCTGCCGCCTAGGCCATCTGTGACGGCTTATCCAGGCCGAAATAGTCTAAACCCGGGTGTAAATTCGCAATTCATCCGGAAACGCGCTCAGGGTCACGGTCCTTTAAGATTACTTTTTGTTGGCAGCTTGATCCCGAGAAAACAGTTGCATACACTTGTGGAAGCTTTATCACATATTCCAAGAAAGGAATGGGCTCTACGAGTTGTTGGCTCTCTAGAAACGGACAAAAATTACACCAACGAAGTGTTTGAGCATTTAAGGCGGTTTGAGGTTGAAAACAACGTGTCGTTACTAGGGTCGATGTCTGGTGATGAGCTTGAAGCCGAATACCGTAATTGTCAGGTTCTTGCGGTCCCTTCTTCATATGAGGGATTTGGAATAGTGTATCTTGAGTCCATGGGGTTTGGCGCGCCGCCACTGGCGTCTACAGCGGGCGCTGCCTGCGAAATGATTACAGATGGATTAAACGGGTTTCTTGTAAACCCTGGGGACATTAAAGGTATTTCCGAAAAGATCGGTCGCCTGGTCAGCGACAGGGCGCTTTTGGTCCAAATGGGGGAAGCCGCTTTGGATCGTTTCGCCAGCCATCCGACATGGGAACAAAGCTGCGAGAAGATGTTTAATTTCATGAAAGAGATGGTCTGTAAGAGTCATGTTTGATGAATCAAATTACTCTTTTGCCAGATATCTGTCGTCCAAGAAAAGTGTCGATAACAGGGCTTTAAACAGGGTTGTGTGGCAGAGATTGCAATCCATCATTGCTAGTGAACATTCTGGAAAGCCATCGGCAATATTGGAAATTGGGGCAGGCATAGGGACGATGTTTGAGCGGTCGCTTGAATGGGGGCTTTTCAAAAAAGCTTATTATACTGCAATTGACGCCATGTTGGAAAACATCCTGGAAGCCAGGGCGAGAATTCCGGGCTGGGCTTACAATGCCGGTTATAAAGTTGAAGAAATCGCTGATAATGAACTGAGACTTACCGGTTCGGGCTCAGACGTAACTTTGAAACTTGAAGATGGCGATTTTTTCGACTTTGCGAGGAAAAACAGTGGCCATCATGCTTGGGACCTGATTATAGCGAATGCTTTTCTGGATCTTGTGGATGCTGGAAGGACTCTACAGATCACAATGAACCTCATCAAACCTTCAGGATTACTGTATTTTACAATAAACTTCGATGGATCTACAGTTCTGGAACCAGAAATTGACGCTGAATTTGATGCTCTTGTTGAACGTTTGTATCATCGGACGATGGATGATCGGCTGATAGATGGAACAATATCCGGTGACAGCAAAACGGGGAGACATTTCTTCGAAGTTGCGAGAAAGAACAGTGTAGAAATACTTGAAAGCGGGTCTTCAGATTGGACCGTATTTGCGGGAAAAGATGGTTATCGTGAAGATGAGTCTTATTTTCTGCATTTCATAGTCCATACTATGTATAGCGCCCTTAAAGAAAGGCCGGAACTGGACCGTCAAAGATTCAATAGATGGATTAAGGAGAGACATTCTCAGATTGAAGATGGTAAGCTGGTTTACATAGCCCATCAACTGGATTTTTTGTGCAGGAAAGCGGAAAATTGATAATCTGTCCGTAATGCATAACAAAAATGTAGTTTTCTGAATTTGGGAAAAGAAGGTTGCCGCTATCGCTATTTATTCCATTAACTCGATTTTCAGGAACCTATGATGTCATTGAACAAAATACTTGAAAGATGGAAGGCCGCTAGCCGAAAAACTATCCCGCCGGATAAGCTGCTGATTATGGACAGGGCTCAAGCGGAATTGGCCGAATCAGGGATTGATGAATCTTGTCTGCGAGAAGGAGATTTTGCTCCGAGATTTGAACTCCCCAACGCTACCGGTCAGAATGTTTCTCTTCAGGATTTGTTGACTAAGGGGCCTTTAGTTTTGTCTTTTTATCGAGGAGGCTGGTGACCGTACTGCAACATTGAGCTGCGGTCATTGCAGCGCAGGCTTGACGACATAAGCGCACTTGGAGCGTCACTGGCGGCTATCTCTTCTGAAACACCAGATGATTCATTATCCGTAGTAGAGAAGAA
Organism: Deltaproteobacteria bacterium; assembly: GCA_021777225.1. GTDB lineage: Bacteria > Desulfobacterota > Desulfomonilia > Desulfomonilales > Desulfomonilaceae > CAJBEZ01. Next base: position 57,929 of record JAJYDQ010000004.1, read on the forward strand.
TGAACTGAGCTTTGAGGTGCTTAGCGACACCGGCGGCAAGGTTGCCCGTGAGTTCGGGATCGTGTTCCCGCTACCGAAGGATTTGTTGCGGTTTTACTCAAGCTACGGTGTCAGAGTGATCGAGGAGGGTGGTAATGGCTATTTTGAGTTGCCTATTCCAGCTACCTACATAATTGGAAGAGACAGAAAGATCCTCAAAGCGTATGTGGATGTAGATTATACCAAACGACTGGATCCTGAAGAGATCATTGAGGCGCTCAAATCAATATGAGCCGCTTTAAAAAATAACCGTGATCATTACGCAGTTCAACAGGGTTCGAAAACGACTGTGAAGCAGGCTCATTTGAAATCTAGGACACCTACGGAAGCCATACTGGAGAGCATCTCAGATGGGGTGTTTACCGTTGATCTCAAGTGGCGCATCACTTCGTTTAACAGGGCCGCCGAAGAGATAACAGGCGTGAGACGCGAAGAAGCAATAAGCAGTCTTTGTTCGGAGGTTTTTCGGTCAAGCATGTGCGGAACTGATTGCGCTCTTCAGCAGACTCTGAAGACCGGCAAGCCCATCATCGGCAAATCGGTATACATAATCAAGGCCGATGGCTCGCGCAAACCTATTAGTGTATCTACTGCCGTTTTGCGGGATGACAATGGTCGGGTAATAGGCGGCGCCGAAACTTTTCGTGACCTGAGCGAACTCGAAGCGCTACGCCGTGAACTGCAAGGAAAATTTCAGCTAGGTGATATCGCTAGCCGAAGTCCGGTTATGCATAGAGTAATGGAAGCTCTCCCTGCTATCGCCGCAAGTCCAAGCACAGTGCTAATTCTTGGAGAGACAGGCACCGGTAAGGAACTGGTAGCCCGTACGATCCACAACTTGAGCCCACGACGAAACGGTCCATTTGTTGCGGTAAATTGTGGAGCCTTGCCGGATGCCTTGTTGGAATCAGAACTATTTGGTTACAAAGCAGGGGCCTTTACCGGGGCCACCAAAGATAAGCCGGGACGCTTCACTATGGCCAAAAATGGTACTATTTTACTGGACGAAATAGGAGAAGTCAGCCCGGCTGTTCAGGTGAAACTCCTCAGAGTGCTTCAGGATCGGGTTTATGAACCGCTGGGGGCTACAAGGTCTGAGATCGCCGATGCCAGGATTGTTGTCGCCACCAACAAAGACCTCGGGGAACAGATGCGCATAGGCGCGTTCCGCGACGATCTCTACTACCGGGTTAATGTAGTCCGCGTGGAATTGCCGCCCTTGAGAAAACGCAAAGAAGACATCCCCCTTTTGGTGACCCAATTCATAGAGCGTTTCAACCGCCTTCAAGGTAAATCCATTACCGGGATTGCGACTGAGGCGCTTTCTTTGCTTATGGCTCACGACTGGCCGGGAAACATCAGGGAATTGGAAAACGTCATCGAGAGGTGTTTCATTATGTGCGACGAGGGGCTTATAGCGATTGGCCACTTACCTGATGATTTGACAGCGCACAACTTATCGAGAAACACACCGTCCGAAATACGATCTGCACATGACTTTGTAGACATGCAAGCCATACAAACGGCATTGGAACGTAACGGTTACAACCGGTTAGCCGCCGCCAAAGAACTCCATATTCACAAAACAACTCTTTTTCGCCGAATAAAGAAACTGGGCATAATCCTACCGAAAGTGGATGGTCGGAAAAGCAAAACACGGCTTGAGTAGCATCATTACTACTCATGCTCGCTGGCTAGGTAGCATATAGGCTACTCTATTAGTAACCACACCTCCACACCAACTGCCAATAATCTTTATCATTCAATGCTCTAACCTAAAGCGCCGAAGCGAATAAACTTTGGCACATTTTGTGCTTATCATCTGTATAGTAACTGAGAGTAGGTTTTGAGTTCATGAAAGCAGCCTTTTCTTACTTTGACAATCGCATTGCGCCGGTTTTTGATACGGCCCGGCAGATTGTACTGGTAGAAGCGGTTTCGCGACGAATCGTGAAAGAAAGTCAGGAAATCTTTGGCGATGACCTGCCAGTTCAGAAGGCGATCCAATTAGCGGAGTTTAGCGTTAACGCGCTTGTATGCGGGGCAATTTCGAAACAGTTACAAGAGATAATCATCGCATATGGTACTCAGGTCGTCCCGTTTGTGATAGGCGACTTGAAAGAAGTTATTTATGCCTGGGCCAACAACAGGCTTTATGATCGGCGTTTTACAATGCCTGGCTGCAGGGGGCTGAGAAGCCAAAGATTTGGATGTAAGGTTTTCAAGGAACAGGAGGATACGATTATGCCACGAGGAGATGGTACTGGTCCACAGGGAACTGGAAAAAGAGGTGGAGGGATGGGAGCAGGCGGTGGACGCGGCCAAGGTCAATCCCAAAGGCAAGGTGGCCAAGGGGCCGGACGCATGGGTAGAGCGGCAGCAGGCGCAGTCGGGTTTTGCGTCTGCCCCCAGTGCGGGGATCGTCAGCCACATCAGCGAGGGACGCCATGTTTTGAGCAAAAGTGCTCCAAATGTGGCGCAAGTATGGCGCGAGAATAGAACAAATTCTAAAGAAAGGAGGACATAGTTATGCCACGAGGAGATGGTACTGGTCCACAGGGATTGGGATCAATGACCGGACGAGCCGCCGGATATTGCGGTGGCTCAGGAATGCCGGGTTATGTGAACGCCGCCCCAGGACGTCCTTTCGGAGGGGGTTTTGGACGTGGCCCTGGTTTTCGAGGAGCTGGAATTGGTTCTGCGGGCCGTGGATATCGTTGCAGATTCTTCGCTAGCGGCATACCGGCCCGGGGTCGATTCGGCCCTTACTCGGCGCCGCTTCAGGGGACGGACCCAGAGATTGAGAAACAGATTCTAAAGAACCAGGCAGACTCGTTGGAGTCTGAATTGGAATCCATCAAGAAGCGCTTAGCTCAGTTCGATAGAGGCTCTTCTAGTGATTAACCCTTAAGAAGCCGGCTGGTTCGCCTTATACGCCGCTATAAGAATCAGTCGGTCACTCTCAACGACTTCATCATGATCATTAAAAACACAAGGTTGAAATCTAAGAAGCGTTGTTTAGATAAAAACCCGTCTTGTGATAAAAGGAAATAAAAACCCGAGGGGAAAGTATGAAAACAAAATCACTCATGAGTCTAACCCTAGGAACCTTTGCCACGTTGGTAGTAGCTATGTCCTGTTATGCGCAAGGAATGAATGAGGATAATTGTTTTTATCTCAAAAGCCTTCACGCGACCACCAGAGGAATGGCTTATTGGTATGACAAAGCCAATGGGGGCCTAGAAACGATAGTGGGAGTTCCATATTCACAGGCCGGGTGCGCCAAGTGTCATGTTTCATCTTGCGACAACTGTCACAAGCAAATTGTAAATGGGAAAGCGCAATACTCCGCTGAAGCGGCGAAAAATCAGGAGAAGTGCATGGGCTGCCATGGACGGGAGGCGTTCATGATCATGAAAATTGACAAAGCAGCAAACACGCCTGACGTTCACGTCGCAAAAGGAATGACCTGTATGGATTGTCATACGTCACGTGAAATTCACGGTGACGGGAACGTGTACAAATCGATGAGGGAACCCGGAGCCATGGATGTGACCTGCGAGCAGTGCCATGATTCTTTGCCAAAAAGCCTCTCACACACCATTCATGGGAAAAAGTTGGGTTGTACCGCCTGCCATGTCCGCCACGTCGTAAGTTGCAACAGTTGTCACGTGGAGACTATGCTCAAAGAGAAAAAGCGGGTATCCCTACCCGTGTCCGGCTGGAAGTTCCTCATGAATTACAATGGCAAGGTTACCGCTGCGAACATGCAAACCTTTGTCGCTCCGGGCGATAAAACCTTCATGTTGTTTGCTCCTCAATTCAGCCATTCAGTGATGAAAGAGGGTTCTAAATGCGAAGAATGCCATGCTACAAAAATTGATAAACAGATTCTCAATGGAAGTATCGATCTCTCTTGGCTCGATAAGGGTAAGGAACAAAACCTAAAGGGCGTTATTCCGGTCGTGAAAGGTGTCCGTTACAATTGCATATACGAAAAGTATCATGACGGCGTATGGACGCCTATTACCAATCCAGTAGACCCCAAAACGCAGTATGTGGGGTTCGGTTCACCATTGACGCAGGAACAGCTCAAGAAGCTTCTAACTCCACAGAAAAGCAAAAAATAGAGCGCTCAAAGTTACGCGTGGTTGTTTGCTGGCCTGCAAGAATCTTTTGGACTGGGTTTAGTGAAATCGCTCGAAAGGAAGCCTATGAAAATTTTGGACACTCTAATTGATAGCCTTAACGGCAAAGACCTGGCAGTGAAGAATGTTTGTTGTGGAGCTTTCTGGACAATGGTAACCACTCGGCATTCCGGCCTGGCGTCCACCTACAGAGAACAGGATTTCAAAGACAGCGATGACCACTGCATGATAAATGACGCTGGGCGGCTCACAGAAAAGCTAGCCGGAGATCTTGCTGAATACGCCAGGTCAGATGACACAGTAGCCGCGTCAATTGGTATGGCTACTATTAATTCCCTGATCGAGGTAGATGAACATCGATGCAGGGATATTGGGGCTTATGAAATTTTGGCTGAGAAAGGAAGAAATCTGGACGTGGCGGTAGTGGGACATTTTCCTTTCATCCCTAAATTGCGTGATGTCGCTAGAAATGTGTGGGTGATTGAGAAACAGGCTCGGCCGGGTGACTTTGCCGAGAGTGAGGCTAAAAATATTCTGCCAAAAGCCGATGTTGTGAGTCTTACCGGCACAGCTTTTATAAATCATACCATTGAAGAATTACTGAGCCTTTGCAGGGATAGTTATGTAGTCCTAACAGGTCCGACATCGCCCCTCACTCCGGTGCTTTTCGATTTTGGGATCGACGCTATTTGCGGAACTCAGGTAGTGAATGTGGACAACGTGGAGCGCTTTGTTATGCAGGCGGCGATCTTCAAACAGATACGACACCAGGGGTGTGCGACTGTTAACAATGATGGCCTAGCGCTTCATATGCTGAAGTATCGGTATATCGTTACAGACTGCCTTATGTAGACAGACGCCGAGATTTTTCTTCGCTTTGAGAAACAATATGATAGATCACTGAAGTAGGTACGGGAAATGAATCGAAATAAATTCCATCATGTTTATGGCCCTGTTCCCTCGAGGCGTTTGGGGCGCTCACTGGGAGTCGATCTTGTGCCGTTCAAAACATGCTCTTATGATTGCGTTTATTGTCAGCTCGGAAAAACTTCCAAAAAGACCATTGATCGGAAAGAATATGTGGCCATAGAGGATGTGTTGGAGGAACTGGAGCTAAAACTCAGATTCGAAGCCTTCCCAGATTATATAAGTTTGGCAGGGTCCGGAGAACCAACTCTGAACCGGGGGATTGGTCATTTGATACATCGAATCAAGCGATTGACCACAGTCCCAATTGCTGTGCTTACCAACGGTTCCCTCCTGTGGATACCGGAAGTCCAGGAATCTTTGTTGGAGGCGGACATTGTCCTCCCCTCTTTGGACGCTGGTGACGAAGTTTCATTTCGTTATGTCAATCGCCCACACAAAAGTATCTCGTTTGAAACGATGGCCAAGGGCCTTGTGGATTTTACAGAGGTGTTTTCAGGCTCGGTATGGCTGGAGGTATTCCTTCTTGGTGGAGTCACGGGTGCTTCATCAGCGGTGAAAAAGATTGCTAGCCTGGCGAATGAAATTGGCCCAGAACGGGTTCAGTTGAACACAGTCTCACGCCCACCAGCAGAGGAGTTCGCTTTCCCAGTAAATGGGAAAAAGATGCAGGAATTAAAAAAACTTTTTCCAGACAATGTTGAGTTGATTACAGAAAACTGCCTCGGGAAAGTACCCATTACAAAGCAACAAGAAGCGAACAACTCGGATATCTTGGCGTTGCTCAGCAGACGTCCATGCACTGTTCAGGGCGTGTCAGTCGGATTAGGAGTTAATCCCGGCGAAGCAGCCAAACGACTTCAGCTTCTTAATCAACAGGGGGATATTAAAGTTGTGCGTAGTAACGACATGATCTTCTATGAAAAAGTGGGACTCCGTTAACAGCGCAAGCGATCATTATGCATTATGAACCATGAACGACGTTCTGCATAATTCAAGCTAGATGCGCTACTTTTGGAAATTTTTTCATCCTGTGGCGGAAAATGTCCATCTGGGGTCCAATTGACTGGGATTATCCGCCAGTTGCCGTGGTCAGCAGTTCCAGAGGACCTTTTTCGCTTGTTCAGCGGTCCCAACGCCGCGAACGCAGCCCCGTGGGAAGCGAGTTTAGGATCTCAACTTGAATCTCTGGATCTTGCCCGTGGCTGTTTTAGGCAATTCATTTACTAAATTGATACCCCACGGTCTTTTGAACTTTGGCAGCTTGTCTGATAGGAAATCCAACAGTTTCTTGTCCAGATGATTGTCCGGTCTGTTACCCCACCCTTCGTTCAAAACCACATAAGCAAAAGGTTTGACGAGCCCTTCCCTTTCGTGGCCCACAACTGCGCATTCATTTACCGCTTCATGTTCCAATAGCGCATGCTCTATTTCCATGGGCGATACCCAAAGTCCACCTGACTTGAGCATGTCGTCACCTCTGCCCTGATAGGTAAAATAGCCGTCTTCCTGACTATACACATCCCCAGTTCTGAACCATCCATCGGGAAGGATTTTCTTCTCGTTCTCTTCCGGTCGGTTCCAGTATCCCGGGGTAATGCTGATTCCCCGAATAATCAAATGACCCGTTTCACCAGGAGAGACTTCACGATTGTCATCATTCACAATTTTAGCTTCGTATCCTGTCACTATGCGTCCGGATGTGCCTGGCCTCGTATCACCTGAGCGGTTCGAAATGAAAATATGTAGCGCTTCCGTAGAACCTATTCCATCAAGAATTTCCAGACCGGTCTTCTCCTTCCATCTCCTATAGATTTCAGGTGGAAGCGCTTCACCCGCTGAAGCGCAAATTCTTATAAAATCGAGATTCTCTCCGTTCATTTTTTTCAACAATGAATTGTACTGGGTGGGCACACCAAAGAATACACTCGGCCTAAACTTGAACAGTGTCTCCAATACAAGTTCAGGAGTGGGCCTTTCAGGCAGAAGTACGGTCGAAGCGCCGAATCTCAATGGAAATGATATGCTGTTGCCAAGCCCATAGGCAAAGAACAGTTTGCTTACCGAGAAGCATACATCTTCATCAGAAATATTTAACACCGTTTTCGCGTAGGTGTCTGCCGTGAAGAGCATCGATATTTGCTTGTGAGGTGTCCCTTTTGGTCTACCAGTGCTACCTGAACTGTAAAGCCAGAAAGCTATATCATCCGGTTCCACCAAACAGGAATCGGCTTCTTCTGAAGCTGACTTGAGGAGCGAGTCGAACCCGTTGTCCAGGTAAAGCTTCCCGCAGAGACTGTCCGTCTTGACTGGAGAAGCTACACTGTCGGTAGTAGTAACTAAAAGTCGAGCTTGACTGTCCTGTAGCAGATATACATAGTCATCTTCAGTCAGCATGGTGTTCACGGGCGCCGGCCATGCGCCATACTTTATACTGCCCAGAAAAGCGTAAACTGACCCAGGTGAGTCAGGGGCTACTATCATGACCCTATCCTTTGGCTTCACGCCAAGGTCCTTCAAGACATTGGCAAATCTGTTTACGTTTTGCTCAAGTTCCCTGTAGGTAACGGTGGTGTCTCCGCAGTAGATAGCGACTTTATCTCCGTGCAAGCTTGATTGTTTTCCTAGAAGTTCCGTCACCACGTTAAACTTTCCGCCTGAATTTAATTGAGCCATGTCCCTTTTCTCCTTTGACCTGGGTTTGCAGTTGCGTTTAAATCTAAGCAAACTCCATGCCTAAGACACGACAAACTTGAGATTCAACATCCAATCCCCTGATACCAACGATGAAAACAATCCGGTTTAATTTGATTGAAAAAGCTGCCTAGGGAAATGTGGAAAAAGTTTTTCCAAAATTGGCAATATCCTTGCCAATTATCGAGCATGTGCGGGTTCTCGAAAAAGAGCCACAGATGTAATGCTCAAAAGTTGGGCATCTTAATTTTTTCAGCCCTACATAGTCCCCAAAGTTAAATTTTGGCGCAAAGCGTTAGTTCGATGCCGGGAATCTCATTACAAACAAGGCTCCCCGACCTTTAGAACTCCGGACTTGAACCGAACCGGAGTGGGCTTCAACTATTCTCTTCACATTGCTGAGGCCCAATCCGCTGCCTTGGCTTTTGCTCGTATTAAAAGGAGTGAAAAGATTCGGTAGCTTGTCGCGGGGAATACCAGGCCCTACGTCTTTAACCCCTATCTCAACAAAATGGCCTCCTCCAATGCGACAATTCTTGATCGAAACCGTTATTGTCCCAGCTTCAGTGCTCGCCTCTATCGCGTTCAGCAACAGATTGATAACAGCTTGTTCAAGTTTCGCGGAGTCCACTTCCACGGGACGAATAATCCTGGCATAATGTTCAACTATTTTAAGGTCCTTCTCCTGGGCCTTGGCTTCCAGTAGACCAACACAACTTCCAATTATGGAGGCAATGTTTGCGGGGGCCCTGTTCACAGTCATTGGACGGGCAGTGTCAAGCAACTGACGGAGGATCTCCTCTAACCGGGAAACTTCGTGTACCGTTATTTCCAGACGCCTACGATCATAGCCGTCAAGTTCGAGCTTTCTAGCCAGGATTTGCAGATTCATTTTAATAGAAGATAAGGGATTTCGGATTTCGTGGGATAGGGAAGCCGAAAGATGCCCCACATATGCCATCCGCTCGTTCTCTCTAACTTTGGCTTCCATGCAAACTCTCTCACCAATGTCTCGGCAAATTCCTATAATTACCGGTCCATCCCCCAAGTCGGCAAGCCTCGCCCTAACTTCTCTGTACGCCCTATCTCGCGGCTCATTGGACAGAATGTACTGTACTGGCCCAGGACCTGGTCTGCCATTAAGAATTTCCAAATACGCTTTTAGGAGGTCTTCACGCGATTCATCCGCTACAAAATCCGCAAAAGGTTTCCCTAATACATCTTTTAGCTCCGCTCTGTGCATTGAGCAGAATGCGCTGTTGGCAAAAATGATCCGCTGGTCCTGAATGACAAAATATCCGTCATTTATTCCCTCTACCAGAGTTTTGTATCGATGTTGACTCGCAGCAAGTTCCGCTGTCCGGACATCTATAGCCGCTTCGAGATTTTTTGCGTGTCTCCTTATGGACAATTCATGCATGAGCTGGAAATGGTCCGAGAACCTGTGAATGGTATAGGACAGGCAAGCGTTTATCGGCTCTACCGACATTGCAAGGAGCCTAAAACGACCTTGGGTTCGTAGGCGATTCAAAACAACGAGCCTAAACAGTTCAAACGCCTTTTGAACGTCTGAGAGAGTAAAACCGGCGTTTAATCTCTTATCAGTAATAAAATCAATGAATTTTTGTATCCGACCCAATCTGCCGGAAGATATGTATTCCAGGTTTGCGTCGAAAGCTTCGGAAACCGTTCCCATCAACTCGTTTCTGGAGCTTCTCCGGTATGATGGTGAGAGTATCGACAACCTGTCTACCCATTCTCGCACTATGTCGGTGGTCTCAGACTCTAGCCAGTCAAGAAAGGGTCCTGTTCCAGGCGTCCAGACATAAACAAGTGTCTCATTAACAAATGGGGAAATGGAAAAGTCCATTCCAGGCACGTCCGGTTTGGCCGTGCTAATATTTGTTATCATCTGCCTTGGGGTATGATCGTCGACAATTTCTTCAGTGTATGTCATGGGGCGTCATCAACAATGAAGAGGGGCCTTAACATCACCCATAATCCATCAATGGATTCCCGATAGAGGGATTTCAAAGCGGCCCCTTCTTGGACAATAATTGATTCTTCAAACCGTTTCTCAGCTATCGGATTGCTTTGTCTCCATAACGCCCTGGAGGAATATTCTGGCACATTCTTCGCTCAGGGCGTCAACAGTGACAAATTCCATCCTTTTCATGACGTTCTTGTATATGGCAAGATTCGAAATCATGGCCTGGTAACAAAAGATTATCGTTCTGGGGTCCACCTTACGGAACACACCCTCATCAACTCGCTTGGTCACATAGTCAGCCAAGTAGCTTATCATAAGGGTGTCCTTTTCATGAAAATGCTTTTGATGAAAACTGTCTTCTCTGAGCCTGGCATACATTAGAATTTTGAAGATTTCACGATCTTCACGATTCACGGTATGTTTGAGTATGTGATACGCAAAGGCCTTGAACACCCCAAAATCGTCTTTACGTTCCATTGGCCCAACCAGATCCCGATCCATGGGGTGTGACCTGTAGGCGGTTTCAGCTATGGCTTCATAGATATTTCGTTTAGAGCCAAAGAGCTGTATAACGCGTGGCCGGCTAATCCCAACCATTGCGGCGATATCATCCAATGTTACTTCGGCGAACCCCCCTCTTGCGAAGAGAGACCTTGCAGCGGCAAGCACTTGTGTCTTGCGATCTTCTGATGAAAGTTTTTTCTGTCTCATGGTTCTCAATGCTAAGCCCTTTCTATATAAAGCATGAACATTTATCTGACTAACCAGTAAGTTAGCGACATAGGTGTTTTTTTACTTACCTCGTTTCATATTAATCCTATAAAGAATCAAAGTCCACTGATCACGAAAAGGAGGACCAATGGCGTTTCTTACTCTTTATCTAAATAGTAATTTGAAAAATTTATTTAATGAATTTGATCGAACTATCCAATCGTACTATTCGATTCCCATAAGGTCAATTACTGAAAGGAAAAACAGGGCCGTCGATGCAGGACCGTAAACCATTTTCCGTGCCACAACTTCCGCACAATCCGATCCCGCATTTCATAACATCTTCTCTCGATATATATACATCTTTTGGATCTACAAATCTCGAAAAAAAATCACCCGCCCTTTTCATCATGTCACGAGGGCCACATATATATATCTTAGCCCCCCCAACCCCCAGATCGGTCGCTGAAAGTTCCCGCTCCATAGACTCGAATATAGCTCCAGGCGCACCTGGCGCGTCTATGGAAATTGTTGACTCCGGCGCTATGCTTTGAATTTCTGACAAAAACCACTCTTCAAGCGATTGAGAAAATCCCAAAAAAACCCTGACAACATTTTCTGGCCACTTCATCGCAGCCATCAGAATCGGGGCTACTCCCGTTCCTCCACCCAGGACCAAAATCTTGTCCTCGTGATCTGGGACTTGAAAACCCTTGCCGTAAGGACCGCGAAAATATATTTCGGCGCCTTCTTCAAGCGTTGAAAGTTTCTCTGTAAAGGGGCCAACGGGCCTGATCAAATATACAGGCTTCAGGTCGCTCATGGGTGAGAATGGCTTTTCTCCAACTTCAGGGATGCGAAGAAAAAAGAACTGGCCGGGGTCACATTTGGGGCCTTCATTAAGTTCAAGTCTAAACATGTTGGAGGAGATTTTCTTATTGCTGGCGACTCTTGTCCGAAAATATCTGGTCATTCCGGATTTAGAGCCAAATTTTTTAATCTTGCTCCCGGCTTTGACTGTGCTCGCAGGACTTGCGACCCACCTAAAAAAATCTCTGATCTGAGGCGTCGTCATCCCGGCCAAGTTAGACCCAATTGCAAAATAGCAGGCGCCTGCTCTGCGATAAGCTTCAACATCCCACGGTGACGCAATGCCTCCAGACGCTATGATCGGTAAATCAACCTGTGATGAAAGTTCTCTTACCAATTTCAACCCTATCGGTTTTACAGCAGCCCCCGAAATTCCACCGACCACATTTGATAAAATTGGGTTTCCATAGTCATCAACAGCTATGCCGGGTCCAACCGTGTTTATCAATGACAAGCCGCTTGCTCCTGCGTCTCGACATACTTTTGCGATTTCCATAATGTTTGCAATATTGGGGGACAATTTTGGCACTATTGGTTTTTGCAAACGATCGCAAAGCAATCCTACAATCTTCTCGACCATGGCAGGGTCAGTCCCGACGCTCAACCCAGCGGCCTTGACATGAGGACACGACAAGTTAAGTTCAAAAGCATCAGCGATATCATTAAGAATAGCCGCGCACTCTAGAAATTCGTAAGGGTCACTGCCCATTATTGACACCAGTAAGGGCTTTCCCGCGTGAAGAGGAAGTAACGATCTCATTGCTTCAGCAAAGTTGGCAGCGCCCGGATTGGCCAAACCTACCGCGTTTATAAAACACCCAGGATGATATTCGTGAAGGACCGGCTCCCTATACCCTGGGCGTGGATTCAGACTCAAAGTCTTTGTGGTCAAAAAACCAATCTCGTCAACTTCTCGAGCCATTCTGGCGAGCACCGACGGAGAAGTGGAAACGACACCTGACGGGATTGTAAAAGGGCGCTGAACTGAAAAGAACTTTGGTCGGTCACTATCTTGGCCAGACCCTGAAGGGTTAAAGTCTGATTTCATGTAATCTTAAGCCTCCGAGATGCCACCTAGGGCTTTGAGCCCAAGAACTTGAGAGGGTTTGTTGGTCTCGCGTGAGATCTAACCTCAAAATAAAGCGTCGGTTCCTTAGCTTTTTGCGATCCAATCAGAGTTCCGACGACCTGATTCCGGGAAACCTTGTCCCCTACTGATACGGTCGTCTCGTTCAAATGAGCATAAACAGTAACCAATCCTTCAGAGTGATCTATAAGGACTACCTTTCCCAAACCGGGAATTTCTCCCACATGGCCGACTTTACCAGCTTCAGCGGCCTTGACTTTAGCTCCATACGTCCCTTCTATTGTAATCCCATTCCGACGCACAGCGTCACCACTCCCAAACCCCTGGATCACCTTTCCAGAGATGGGCCAGGATAGCCGGGAATCAGATCGTTCATCAGTTTCCTCTGTCGGCTTCTCTTCCGGAATCTGCTCAGAGGCCTTCTCAGGAATACGATTTGGAATGAGCAATCTCGACCCTTCTTTTATTTCATAAGGCTCGTCAAGGTTGTTCACCTGAGCAAGTTCCTGAACTTTTAAGTTATACTGGTGAGCTATTCCTGACAATGTTTCATCCTTGGCCACTACATGGCGCAGGGATTTGGCGCTGAATGGAACAACCGTCTGGTCAACGGGGCCGACCGCAGTAGGCCAGTCGGCCCCTCTCCTGACACAACCGGTCTGTATTGCCACGAGCCCAATTATAAAAAGTGAATTAAGTATTAGGCGCAATGTTATTTAACAATTGGTGTCCGGGCCAATTAACTGGCCCCCAGATTAAATCGACCGGGCGTGATCCTGCATGCCAATGGTCCGGCATCAGAGTTCAGACCAGCCATATTCTCCAACCAAATCAACGAACCTGCAGTCAAGGGAATCCCTGATCCTTTCAACACCACCAATCTTCTCCACTACCTTAAGCGTTTGCGAAAACCGGTCGCCAACAGGGATTACCAGACGGCCGCCCTCGGAGAGTTGATCAAATAAAGGACCTGGGATGCCAGGCGATCCCGCGGTTACTATGATAGCGTCATAAGGAGCGCCATCAGGCCAGCCTTTGGTTCCATCCGCAATTATGAATGTTATATTACTCAGACCACATTCAACCGCGTTCGACCTTGCCATTTCTGAGAGTTCCGGTATGCGCTCCACCGTATAAACCCAGTTAGCGAGTTTTGCCAAGATCGCCGCCTGGTACCCAGATCCCGTGCCTAGTTCCAGGACTCTCTCATTACCTGTCAATCGGAGCAATTGGGTCATGATGGCAACCATATAAGGTTGGCTAATGGTCTGGCCAAACCCAATCGGCAAGGGGCAGTCGTCATAGGAGCGGTCTTGATTGGTCTTTACTGCAAAGACGTGTCTCGGAATCTCACGCATTGCAGCGAGGACACGTTGGTCTGAGACACCACGCGCTTCAATTTGCCTTTGGACCATGCGTTCGCGCGCTTGATCAAAATTCGGACTGCGAACCACGTCACCTGCCCTCAATTACTCACCGAACATCAGGGGTGTAAGAATTGGCAGGAGGCAAATTTCGAGGCTCCGCGTTCGAGTTTTGCGGAGCTACAGGCTGAACCTGAGGAGATTGGCCTCCATATGTGGCCGGCGACCTTGGGAATAGCCTACTATCGAGATATTCCGAAAACTGCTCCCATGCCGTCGATGGAAAACTCAGCGCCCAGTCGATTGCGCCGGAGACCATATTACCGGGAGTACTACCATCATAATACGGGTTGTTGTATTCGGGATACGCGTAATTTGGCCATCCCGGGGAGTTTGGCTGGGGCTGTAAGGCCTGCTGACCCGAACCAGGTCCCGCTTGAGGCACGATTGGCGGGTGATTTGCCAAATTAGGTGAATCGCTCTGCTGAGGGGCCTGCGATAAAATTCCTGAAGCATGACCGCCGGGACCATGATGAGATCCTGAAATCTGTGCAAAACCCGGGGAAATGATTAGGGCAGACATCATGATTGTCAAAATAATTGTCCTGTTTTTTCGCTCGATCATGGCGTCTCCTCCACTAAAATTCTTTGGACAGACAAATAGAACGAACCAACAACAATTTCAAGCCATTTTAATTGGAATCCAAGCTTTTCATCAATACGGGAAATATATCGGCAGGCACAAAGCGCTTTGATTTAACGACGCTAATACAGGTGAGATTTGTCAATTAACCGCCACGAGTCAATCGTGAGCGCGGGCAAATCGGTTTCTTATTTTAGGAAGACGTTCGCGGACTGGAGTCAGAAAACTATCAGCCACCCCTATTCCGGATAGTTGGGATTGATTGAAGAAAATCATCGGGTCATAGAATTGAGCCCCATTCCTAACTTGAAGATGCAGGTGAGGGCTTGTGGCCCGTCCAGTGCTACCGATTAGACCGATCTTTTGCCCTTGGTGAACCATCTGGCCAGACCTGACAAGGACTTTACTCAAGTGCGCATAATCCGTAGAAATACCTTTACCGTGATTAATCGTAACCAGGATGCCCAGTCCTTTAAAATCTTTCTGTTTTCCTGCCGCGTCCACCACACCGTCAGCACATGCGAAAACGGGGTCTCCCCTTTTTGCGGTTATGTCTACACCCGCATGGTATCTCCCTCGCCTATATCCAAAAGGAGAGGACAAAACTCCACATTTGACCGGAAATTTCAATTCTCTGGTCGGTAAATTGCAGTTCGATGTGCTGGCCAGACGCGCCTGAGAATTGAAAAAACCTGCTAACGCTCCTTGTTCGCAAGTTTCGGATACGAGACTCGCTAGTTGAACAGGCGGCTTATGCGCTTTGACCACACCTCCCAATGACCTTACCAAGTATTGAGGACCGAAGCCGCAGGAAACGGACTCTCTTTTGTTGATTCCCTCAGTAGATGAACACGAGGCCATCAAGAAAACGCAAAAATATATTATAGGGTAGACCTTACCTCTCATCCGACCCCCGGTCAGGATTTAGGATACATAGCTCTTCGTGTAACGAATTAAGCCAGCCCTGTCAACCCAAAACTGGCGCGAGGAACCAAAAAACACAATCAATAATTCTTCGGTCAGGGGTTGTTTGATTGGGATAATATTACCGCGTAAAGCCAAGAGGCGCGGGAGAACCGCAACCAACGGGCGGCGCACACATCGGTGGAGGCGGACAGGCTGGTGGGGGACATATTCGGTATGTAGCGGGACACGGTTCCGGTGGACACTTGCATATGGTCATAGGCGCGGGAGGAGGCCCAACCAGTTTTCCAGGGTAACATCTAATCGGTGGACATGGCGTACAGGGCGGGATGGTCGGAGGCCCGGCGCAAGTAGGCGGAGCCGGTGGACCATAAGTCATCGGAACAAGTTCACATGGATCAGGCGGCGGCATATATGAATAGGAAGATATTGGCGCGCCTATCACAAACGTCACGCTAATCCCTAATAGCAATAAAGTCCTTACCAATGACACAATTGCACCATCGCGTTTGGGAAAATCCTCAAAAGGATAAACCCAACTGTCCGACAAACCTTAATCTTTTGCTTAGACAACGGATGGTATTAGAATACAGAACGGAAAGGACATAGTCAAGAACTTTTCGTTAAAAGCCCCTACTTCTATAAAAAATATTCATAAATATATATAATACCCAAATATAACTAATTAATTAACTGTACCATTAGCCTGATGATAGGCTTTAATGAAGGCGCCTATCTCTCTTCTGACAAACGAGACGCTGTCGCAAGAAACCCCGGAAATGTCAAAAGAAAAACAAAGACTATCAATTATGACATCAATCAAAAAATTTTCGTTTTGATCCATAGGTTGACGCTTGAGATAATAGCCGCTCCTCCTGATCCTCGAACCCTTACTGTAAGGCCATGATTCTTTCCATGCCAGGATCCCTCTTAATATCATCGCAGGGGCCGGTTTTAATGTTGTTCCCAGATCAAGCTTGGCGTCTATCAGTAACTCTATTAGATCGATCACCGCCATCAAATAATTCACGTCAGTGACTATAAGGCCGTAAAGATGCCAGTCCCCTATCAGTGTCCTGACAATCTTCAAGATGCGGGCACTCAGCTCTTCGCAAGCCGGACAATAAAAGGTCTTACAGGCGGCGCTCCCATAATAACAGAGTCCCCTGAGATCAACTCCATTGTTTCCGGGAGCGGCAGGGTGAAGCATGCAGCCTACAGTTAAATTTTGACCGTCCACAAATCCAACGTATTCACAGACGTGAATTTCAGGATCGAGGGGAGACAAATTGTGCAATCCTCTGACGTGGTCTCCAAAGCCGATCAGAGCGTCAACTTCCCTGGCAACGTTCCTAAATTTCTTGGTTCTCTCCAGAAAAGAACCATTCAGGATCTCCCTACGACCGTCCACTACGTTGTAGACCCCGCAGCAGGCGGAGCAGGATTTGTACGAATCGGGGTGACACAAATTCATGATTGATCAACCCCCGACCCGTAAGAATATCCAAGAAAACTAGAAAACCACATAGCATGCCTAATATTGATAAAATCCCCTACCGCTCTTTTTACCAACGAAGCCGGCATCGACATATTTCTTTAGTAATGGGCACGGCCGGTATTTTGGGTCTCCAAAACCATCAAACAAAACATTTAGGATCGCCAGACATGTGTCCAGCCCAATAAAATCAGCAAGCGTCAAAGGTCCCATAGGGTGATTCATCCCAAGCTTCATGACCTCGTCTATTGCCTCAGCCGTGCCAACACCTTCAAAAAGCGCATATATGGCTTCATTTATCATCGGCATCAACACGCGGTTTGATATAAATCCAGGAAAATCCTGAGCCGTAACAGGTATTTTCCCGAACTTTTTCGACAGCTCAACCGTAATCGCAGTGGTTTCTTCATCAGTAGCCAAACCATTAATGACCTCAACGAGTTTCATAACAGGTACGGGGTTCATAAAATGCATCCCTATAAATTTTTCGGGACGTTTTACGCATGCGGCCAGTTTAGTGATTGATATCGAAGACGTATTGCTCGCCAGTATCTTGCCGGGCGCGACAACTTCATCCAGTGTCTGAAAGACCTGTTTCTTGAGGTCAAGATTTTCAATTATGGCCTCAACAACAAAATCTACCCCTTCGAAATCTCTCAAATCCACACTGGGTTTTATTTTTCCCAAAATCGTGGATTTCTCGCCAGCGGTCATTTTGCCTTTCGAAATAGCCCTGTCGAGATTTTTTTCAATAGTTTTAAGCCCCTTGTCCACAAACTCCTGTTTAACGTCATTCATAATCACTTCTAATCCGGAAGCCGCCGCTACGTGGGCTATTCCGTTTCCCATCTGCCCTGCCCCTACAACTCCGAAAACATTAACTCCCATGAAACACTCCTCCTCAAAAACAAAGAATTTGACACAGGTCTTCCTATCAACTACATTTTAATCGTGCGCCCGTAGCTCAGTGGATAGAGCGCAACACTCCGGATGTTGAGGCCGGACGTTCGAGTCGTCTCGGGCGCGCCATCAAAGTCAGACAATCAAAAGGTTTCTCTCGCCTTTTGTATTTTCAGAATTCCTTTTTAGATTTAATATAACATACTCTGAAAAGGTCTAAACGGGCAATTCGCCACATTCAAACAATCATCCAAACCACTATTCCGACTATTAATGATGATATCAGTCCCAAAGGTATGGTCCAGCGGAGGATATCACCCTCCTTCCCTACTGCCCCGCACATCGGAGTGGCCAGAGCAACTTTGAACGGCGATGAAATGGACCCCACGGAAGATCCCACAGCCAGACCCGCCGCAAGCCAAATTGGGGAAACCCCGAGCAGAGTAGCGGCTTGAACCTGAAGTTGACCAAAAAGCATCAGCGACGCCACACCATAACCGGTTAGAAATGTCCCCACCCATCCCAGAACAGGAACAAAAATGGGATAGAAATTTCCGCTATAGTGCGTCAGGCCCTTGGAAATTATTGAGGGAATGTTATGGGCTGCATCCAGATGGGAAAATCCTGAACTGTAGCCTGTATAGGATATCATTTGCCCCATCGCGCCGAAAAGTCCCATCGCCAGAAATACACGCCATCCCTTCTTCATGCTAAGCATGACGATCTTTCTAAGTTGCTCTGGAGCCGTCCTCTGAAGGCCTATCGACAGTAGAAAAGCTATAAACAGGTATACATACGCTGAGAATAATGGGCTGAATGTAATGGAATGGATGGGAACAACGGATACTCTGAAAATGAGTTTTTCAAACGTGAGTTCACGCAAGTAGGGAACAATGTTTACGGAAAACAGGCAGACCAGCATGAAAAGGAAAGGCGCAAGATCTGTCAGAATGCCACGATTTAAATCAAGCCGGCCGGACCCGAGGACAACTAAAGCGATAATTACTGCTAACCCCGCCACAGTTCCGGAAATATGGATTCCAACAAAAATGGCTGTAGCAAGACCCGTGATCCCAAGCAACAATCCACACAAAAGGACCAAAAGAAGTTTTTGCGCTCCTTGGTTTTGCAAAGGCAAGAAAAACGGCACGCAGAGAGCCATAGTCAAAGTAGCAGGGACTGACAGCCAAGCCGAAGCAATTCCCAGGTCCGTTAACGATAAGTTTGTAACTAGCGAAAGGACTGTAATGATTACACCAGCCAATTCGAGAGTCATCATGCCGGAATAACCTATTATCGAGAGGGCCGCAGACCCGGTCGGAGATACTCCAGCCTCATACAGCATCGGAGCTACGACCGGTTCAGCTATTACACCTGAACCCTCCATGAAATTCCCCACACCAAATGTTATTAGTACATTCCTGGAAAAGGCGTCGCCGGCGCCGTGTTCAAACCATTCGACTATCCTTGTAATGGAACCACTAGCCATAAGAAGGCTGGACAAAAGAATTCCCGTTAAAATCACCAAGAGCAATGGCAGAGAAGTCAACACCCCGTCGAGTGAAGCCATGATCGCCACATCCAGCGGAGTATCAAAGAAATATAATGTCAGCCCCACGGAAAAGATGAACCCATAAACGGAGAGTTCGAGGGCCGATCTCCTGAGTAAAACCGCGAGGACCGTTAAAAGCAGGACCGGAGACCAACTCAATAGAAAAAGCTGAATATCCATCCAGGGAAATACCTCCTTTTCACAGCGTCCTTACGGCGAAGGTTTCCGCGAAACAAAGAAATACGCAAGTCGTCAGGAACTATTTAGATCTGCAAGGAGGGTCAAGAGGAGACGCTCATTCAGGACTGCTGAAGCTAAACTTCGATTAAACGCGTCCTGCTGTTTGAACAGCCCTATTTTTGTCCCGATTTGATGTTCCAGGTTTTACTTTACCAATTCAAGACGTGAATTTCATCCCCAAAATTGGTCAACTTCTCCATGCCGTCATTTCCAACAACAAACGTGTTCTCAATACCCGCAAGTCCCTTGCCGGGAATAATGAATTTGGGCTCAATAGCTATAGCCATCCCCTCTTTTAAAACGTGTCGCGACTTCTTCCCGAGCACAGGGAGTTCATCAAGCTCCAATCCTACACCATGCCCAATAAATGGCACTGGCGACGGATATCCCATAAAACTTACTGAAGGCCCAACGGAAGCCGCCATCTCAATGGCCATGTCATAAAGCTTTTCCGCTGAAGCGCCGGACTTACCATTGCCGGCTACAGCGTCCTGGATTTCTAGAGCGAGCGAGTGGATCCTCAAGAATTCTTCAGGGGCTTCTCCTATGAAAAATGTCCTGGCCTGGTCCACCATGTAGCCTTCTACTATCCCTACGTAGTCGATAGAAATTGGCTCCCCAGCGTTGATTCTCTTTAAGCCCGCTCCCTGAGGCATTGAGGCGTTAGGGCCGGGGCCTCCGGTTGGACCAACAGAGCAACTCGGAATAGCCAAATTGGTCCCTGACATTATATGACCATAAAATACCTCGTTATTGAAACTTCTAACTCGCACGAGTCCCTGATGCCCCCGACTGCGATAGAAAGACTCCAGCAATCCCGCAAACTCAACTTCAGTCATTCCCTCTTTTAAAATGTCCTGTACACTATTAAACATTGAGTCATTAAGCTCGGCGGCGCGTCTCATGAGATTAAGCTCATAATCCGATTTTATCATTCTTGTTTCGCGTATTAACGGAGAAACGTCATGGATACCCGCATTTGGAAACAAAGCCTGGTACTGATGAAAGTTATTTACGGGCAACACATCGAGTTCCATGCCCAAGCTTGAAAAACGGCCGGTAAAAGCAGAACCAATCAGATCCCTGATTTTTGACAAACTTTTCAAAGGCGCCACCAGTTCGAGAGGCGAGTCTTCCCGGGCCCTTTCGAAGCTTCTCCGGACAAGTAACATCGGAGCGCCCGCGGCGGGAACAAACAGATGTGCGTCTTGGGCTGTGCCGGAGAGATAATATAGATCGACGCGATGGACTATTAGAGCCGCATCGAGACCTTTCTTCATCAGTGCAGTCTGAAAGAGTTTAATACGGCGATCAATCTCAGAAAAAGGTATTGATGGCATAAGTCTCAACAACCTCAAGCTCAGGCGAAAGATCCACAAAATATTACAAATGTGAATCTATGGATGATTTATAAGCAAACAAATCTTATGTTTGAGGCTCAATAATTACCTTTAACGAGGAGCCTGCTTCGGCCACCAGAGCGAATCCTTCCTGAGTCCTCTCAAGAGGGAGTCTGTGAGTTATCATGTCCGAAACCACAATCCTCCTCGAGCCTATCAATTCGATTGCGGCCATAATATCTCTCGGACTTCCGGCGTACGAGGACGTCATGGTAATTTCCTTACGCCAAAGGTCATTGAACGGCATTGACACTTCTAATCCAGGATCAGTCGGGGCAAAAAATAGTATGTTTCCACCTCTATCAACAAGTCTGAAAGCCCCTTTAATAGCGGGGACCGCTCCAGTGGCGACTATCACAAGGTCTGGCAGACATCCGTCATTAACTTCCTGAATCCTTTCAACAAGGGCTGGGCCCGATGTTATAGCGACGTCTGCGCCGAACCTCCGAGCGGCCTCAAGTCTGCCTTCGTTTATGTCAACAGCAAAGACCCTCGATGCGCCAACCCTTTGTGCGAGCTTAATGTGAAGAAGACCGGTTATGCCCGCCCCGATCACCAACACACTCTTGGCCGGACTCCAGCCAGCATGAAACTGCCCCCTGAACACGCAAGCCAGAGGTTCGATAAAAACAGCGTCCTCGTAAGACATCCGGTCCGGCAAAAGGAATACGCCATGACGGACGTTTATTGCCGGGACTCTCAGATATTCGGAAAACCCTCCAGGATCAAAATTGGTCCTGGCCAAAGTGTCGCATACCGAATGATGATTGGACAGACAATACCTGCACATGTTGCAAGGAACGTGGTGTGAGACAAACACACGCTGTCCGGTTTTCCACGTCCCCACATTGGCGCCGGCTTCAACAATCTCACCCGCTATCTCGTGTCCCAAAACAAGTGGCGCTTTGGGGGCCCGGTACCATTCAAGCACATCACTTCCACACACGCCGCTTGCCCAAACCTTGACCAGCAGCTCATCCGGACCGATTTCAGGCGTTGGCTTTTCCTGAATTCTAATGTCATGATTGTTGTAGTACATCGCGACGCGCATGTTGTGACTCCAAGGGACTATTCGATTATCTATCAACATTGAAGACAATTGCTCAATCTATTGTCCAGCGCAACACACCGGACGGGATTGAAAAATCGTTAAGATTCAGGACTTGTGTGGTTTCTTTTGGTCTTCATAGATCTTTAACGCAGTTTCCGGCTTTTCGTTGTAGTGAACGACTGCCCTAACCGCTTTGATCATCCCAACCGGACAATCAGACTGGAATATATTCCTTCCCATGTCCACACCAACCGCTCCACGGGTGACAGCGTTGAATGCCATGGTGAGCGCCTCGATCTCAGGCAGTTTCTTGCCACCGGCCATGACTATCGGTACCGGACAAGTCTGAACAACCTTCTCGAAATTTTCACAATAATAAGTTTTCACAATATTCGCCCCCATTTCTGCGGCTATACGTGAAGAGAGCGCCAAATAACGGGCGTCACGCGCCATGTCCCGGCCGACTGCGGTCACAGCCAGGACCGGAATGCCGGCTGAGTATCCTGCGTCTATAAGCTTGGCGAAAGCCACCATGGTCTGGTGTTCGTACGTGGCTCCGACATACATTGATAGAGCCATTCCTGAGACATTTAATCTAATGCAATCTTCTATCGCAACATTAAGCGTTTCGTTCGACAGTTCGGTTAGCACGCTCTGGCCGCCGGAAACCCTCAAAACTATGGGAGCTTGTACCCCTGGAGACACGGAGGTCCTCAGGATCCCCCTCGTTAGCATCAAACAGTCAGCATAATTGGCTAGAGGGGCTAATGTATCTTTCATAACTTCCAGGCCTGATGTTGGCCCCTGAAAATAACCGTGGTCAACCGCCAGCATTACCGTTCGACCGGTATCGGGCTTGATGATCCTTGACAAGCGGTTTTTCATACCCCAGTCTAGATGTGAGCTACCCTTAATGTGAAAACTACTGGCGCAACTACCGGACGCCGCTTTGATATCTCTCGCTTCCTTGAACCCTTCAAGATCCGCCATTTTGTAACTCCAAGCATTGTTAGTCAGAGCTATAGAATCTAACAAACACTAGGCCATGAGTCAACTTACGACCTGTTTTGACTTGACAATGATAGCCGTCTTAACTATAAAGTATGTTTAAATGAGCTTGCCTTTTCTCCCGGCCTCACTAGGACTACGGGCGCGAAGCAAGGAATTTAGTTTTAGGGTCTAACGCTCGTGGCTCCAGCCAAAAATCATTCCTATAGTCCTTCAACGGACAACGGGCGCTGATTGTGTCAACCAGCTCTCATGGCTTGATTGAGGGCGATTTTGTATCAAAGGAGAAGAAAAAGTGGCCGCTATCAACATTTATGTCGGGAATCTGTCCTTTAACACAGGAGAAGAGCAACTTAGAGAGCTTTTCGAAAGCTACGGACAAGTAGAATCCGCAACTATAATTTCCGACAAATTTACCGGACGCCCGCGTGGCTTTGGCTTCGTTAAGATGCCTGAACGTGAAGAAGGCCTGAAGGCCATCCAGGAGCTGGACTCCAAGGATTTTATGGGTCGTAACATTAAGGTCAATGAAGCCCGACCAAGGACCGACAGAGATAGAGGCGACCGACCGGGTGGTGGTGGCGGTCGAGGAAAAGGCGGCGGTGGCGGCTGGCGCCAGTAATATACACACTATGACCTGGGATTTTCCGAAGATGCGAACAAAGCCTCCGGCAAAAAAACGTCTTCGGAAAGCCCGCATCAATTCCTAATTCTTTCTTGAGCGCTCTCCTCCATATTTTCTAAAAAATCAATCAAGTTCTTATGCGTATTTTCCGGGAACGCTGGTTTTTTCTCGACCAAGTTACGATGTTTTGATAACTTTTCTTTGAGTATTTTTACGGTTTCAGTTCAAAGGGCATTCTCAGACTTTCTGTGGAAGAACCGGCTCAATTCATTTCTGAAAAATTTGGACCCAAATCCTACTGTCACTGCGGTTGAGCCATGATAAACCGCTTGTCCCCCTTTAAGGAGAGTTGATAATGAACGATAAAATACTTAGCGCCGCAACCACTGGAAATCTTTCTGAACTTAGAGGTTTATTGGATTCCGGAGCGGACGTGAATATTCGAGACGCGTTTGGATGGACCTCATTGATGTGGGCTGCGTCCATGGGATTTCCCGAGGTTGTCAGGATGCTGGTAAAAAATGACGCCGACGTGGACGCCGTGGACCAATACGGAGCTACTGCTCTTATGAAGGCATCCAGAAGAGGCTTTTTGGATGTTGTCAAGGTCCTCCTCGAAGAAGGCGCGTCAGTGAACGCTAAAGACGAATTTGGCTGGACTGCTCTTATGCGTGCGGCAAGGCGAGGTTATGCTGATGTCGTAAAAACGCTCATCGATTTTGGCGCAAATATTGAGGAGGCTGATCAGTATGGTGCGACTGCCTTGATCATGGCCGCATCCGAGGGGCATCTCGAAACAGTAAAGGCGCTACTGGAACTAGGCGCAGACCCTCATTCCAGAGACCGTAATAGTTGGACTGCTCTAATGTGGGCTCAGTCCATGAGACATGCAGACGTTATCGCTGTCTTGAAGGAATATGAAACCAAGACAAAAGAGAAAGCGTAGCAAAACCAATAACAATTCAACTATCGATTCAGGCTGTAAAGCCTGGTCTCGGCTTGAGGATTTCCCATGAATGAAAAGCTCCTGCGTTATTCTGCCGAGGGTAATCTGGAAAAGGTTTTGGCGCTTCTTGATAGAGGGGCCAATCCCAATGTAGCCGATGAGTATGGTTACACGCCTTTACTACTGGCCGCCTCGGAAGGTAAGGAGGAATTAGAGAAAATCCTCATTGAGCGCGGAGCAGACGTGAACGCCAAAACGGCATCAGGCTGGACCGCTCTTTTGTGGGCAGCGTCTATGGGTTACACGGAGATTGTACGCCTTCTTGCGGAAAAAGGCGCCGATCTGGAAGCTAAAGACCAATATGGCGCCACTCCGCTTATGAAATCTTGTCGACGAGGGCATTTCAATGTTGCGAAAATGTTGCTCGAAAGGGGCGCAAAGGTAAACGCCAAAGATGATTACGGCTGGACTCCATTAATGCGGGCTTGCCGTAAAGGCTACGTTGACATCATCAAGATCTTGCTTGATCACGGAGCCAACACGGAAGCCACCGACCAATACGGAGCTACACCCCTTATAATTGCCGCTTCGGAGTTCAATATTAATGGTGTTAAATTACTCCTGGAAAGAGGCGCTAATCCAAACGCTTCCGATAGAAACGGTTGGACAGCCCTGCGATGGGCTTCGTCAATGCGATATGATCCAATAGTGAAGATTTTGGAAGCCTTTAGCTCAACAAACTTTAATCAAGGATGATGAATGTCTGTAGTGTAAATGTCAGAAACGAGTTTCCCCAATCTGGAGCTTTATAGAGTCAATTTCTAAAACAATTTAACTTGATGTTAGACCCCGATCATCTCAACATCTTGACCATTATTATTTTTTGGACCGCTAATTACTTAACATCACAATATTGCAAGGTAATTATATATTATCAAGTGTGTGATTCCGACACGTTGAGGTATTCCATTAAATTGGGAAAGGACCTATCTTATGAATTAGGTTTCCGATTCTTTAGGGTTTCCATATGCCAAGTTTCTTTTGGATTGTGGTCTTTCTGTTCATCATTTTACTGTTGGCTCAATGGACGGCTTTTCTGTGTATAAGAAAGTATGTTTGGGCAGGACCTGAACTCATAATACGCACCCCGCATGTTGTACTTTTCATTTTATCTGTCTTGATTAACCTTGTACTGGCATTCCTGTCGATCGGCGCGTCTGGGGGAACAAATTCCCTGTTCAGGCAATCCATTGGGATTAGCTATTTTTTTTATCTTGGCGTCTGTCTTGCGTTGTTTTTGTTTTTCCTGGCGCTAGAAGTTTTCAACCTGGTTCTTAAATCAGTTGTAGTGTTATACAGGACCATGAAATCTCTTTTTCTCAGGTATTGTGGGAGAAGCGATTCCACTATTTCGACGTCCTGGGACCGAGGTCAGGAAGAACTGAGTCAAGAACCAATGGGGGAAGTTCCAAATTCTAGCATTTCACGCAGGTCGTTCATGCGGTATGCGGCGTCCGCCGGTACGCTCGCAATTGCGGGCTCAGCATCATATGGGCTGGCTCAAGCTTATGAACCACCGCGAGTAGATGTTATTCCTGTCCCGGTCATGGCGCTTGAGGGGCTCACAAAACCGATCGATATTATTCAGGTTACGGACCTACACTACGGGATGTTTTACTACAGTTCCGAGCTAGAGGCATTGGTCGAGAAATTAAACTCCATGGATGGGGCTGCAGTAGTGATCACAGGAGACATCTTTCATTCCCCAAGGACACCGGTCGAATCAGCCTCGCCATTCCTGCGAAAGTTACGTCGTCGTCGTTGGGGAAATTTCGCCGTCCTAGGAAACCATGATTTTTACGCAGGAGTTAAGCGCTCCGTAAAGGCGCTTAACGACGGTGGGATCAGGCTTCTCAGAAACGAATGGGTAAGTTTTAAACAGGACAAGGTCAATATCCATTTGGGAGGGATTGATGATCCAAAGGTGAACTGGCTAACAGGAAACCGATTTCCGGATTTTCACTCCTTCATCAAGAGGCAACCCCGAGAAACAGGTTTCCGAATCCTGTTAAGCCATCGCCCCGTGGTGTTTCCACTCGCCGTAAAGGAAAACATTCAGTTGACATTATCCGGGCACACCCATGGGGGTCAAATAACTGTTCCTATACCGGGCTCAGCCCGCCCATGGAGCCTTGCGGGACTGGTTTCGCCTTATACTTTGGGAATGTATAAATCGGAAAATTGTCATATGTACCTTAACAGGGGGGTAGGGCTGACCTTCATCCCGGCTCGAATAAACTGTCCACCGGAAATAGCTGTAATTCGTTTAACGCCACCCGAGAGGACTTCGAGGGAAACTTAGAATTAAAGGTTTGGAGTAACACAAGTCATGGAACAGAAATCTCGAATTTCGAAGCATTTGGACTTGGTGTCACAGGGCTGGGAACGACGGTTTTCAGCGGAAGACCCTCGTCTCACAGAGATGAATGAATATTATCGGTCTCTTGGGTTTGAAACTCTCATAGTGGATGGTGTGATCGGCGATGAAGTGGCTTGCCGAAACTGTTTTGACACTCCCGGATTTGAACAGAGGTATAAAACGCTATATACTCGAGGCGCATCTACAAAGGGTTCATCAGGTGAGGATGACATCTTCTGAGTATATTTTTGCCCCTTAATGACGCACGAGAATTTTCGGACGGTTTATTGACATAGCCCGAACGTAATGTTATGTTTGGGAGATACGTGGGGATGTAGCTCAGCGGGAGAGCATCGCGTTCGCAACGCGGGGGTCGAGGGTTCAAATCCCTTCATCTCCACCATAAAATCAACAACTTACGGTTGCTGGAATCGCCCGGCGACCGTTTTTTTTCGCCAATACTAACATTTTGCTAACACATTTGCTAACACCGGTCTCTTGCCATGGTGAAAATGACTGGTGCTTCCAATACATTGTAACAACGAAGTAATAATTTGATATTGGTAACATTTGGCCCTGTTACCTTTTTCATTATTTAAAACCAATTATTTCAGTCTGTTGAGAAACAAGTAACAAAGTAACACTGTTTTTGTGAGAAAGACATTGCTATTTTGCGGTGAGAATAACAGTTTCGCCAAAATCGAATTGAAGCCTGTCGATCGCCTGAATCAATTCATGGTCAAGGATTCGGCCATATCTTTCCTTGACGCTTTGGTGAGCCTTTCAGTCACGATCCCTACGCATCTCCCCAACTAGATTGTTGTCACCGTCACGGATCTCGATGCGGTCACCACGAGGGTTTAGTTCCTTAATTAGGTTATTATCTTTGTCGCGAATCTCAATACGGTTCCCTTTCTTAGACCACGATTCGACCAGATTGCCCGAACCGTCTCGGACTACGCCGCTTTCGGCAAAGGCCACCAATGGAAGCGACATCACAATAAGTACCCAAAGAATTCTGTTTCTCATTTTGTGACCTCTTGTTCTATTGCTGTCGCCGCACTTGGTACACATGTCTGGCCGAGGCGCTGACTACCGATATCAAAGAGAATTGTGGCGTCAATAACTTTCATTTCATACCCCCGTAGCCTCAGCGATATTGACCCGGCTAATGTTTGCGGCTGATGAGAGATGACTGATAATATGACAATTACACGGCTATTGAAATATTTTTGTTAACGATGTTGCCAGCTTCACGCCAATGGCGTACATTTCAGTCAGGAGACTATGGAATTCATCGAAACACCCTATTTTCACAAAGGCGGCCCTGGGCCTGCTCCCGGACGAACATTACCGTAAGCTACAGGCTCATCTGACCGAACACCCTGATGACGGAGCTATAATTCAAGACTCGGGAGGCAAGATAAGATGGGCTGTTAAGAAACAGGGCAAGAGAGGCGGAGTAAGGGTAATAATACTAATGGGTTGTAAATCGTGAAACTATTTATATGGTCAACGTTTACTCCAAGACTGATCAAGACGATCTGACTTCACGCCAACTCAAGGCTTTACGAAAGATTGTGCAAATGGAGTTACCATGAAGGAAACAATGTTCCATGAGCTTCTTGAAAGCGTCCAACAGGCTGGCGCAATAATGCGTGGAGAAATGGAACCCGGCCGGAGATTTGTGGTTGAAAACCCCGACGTTAAATCGATCAGATCCAAACTGGGGGCCACCCAATCCGACTTTGCAACTATGCTTGGGATCAGTGTCCGTACCTTGGAAAACTGGGAACAAAATGGTCGAACGCCCCGGGGCCCAGCCATAATATTGCTTCAGATAGCTGCGGATCATTCTGAAGTTGTTTGGGGAGTGGTCAAGCAAAAAAGAGAACAACAAATAGGATGTTAGTTTCTGTCCGCCTTTTTAAATCCTTGTCAGTGCGTTCCCTCTGATCCCTCCGTAGTTTAATAACTTTTCCCGGTTTGGCAGTGGCCTTGAAAGATCAATCGGAACTTTTCGACCTACCATTTGCTCCAAAATACTCTTTGGTCGAGTGGCGGCCAACGCAACGGGGTAGGCACTAAACTAAATTGATTATCTGCTTGGATGGTATAGAAACTTTTTTCCGAATACCTTGTTTCCCGACAATCATATTTTGTTTGAACCAATTCAATTATCTTTCGCGCGAACGGGGGCAATTTAATCATTCATTATTATAAAACTACCTGCATAACCTTGTTTTTATAATAGTTATGCAGTAGATTATATATCACCAGGAGTTCACAAGGTTCGGTAGATGATAGATTACGGTAACACAAAAGGATTGAATCTTCTCCAGGTATTAGCCGAGCAAGGTCTGTTCATATTCACTTCCGGGGCGGCTAAAACCGCTGCTGAGAAGATCGGAATTTCTGACAATTATCTGTCGCAACTTCTCTCACATCTTGAAAAATTCGGGTGGATTATCAGACTGAGACGAGGGCTTTACGCCGGAACCGGGACCTTGCCGGGCGGTGTCCAGGTACACCCGTTCGCCGTCGCCACCAGACTGGTGGAGCCTTCAGCGATAAGCCACTGGTCCGCAATGAGCCATCATGGTTTTACCGATCAGATACCGCATATCGTGACAGCATTCACTCCCCAAAATGTAGTCACCCCGACCATGAGAGAACCTCAGGAGAAAAAAGCCGGGAAGCACGCGTGGGATGTATGGGGCACAAGATATGAGTATGTAACCGTGATACCGGACCATTTTTTTGGAATAGAAGAAGTATGGGTTGATGAACGTTTCCGGATTCCGATTGCAGATAAGGAGCGTACTATTCTTGAGACTTTTGTTTCCCCAAGGCTATTTGGAGGAATCGGAGAGGCGTTGGCAACTGTCGAAGGACACATCCATGAATTGGACCTGGAAAAACTGGTAAGGTATTCCGTGCGATATGGTAAAGCCTCCGCTATCAAGCGGCTAGGATGGGCCTTGGAACGATTAGGCGCTCCATCTGAGTTTGTCGATCCTCTCGAAAAAATACCGATAAAGGGATTCAGATTACTCGATCCAACACGGCCCCGGCGAGGGCCCTATGACAAGAGATGGATGATTCAGAATAACTTTTTGGGGGAAAAGAGAGTTAAATGAGACCCCTTAACGTGCGTCTTAGAGAAGCCGCCAAACGGAATAAGGTCATCCTTGATGTCATTCAGAAGGATTATGCGCAGAGTTACGTCTTAGCGGGACTTATGTCACAGCCTTTCCTGAAGGAGACGTTGGTATTTAAGGGAGGGACCGCCCTGAAGAAAATGTTCTTCGGTTCTTACCGGTTCTCCGAAGATCTGGATTTCTCGGTAATCCAGGCGCTTAATAGGGAGGAATTGGAAGAAATCATCCTTCAGGCTACCGACGGCACAAGAAAACTTTTGGAACCATACGGTCAGATCAGCGTGGAGATTAAGCAACTCCGGGAGACGAACCCTCATCCGAGAGGACAAGACGCCTTCAATATATTGGTAAGGTACCCCTGGTACCGCGGACAGGTCTGTTCCATAAAGATCGAGATAACCAGAGATGAGCCGGTAATCCTCGATCCTTTGATTAGGCCCATAATCCATGAATATGAGGAAGACTTTAATGTGTTGGTTCGGTGTTACAGAATTGAAGAGATTGTGGCGGAAAAGATGCGTTCCCTTCTTCAGAGCCAGGAAAGATTGCTTGAGGGAAGATGGACCCGTCCCCGTTCACGTGACTATTATGATCTTTGGCGTCTTCTGAAAGACTTCGGGGCGGAATTGGACACCAGCGAACTAACTCCCCTTCTGAAGAGAAAGTGCGATCACAGAGGGGTTTTGCTTGCTGGGCTGGCCGACTTTTTCACCGATGAGCTGATTCTGGAGGCCCGTACTAACTGGGACCGGGCGCTGGGATCTTTTGTACTGGATCTTCCTTCATGTGACTATGTCTTGAGTTCGTTGCGACAGATTATTCCGAAGTTTTTTCCTGGGATTAGATAAGTCAGAGAGACACCTACAATCACACGAAACCAAGATGGATTTGGGTTTTCCACAGGGATGAAGGTGGCCGAAGGCCAGAGCCGTCACAGGCGGGTGGGCGAGGCTATGGCTGGAATCTGTTCAGAACAGCCATTAATGAACAATCCATACGACCCAAAGCTTATAGACTGTGAAAAGCGATTGCATAGTATAGGTTATCGGGCGAGCGCCAGCGAACGAACCGCTTGCGGCGGATAACCCCTATTATGTAAGAGCGCCCGCTTGGAGCCGACTAGGTATCTGGGACGCAACGACAAACAAGAATAAATCCACTGGGAAACAGGATAAATAAACCGCCTGAAATGGCCTAGGAAACACGATAAAAGCCGCTGCGGGCTCGCCTGTTGCCCGGCAAGGAACATGCGGCGCCAAAACGGCAATTTAACCGAGTAATTGCATGTTGCGG
>JAJYDQ010000139.1 GCA_021777225.1 Deltaproteobacteria bacterium
AAGCGGCACACCCCATTCTGTGTCGTGGTATTCCTGTTCCAAGGGGCCAGTGTCAGCCCATGCGCAACGAATTGGCACTGACTTATACCTCCATTAGCATGAATTGTCAGGCACACTTGACATTCCGACGGTCTTAGTGTCAAGCAAAACCGACATACATGCTGATCGCCAACAGCGGTCTGGTTAATCTTGAGCAGGGACAGCGAACAAAGGCTACCACACGGAAATACCGGTGATAAGCCACGAACCGAACTGTAATTGTCGCCTACAATTCGACACCACGACAAAGAAAAATATGTTCTTCGAAGCAACCATCTGATATGGTGAACCAAAGGAACTGAACATTGGTTGATCATTCCGACGTGCAAGTACACAAAATTCGGGCGGCCGTTCTGCGCAAGAAGGGTGGCCCCTTGAAGATCGAATCTCTTGAACTGGAAGGTCCGAGAGATAACGAAGTTCTGGTGCGCATGGTAGCATCAGGAATCTGTCACACGGATATAGACATGATGGACTACTGGGACTCTGCAGAGATCCCGGTCGTGCTGGGACATGAGGGAGCGGGCCTTGTAGAACAGGTCGGCAAGCAAGTCAATGGTGTAACTCTCGGAGATCATGTTGTGCTCTCATACCAATCCTGTGGCGATTGCCGACAATGCCGAAATGGACACCCTACCGATTGTGAACGCTTCTATGAGTTGAACTTTGATTTCGCACGTTTGGACGGCAGCAATGCGATGCATCGCAGTGGCGTGCGGGGGCACTTTTTCGGCCAGTCTTCGTTTGCCACGTATGCCCTTGCCACAATCCGCAACCTCGTAAAGGTTCCAAAGGGCTTGTCTCTGGAGATGCTGGCTCCGCTGGGTTGCGGTCTGCAAACTGGAGCAGGAACCGTAATGAACTCCTTGAAGGTTTCAAGAGGGTCAAGTATCGCTATCTTCGGTACAGGAGCTGTCGGCCTTGCCGCTATCATGGCGGCTCGGACGTGGAGGCCAAAACGATTATAGGTATCGACATTAAACCTGGACGCCTGGAGTTAGCCTTGGAGTTGGGAGCTACCCATGTGGTAAACAATACTCAGGATGACGTCGCTTCCTGCATTACCGACATCACAGGTAGATGCGTCGATTACGTTGTGGAAACTACCGGTGACGGGAAGCTGCAACTACTGGCGGTTCAGGCCTTGAACCCACGTGGCGTTGTTGGATTCCTCGCCGGAGGTGTCGTCACGAATTCTCTGATAGAGGGCCGCAGAACCGTCGGCATAATCCAAGGAGACGCTATCCCGCAGCGTTTCATTCCCAAAATGATTGATCTTTGTCGGGCAGGGCATTTTCCCTTTGACCGCCTTGTGAAGTTCTATGACTTCAGCCAGATCAATAAGGCCATCGCGGATGCCAAGAGAGGCGCCACGATCAAGCTATGCTTAGCGATCAGATTCAAGTACTCTTATGTGTTCGCCGGGAATCGAGGCGTTAATATCGGGATCGTACATAGCCGAGATTCTTGATCCCCGCATCCAGAATGTTCCCGCTGTTACGGCTCTAGCCAAATAAGAGAACTTATACAAACCTCTATAAATACTATTCTTGAAAACGCGAACCCCGTCGTCCAGAATTTCCACGTACGATGGATAAAATTCGAAGACTCGATCCTGACTTGATGAATCATCAGATAAGGTTTCCCCTTCCATCCCTTCGGTCTTTAGTTCCGTGTTTATTGGGGTAAGTCCAGCGGGTGTGAAATCTTCCAATGCTAGAAATTCCAAAATTCCTTGCGCTCGTTTATGAGAGCTTTCCTCGAACCCGATTTCAAGAGAAATGCGCACTATATCTCCTACTCTGATATCTGTTTTTCCGTTCAGGTTTTCGATTTTTTTGTGGAGAGTCATCCCTTTAGCCGCTTGGAAATGCGCCGTCGGATCCTCAGGGTATGAAAGCGATAAACTGTAATTGACAAGTTGATCGGAATCCGACCGGACGCTTATAGCTTTTGTTTTGATCAGAGAGAATGGATCGAGTTCGAGAGAGAGGCTTGTTTCTTTGAGTAACAGTTGTCTCGGTTCGCTGTCTCCACAATCAAGAGAGAGATTCGTCGATTTGTTTTGATTAACCGCCACTTCCTCTTGTTTGAAATATTCACTGAGCGCCAGCAAACACCACCCGGTGTCAGCGGTAGAAATCCAACGACCGTAAGGGTTTAGACCGAGAAGCAATCTACCTGCAAATTCATCCGCCTTGCCAGATCGCCCGTCAACTTCCAGCGTGGCCATCAAACATGCCGCCAATTCACGCCACGGAGAATAAAAAGTACCCGTCTTGTATGCGCTGTCACGAGGAGCCAACTTCTTTGTTAGGTCTTTTGCTCGCGCAACATTGAGGTAATTGATCTTTCTTGAAGCCAATATTAAAACAGCTTTGGATTCTTCGGGAAGTTTTTCATAATTTGAGAAAAACGGTTGGAGATCTTGTGGAGTTATGGCCCCAAGTTCAGCAAGCGCAAGGATTGTCCAGTACAGATCGGTCTGGCTCTTTTGATTACCCGCAGCAGGATTGTTTTTGAATACAGAGTCCTTTAGAAAATTGGCGGCCAAATTCAGATTTGATTCACGGACCGTCATACCCGCTTTCTTAGCCTCGACAAGAGCGAAAGTAGCGAAAGTCGAGGCCCATACGGTTGTATCAAGCTGCCCAGGCCAATAAGAAAAACCTCCCGTTAACTGTTGAGCCCCGAGAATTTTATCGACACCGTTTTTCAGATAAGCATCAACGTTATCAGTCGATAATGCGGAAACCTGCCCAGATATGATCAAATTTCGCAATCCGACGAGAGGAATTATCGCCGAGCTTATTTGTTCTATGCATCCGTATGGATAGCGAATGAGATATTTCAGGCTTGGCGTAATTCTTGACCAGTCACTCAAGCTGAGAGTCAGGATCGCCTTCATGCTCGCCCGTTCCGTCCCCCCTGCAGCCATTTTCTCTACATATCCGGGGAAAATCACAGGGATCTCAGCGGCGCCGGTGAAGCTTCCCTGTGTCGAGTGAGTTACAGGGGCATAAAGGCCGCGTGCGGGAATAGTTTTTCTAACAGCATCCGTAAGCTTTCCATCAGGACCGTCGAATATGCCCGTAATTTCCAGGACTGTTTTTTCGGATTGCTCCAATAGCTTGGTGTCGACATAAACAGTATTTGAGGAATGGTCCGTTGATTCGAGCTTCACGTGAGTGGGATCTACAGTCAAATTCTCAGATGAGTTGAGGTTTAGTGCAACAGACCCCTTATTCGCAGTGTTGTTGAATACGCTGATTGGTACACTAGCGTCATCACCTGGGCACATAAATCGCGGCAAGGAAGGTTCTACGTAAAAATCTTTGGTCACTACCATGGCCCTATCCTCAGAGACAAATCCAGTTGATTTATCCGTGGCCACAGCAATTATTCTGTAGGTTGTAAGAGAATCTGGCGCAGTAAACGTCACTGAAGCTTTCCCATTTTTATCGGATACTACCGCGGGATTATAATAGGCGACAGGGCGGAAGTCTTTGCGAAAACTCGGTCCCATGAGGGCTTTCCCGACCCCGCCCCCCGTTAGCGGTCGGGTAGTAAAAGTTTTAAAAAGATCCTGACTGACTAAGCCTAATCGAAGGTCTCCGGTTTTAACTAAAAGCGGAAGATCGAATTTTCCTAACGCCGACATATCAGGAATATTGAAGTCAGTCATTGCAAGAACCGCCTCATTGACAACACAAATAGCGATCTCAGAAACAACTCCTGCTCCCGATTGGTCGGAGACGGCGAGGTTAAGTGTGACCTCTGCGCCCGGTTTTGCCTTTAATTCGGAAGCGTCTTTGTTAATTCCCAGACGTAATTTTTTCAGGTCTGTTTTAACTGACGCATTGGCGTAACCTGAAAAGACGGCAGGGATATCCAAGTCTGTTTGGCTCGTATAAACAGGGAGATCCGTTCGACCCGCAGGCGCCAGAAGCGACACGAAAACGTTAGGCTGATAACCATTACGAACAAGGAACTTAGCTCCTCCATCCTGACCGTTTACCTCAACTACTTGATGATCAAAGATGCCCGATCTTTCCAAAGTTAACAGGCACGTCTTGACTGTGCGCGGAGTATGAAAAGTAGCCT
The DNA here is from genome assembly GCA_021777225.1 of Deltaproteobacteria bacterium. Classification (GTDB taxonomy): domain Bacteria; phylum Desulfobacterota; class Desulfomonilia; order Desulfomonilales; family Desulfomonilaceae; genus CAJBEZ01. The sequence continues at coordinate 4,144 of JAJYDQ010000139.1, forward strand.
CAATGGGTGTATTCGGGACGTAATCCTTTTGATTCAACGATACAAGAATATTGGCATTCGGTCCTCTTGCTACATCTTTCTGGCCACTTACCCATTGTTCGTAATCCTCCCAACCAACCTTAAATAATATCTGGCTCGTATATCTACCAGTGGAGTTCATAAAAGTTGTTGAAACGAGATAGTCCCCTGGGTCCGCCAGTTCGGGCTGAAATGTTCCCTTTCCGTCAATGACCTCCAACTTGCTGGAACAGGTTTTTATCCAGCCCTCTTCCCAACTGTCACTGATGTTTCCCTGGCTATCTCTCTTTTTGATGTTCACGTACCGCTTTTGTAGAATTGTAGATTCAACTAATGCTTTAGGAACCTTTTTCCCTTCAGAATCTATCAAAATGAAATGTAAAGGATTTGAATAGCCGACCTGGACTTGCGTCGGATGGGTTCCGATTCCAACGAGAAAACGTGGGGTTGGATTAAAGAATTTTACTTCTGTGGCTGGTTGACCATCAATATCTACAACAGTCGCCGATAGCTTTATGCCGTATATGCCCGTGAGTATTCGGGAGTCTAAAGGAATTCTTATTGACAGTTTCCCCTGCTCATCCAGAACAGATTCTCCAGATTCGAGGAACAACGATTTGTCTTCCTGATTCCCGAAAAAATAGGACTCATAACCCGCAATGGAGTGGGTTATCGGTGCCAGTTCGGCTTTCCACCTTACTTTTCCGTGGCGCACCCGACCACCAGCAAAATAGGATCCGGTCACTTCGGTGACCAGGAATTCTTCTTCGCTTTTGATTCCAACATATCCCGGTAGTGGTTTCTGTTCCCGAATAAAGTTCAACGACACATAATGGCGGCTTTCACGATATTCCTGTACAGAGAAGCTCCTGGTAAAGCCCTTCTGATCAGCCGTGCTATCACTAAACACGGTT
>JAJYDQ010000062.1 GCA_021777225.1 Deltaproteobacteria bacterium
TGAGAGGTCCTCTTTCTTCTTGCAAGAAGTTTCCCCATTTTTACTTGCAAAAAACCCTAACTTCCTAATACTACATTCTATACTCGTCCCCATCAATTATGTTTTGGGGAAAGTCCTGAAAGATTGTCGTCAGCGCTCAAGGAACAATGTCCGGATATCCCATGGTTCGCTATAGCGGGGTTCAGAAATGTCCTTGTTCATGACTACCTCGGGATAAGCATTCTCCGGGTTTGGGATATTATTGATCGCGATCTACCTGTACTCGAAACCGAAATAAGAAGTCTGCTTTCAAAGTCTGGAACTACTCGGCGCATTTATGCGCTGATAGGGCCTGACACCGTCGCCCAGGACGCCTCGGAATCTCTCGGAAAAGACCGTGACGATGATCGGACTTGACACAGGCATCTTACGTCTTATAGCAGTGAATCTGTTGTGGTAAAAAACCTCAAGATCGGCCAAAACTGAGACATTAATCGAAAGCCCTCAATAGCCCCAGCGGCTTATCCGTGTATAATGGCGCCTTTGAAAATCGATGCTAGAAGCCTCTGCCCCTTCATTATTTCGCTCATGCCTTGACAGTGCGCCCAAAAATAATACAATAAACAAAAATGTTAAACTTTTCCAGGGAAGCATAACATGGAAAGTGTAAAAGTATTGGCCAAAGGCCAAATCGTCATTCCAGCCCGTATCCGGAAAAAGCATCACATACACCAGGCCAGAAAATCCATGTTTTCGAATATGACGGCCTGATCTATCTGGTACCATCGTCTGCGGACCCAGTCAGTGAAGCCCTCGGTTGTTTGCCGCGAGAACCATCACTTTCCGAGGAACTGTTGGCAGAACGTCAGAAGTAACGTGTTCTGTAAAATGCCCTACCTTTTCAACAGCCATGCAATTCTGGCATTTTTTCAAGATGAACAGGGAAGTCACGAAGTCGCGGGTATTTTAAATCATTCTCTCAAGCAGGGGATAGAAAGGTTGTTGTGCGTTGTCAATTTGGGAGAAATAATTTACCTGACGAAGCGCCGCTTTGGAAACCGCAAGAAAATTGAGATCCTGGGTCAGGTCTATCGACTGGGTTTTCGGGTCCTTTCCGCAACGGATGAAATTGTCTTTAAAGCTGCTGAAATTAAGGGAGAATATCCCTTGTCTTATGCGGACTGTTTCGCAGTAGCTTGCGCTATGAAACACCAGGCGATTCTGGTTACCGGCGACCCGGAATTTGACTCCGTCTCACGCCTGATAAGCATCCACTGGATCCGGTGACACACATATATCTCGTGTTCGTAAAATCTCTGCTGTGTATGATGGTTCAAAATGGCGCCAATGTCACTTCGACCGGAGGGAAAATCTATCCCAGTGCGGCGTAGATCTCTCATGGCTGCGCTAGCTCGAGATGACATCCGGCCGTCTTCATTATGGAACTACAATTCCATTACGCATCAAAATAGCTAAAGGACGACTTGCCGACGGAAGCACATCAGATAAGCCCTGGACCTCAATACATTGAACCAGGGCTTTTTAGGAATGTCCATATCGGCGACGAGGTCCAAACCTGTTTCGCGTATCATCTTTTCTGCTTCAGCAACACACAGGATTGGTGTGTCTATTTCCTGAACCCTCTTCTGATATGGGCTCATTTCCGATTCCTTTTTTGCTCCGAATTCAGTGAACGACATTATGCCTCCAAATCTGACCTCATAGCGCGACTATGGGCTATTCTGTGTGACCCCCTCCGGGGCTTAACACTTCAAGCCACTATCTCAACGCTTCGAGAATTTCACCTAGCTGGGATTCATCCTTTAAGTGAACCCGAATCACACGCCTGCCTCGTTTCTGCAGAGCTTCGAAATCACCAATGGCCTGGGCCGCCTTTAGTGTCCCAAAAGAATAATCAGCGCCTGGGATGGAAAAATCATCAAAGTCATCGGCCGTAATTATTATAAAATGGCCATTGTTGCGACCACCTTTATGGATTTGACCCGTAGAATGCAAGTATCTAGGCCCAAAACCAACGGTTGTAGCAACCTTGAATTTGTCCCTTACAAAAGTTCTAAGTGTTTGAAGTTCGGTCCGGTTTGATGCATTGGGCTGAATAAAAGCGTTTAGCGCCACATAGTCCTCTTCTTTGGCGTTTGAGACAAAATTGCGTATTTTCGCCGGAAAGTCATCGGAGTCAACGTCAACACCTTCAATTACAGGAAGCCTTCCAGCCGATGAATATATTTTCAATGTAGCCCCTGTGATATCCTTTGACTCCTGGACATTTGGCTGATCAAACGGGTTAACCTTAATGATCGCTCCAGCGACCGCAGTGGCGAATTCCCATCGAAAGATCTCTCTGCCGACATCATAAGCGTTGTGCATACGGAGGGTCACGACCGGTCTGCCTGTTCTCTCAAGTTCTGAAACAGCCATGTCATAGGAAGGGTCGGAATCCAGCCGCATGTAAACAAATATTCTATCCTGGCCGTAACTGTCCGGACGCCCAAGTGATTCTCCCTCGATCGGAAGAATACCCCTGCCGCTTTTGCCCAGACTTTCCGCTACAAGTTGTTCGAGCCAGAAGGCAAAGCTCTTCAATGGTGGAGAAATGACAAGCGTCAGTTTATCCTGTCCCGCAAGCGCCGCTTCCGCCATGATTACCCCCAGCCAAGCCCCTGGGCTCTCCAAAGCGGGGGCGTCGGGGCCTGACGCTTCTACTGCCTGCGCAGCGCGAGCAAGCAGAAAACAAATGTCTACGCCGACAAGCGCCGCGGGGACCAGACCAAAATATGAAAGAGCGCTGAATCTGCCTCCAATGTCCGACGGGTTGAGGAATGTTTTCCTGAATTTGTTATCCGACGCAAGTTTTCCAAGACTGGTCCCCGGGTCGGTTATTGCTATGAAATGTGCGCCCGCTGATCCCCCGACCTCGTCCTTGATACGTTGATAAAAATATTTAAAAAGCGACATGACTTCAATCGTGCCGCCTGATTTGCTACTTACAATGAACAGTGCTTTTTTGAGATCCATAGAACGCTCGGCGTTCAGGATCGCGTCAGGAGCTGTTGTATCAAGGACCTTGAGGTCCGGATATCCCTTGGTTTTGCCAAAACATTCCATGAACACTTCCGGAGCGAGTGAGCTGCCTCCCATACCTATCAGCGCAACATGCTTGAAACCCTCTGAAACGATACCCTTTGCAAAAGCCTTGAGTTTGTCAACCTCGGCCGTCATTGTTTCAACAACTCGGAGCCATCCCAATCGTTGTGATATTTCAGCCATGCCGCCCGGGTCCTGGGTCCACAGTTCCGGTCGCATGTCCCATATCCGGTGCGTCACTTTGTCCTGATCGAGGCGCTCAAGGGTTTCTTGTACCGGTTTGTGTAAATTCCCCAGCGACGCGGACCTATGTCCATACCCACGAAGCAGTTTAGTTCTCTTTTCTGCTATCTTTGTCAGTAGATCGACAAAAGAATCGGAAAAGGAGTTCACACCCGCTTCAAGAAGCCTCAGCATGATAGTGTCCATGCTCAGGCCTTCCCGTTCTAGGGCTTCAAATATCTCTTGCGCCTTTTTCGGGTTAGGTTCTGAATGTTTTTCCGGATCCCCATGGTCGCGATATGCGTCCAATGTCACCGTGGGCAGCGTGTTCACAGTATCCGGCCAGAGGAGATTGTCCAAATAATATGTATCCGGATAAGCAGGGTCTTTTGTGCTGGTGCTTGCCCACAACACACGTTGAGGCATTGCGCCTTTGTTGGCGAGGTTTTGCCATCTATTCGAGGAAAGGACATCCCTGTAAATCCGGTAAGCCAGGTTTGCGTTTGCTATTGCCGCTGTTCCTAACAATTGGCTGCACGAGGTGCGATTTGCGGGACCGGAAAACTCCCGCAACCGTTCGTCCACGATTGTGTCAACACGACTGACAAAGAAAGACGCTACTGAAGCGACCTTCTTTGGTTCACCCCCTGATTCGATCCACTTTTCTAGACCGCTCATATAGGCTTCGGCTACGGCCTTGTACTGTTCGATCGAAAAAATAAGTGTCACATTTATATTTAGGCCGGCAGATATAAGTTCCCGAGTCGCGTCTACACCCTGAGCTGTAGCCGGTACCTTAATCATAAGGTTTGGACGATTAACGAGAGCAAAGAGTCTGTTGGCTTCAGTGACTGTTTTTGTTCTCTCATATGCCAGACTCGGAGGGACTTCGAGGCTCACATATCCATCCAGGCCGCCGGACTCTTCAAATACCGGAGCCAGGAGATCAGCGGCTTCCCGTATATCAGCAATTACAAGGTGTTCATAAACACCTTCTACGCTTGCGCCTTTGTCTACTTCGGCGTGAATATCTTCATCGTATATTTTTTCCGAGCTTATGGCCTTCAAAAGTATCGTCGGATTTGACGTGACGCCGACAACTCCATCCTCGTGAATAAGTCTTTTAAGTGACCCGGAACGAAGCAAATCGCGACTCAGGTTGTCATACCATATAGATTGACCAAGAGACCTTATAAGCTTTAACGGATTTGCCATGTAAAAGTACCTCCTAATGGTTAACAAATGGAAAACTCACGGAAAATTAACAATCATCTTGACAGGTTCGAATATCAGGCATAACATTGGTAATCAGAATTTTACACGAAACGTAAATTGTTAACAACTGAGGCCATTGTAAAATGGACATAGATTTGAACGAATATCTAAAAATTCAGGCTCAGGAAATTGACCGGCACAAATGGATCGAATCCGAGAAAGCTGGCAAAGACTTGGGAATGGATGCGGTTATAGACTGGATTATGAAGTACGCCGATAGATTCAGTGATCAATATAACCAACGGGCTACAGATTCTTGATTCTGCGGTTTTCCCACCTTGTGGTTCTATAAAATAGTAGCGAAGCCAAATTAAAAATCTATAGCGCAAGACTTGACTCATGGGGGGTTGTGTGTTTGTTTGCCGATTATTAAATAAAAAAATCGAAAGGGTAGCGCAAGTTTTTTGCTTCTTTAATGTAATAAAATACAAGATAGGATTTTTAATGAGCTGGTCTGTGAAATAATTCGGACCAGACTAATCATCAATTAGTTTTGAGGCGTGAGAATTGAAAAAGGTTAAAAACAAATTAATTATAGTCTGTGTCTTGACTGCTTTAGGACTCCTGTTCGCTGGCCTTGGCGCATCAAAGGATATTAATTCCCAACTTACCAGCGCCGCGTCCGCCGGCAAAATCGCTCAAGTGGAATCTATTCTCAATAAAGGAACCCACCCGGACACGCGTGACACCAAGGGTAAAACCGCCCTGGGATTGGCTGCATTTAACGGCAACCTCGAAACAGTGAAATTCCTGTTGGACAATGGGGCGAATGCCAACGTCAGGGGTCAATACGGCAAGACCCCATTGATGGAGGCTTCCACCAAAGGGCGCCATGCAGTTGTGCTGGAGCTCTTGGACAGGGGCGCTGATGTGAACGCAAAGGATTGGTATGGTCAAACCCCGTTGATCTGTGCAGCTCTCAATGGGTACCAGGAAATCGTAAAGACACTTCTGGCCGAAGGAGCGGACGTCAACGCCAGGACACGGAAAGGCTTTACAGCGTTGAGCCTTGCGACCGAACAGGGCCATCACAATGTGGCGGACCTCATCCTGGAGAAGGCGCCCGATCAGAGCGATTGGCCGAACCCACAGGACTTCACGACATTTTAGCATTTGTAAGTCCCTATTGCTTTAACCATCCTACATGGGGTCGGATATATTAAAATTCATTAACTGGGGAGACGCTATGAAAATAAGGACCTGTTTGTGGCTTGTTTTGTTGACGACGATAATGCCCGCCGGTTTGTTGTGTGCTCAGGAAAAACAGACCGTCGGTTGGATTGAGAGAGCGCATATTACGCCCGGAGACATAACGCTTGACGCAAAACTCGATACCGGCGCGGATGGAACATCCATCAACGCCCTGGATATAAACAAATTTGAACGGGACGGGAAGACGTGGGCACGATTTACTATCGACGACAAAAAGGGACATAAAGTAACCCTTGAACGGGAGATAATAGGCCATAAAACGATCGTGCGCCACGGGTGCCCCAATCAGGAACGGTACGTGGTCAACCTGGGAATCTGCCTTGGAAGCCATTATGTGGAAGAAAGGGTTGGCCTTGTCGATAGGCGTATACTGAAGTATCCCCTTTTAATCGGTAGGAGCTTCATGGCAGGTAGAATAATCCCTGACCCGTCCGTAAAATACACCAAAGAGCCTGCATGTCAGGAGAAATGACCTTTTGAACAAACTCCGAATCTACACGTTGGCCCTAGTATTAACTGCAATGGGGCTTGGAGTTTTTTCTTACAAGGTTTTTTATCTAGGTTTTCCTCTTACACCGAAAACCAAGGCTCAAGTCTGGCATGTGGAAGCTCGATTGCGTTTTGAAGCTGATGGGGGGCCGGTAAAGGTTAACATGTTTCTGCCGTTGAATAGTGGCCAATTCGCTTTTACCGACGAACATTTCATATCAACAGGTTATGGTCTTAACGCGTCTATTGAAAGTGGTGTTCGCTCAGCGGTATGGTCTGCCCGTAAAGCCAGCGGGACCCAGAACCTTTACTACCAGGCGACAGTGCGCATGACGCGAAAGAAACTGTCCAAGCCGGTCGTTAAACAGCCCGAACCGTCTAATCCTGATTTCAAGGGGCCTAAATTGGCAGCGGCTGAATCGCTGATTGAAAAAATTCAACCCAGGTCAGCCGATGTAAGCAGCTTTGTGAAAGAACTGCTCAAAAGACTAAACGCTCCTAATCCTGACGATAACGTCAGACTTCTCCTCGGGAAAAAAACAGGTCAGCGAAACTTGGTCGAAATGGCGGTTCGAGTCCTGATTCAAGCTGGTATCGACGCAAGGTCCGTCCACGGCATACATCTCGATGAAGATAAGTTGGACTTCTCAAAGAAAGCCGGTTTCTTACATTGGCTGGAAGTCTACGATAAAAACAAATGGCTGACTTTTGAGGTACCCTCAGGCTCGTCGCCCGTGCCGGAGGACTGGTTGCCATGGTGGAGGGGTGACGGCAATCTGGCGCAATTGCAGGGTGGATCCAAACTTAATACCGTTGTGTCAATCAGCCCAAAAATTGACGAAGGCATCTCGTCTGTGGCTTACCGAGGAGAAATTTCAAAACCGCTTCTGTTAAAATTCTCCTTGTTTTCGCTTCCTGTCAATACTCAAGCTGTATTCCGAATTCTGCTGACCATCCCAATAGGCGCGTTTCTGCTGGTAATACTCCGCAATGTTGTTGGCGTCAAAACGTTCGGGACCTTCATGCCGGTCCTGATAGCGCTCGCATTTCGAGAAACAGGCCTCATTTGGGGTGTCCTTCTATTTTCTGTTGTAGTAGCGTTGGGCCTTGTAACAAGGTTTTATCTCGAGAAGTTGAAGCTGCTGGTGGTCCCGCGATTGGCCGCAGTCCTCATTGTGGTGGTGCTGCTCATTTTAGGCCTCAGTATACTGACCCACAGTCTGGGCATTCATCGAGGGCTGTCCATGGCGCTGTTCCCACTGGTAATCCTGACAATGACAATCGAAAGAATGTCCATAGTCTGGGAGGAGAGGGGGGCCGCTGAGTCGCTGCTATCGGGATTGGGCAGTATCTTTGCCGCTGCCCTGGCGTTTATCGCCATGAACAACAAGCTCCTTGAACACCTGGTGTTCGTGTTCCCGGAGCTGCTATTGGTACTTTTGGCCGCTACACTTCTTCTGGGAAGATATTCAGGCTACCGTTTAACCGACCTTTACAGATTCAAAGCCCTGGCGAATGGATGAAGCCGATATGTTTGGGATATTGAGAAGACTTAAAAACAAGGGCGTGCTCGGAATAAATGGAAGAAACGCTAATTTCACGCTTAAATACAATCCACGGCGCCTTTATCCTCTAGTGGATGATAAATTGCGCACCAAAAAGCTTGCCCAGGATAATGGAATTCCTGTGCCGGAGCTTTACGCCGTATTTAAAGTGGCGGGCCAAGTCCACGAATTGCCTGAAGTCCTGAGAAATTATCGCGATTTTGTAATTAAGCCTGCTCATGGCAGTGGCGGTGAAGGAATTCTTGTCATATCCAGGTCAATTAACGGTGGTTTTTGTAAACAGGATGGAGACTCCATAACGCTCGAAGAATTGAAGCACCATGTCTTCAATACGCTCAGTGGCCTCTACAGCCTTGGAGGCCAACCCGACGAAGTCCTGGCTGAGTATAGGGTCCAGTTTGACCCGCTTTTCGAAAAAATCAGTTACGAGGGTGTGCCCGATGTTCGCATAGTGGTCATGTGGGGAGTCCCCACAATGGCCATGGTCAGACTTCCCACGAAAGAATCGGACGGTAAGGCAAATCTGCATCAGGGCGCCATAGGCGTCGGGATATGTATGTCCAGGGGAATGACCCTGAGAGGTGTGTGGAAAAATGAGATCGTTAACGAACACCCCGATACCGGCAATCCTGTGACCGGTTTGTCCATACCAGGATGGGACCGCCTGCTCGAGTTGTCGGCGAGATGGTTCGAATTGACCGGTTTGGGCTATCTCGGGGTGGACATCGTACTTGATAGGACACTCGGGCCCCTAACTCTGGAACTAAACGCCCGACCCGGCCTCAACATACAGGTCGCCAACAATAGCGGACTGCTTCCCCGCCTCAGAATGGTCGAGCGTCATTACAAAGATCTCGTTAGTGTCGAGGACAGGGTCACGTTCGCAAAAGAACATTTTGCCTGTGTTTGATCAGCCTCTAGGGCCAAACAAAGCCGTCCCTATCCGTACAAGTGTAGCGCCTTCCTCGACGGCGACCTCGAAGTCGCCGGTCATCCCCATGGACAGTTCAGTCGCCGAGCTGATCATGAAGCCTCTAGAAATAAAGTCGTCCCGTAACCCACGCAGCCTTCGGAAAAACGGTCTGGCCGCGTCCGGATCATCGAAAAAGGGCGGCATGGTCATCAGTCCAAGGAGTTTCAGGTTCCTTAAAGATTCCACCGCTTGAATCAGGGCTAAGGCCTCCATTTCCAGGACGCCGGATTTTTGCGGTTCATTCGCCAGGTTGATCTGGATCAGAACACCGAGCCGTCTACCGAGTTCATGCGCCGCATGGTCAAGCGCAGCGGCGGTAGCGGAGTCGTCGATCGTTTGAATCACATCAAAGATTTCAACGGCTTTCCTCGCTTTATTCCTCTGCAGATGGCCTATCATATGATATTCAAATGACCCGCATTCATCAGGCCGAGGTCGCTCCTTGACTGCTTCCTGGACGTAATTGTGCCCTATGATCGTTACCCCAGCTCTTACGGCATCTTCGACAATTTTGCTGTTTTGGGTCTTCGCCGCCGCGACAATTCTTACCGACTGTGGATCACGTCCTGCACGCGACGCCGCATCCGCAATTCTTGCTCGCAACAAATCAAGATTTCGTTTTACCAATCGCTTCAACTCCAAGGAAATCAAATATCCCAAGTTTCTTAAAATCCCGGGTCACTTCGCAAAGCGGCAACCCAACAACATTCGTGTAAGACCCGCAAACATTCTCAACAATAGCCGCTCCTACACCCTGTATTGCGTAAGCGCCCGCCTTGTCCATCGGTTCGCGTGTCTGAACATAAGCGGCTATTTCTTCCTGCGACAACTCGCGAATGAATACCTCGCTACGTGCGCATGAGACAGTTTTCTTTTCAGGGAACCGTGAGTTAAGTATCGCGTAACCAGTGAAAACAACATGTGTCCTTCCTGCAAGCGTAGAAAGCATCCTTACCGCTTCGGCCTCACTATTCGGTTTCCCGAGCACCAGACCATCTATGACCACTATCGTGTCTGCCCCCAATATCCATGACGCCGGATATTTCTTGGACACATCAGAAGCCTTTTCCTCAGCCAGTCTCTGGGCATGGACTACAGGGGCTTCCCCGTCACGCGGAAGTTCCTCGACATCCGAAGGCGCCACAATAAAGGGGACATTTATGGATTCCAGTAATTCCTTTCTTCTCGGAGAAGCGGAGGCTAAAATCAAAGGCTTTTTCGCATTATAAGCAATCGTCATCTATGGACACCAAAACTCCAAACTGATAAAACAACGAACCAGATTAAACCATTATACTTAAAAGGAGACCAATCTTGGAAAATAAAATTCTGGCCGCGTTAATCCTTTCATTGTCAATTTTACCATTTCTCCTTGTCAGCACGGTTGACGCGGCCCAAAACATGACAACCCCATCAGGACTCAATGTCGAGATACTTAAAAAAGGAACGGGACCTCAGCCAAAACCAGGTCAGGAAGTCACCGTGCATTACACCGGGACACTGGCCAACGGGAAAAAGTTCGACAGCTCCCGCGATAGAGGCGCTCCCTTTACCTTTAAGCTTGGAGCAGGCCAGGTTATTCGGGGATGGGATGAAGGTGTCGCCCTGCTACCGGTCGGAAGTCACGCCAAATTGACTATTCCTCCTGCGTTGGGCTATGGGGCCGCGGGCGCCGGCGGAGTCATTCCACCAAACGCCACCCTGATCTTTGATATCGATCTGCTTAGCGCGAAATAACCCCACACACTATGCAGTTAAACATAGGGCGGGCTGTGCCCGCCACTTGTCCTTTACTTACGGGGATGATTCCATATCGTCACAACGCCCCCGGAAATGGCTTGAAATTTTGATTCAAGTGATTAAAGACCGGCCCAGTTCTTCTACAATAGTGTTGTGAACCAACGGCCTGAAGTCCTTTATACGGAAGTCGGATTCTCCCATGTAAATCCGGTTTGTGAGCAATGTCACAACTAGTTCCTTTTCCGGGTCAATCCACAGCGATGTTCCAGTGAATCCCGTGTGTCCCACGCTTTCCGGCCTGAATTTGTCACCGCATGATGATGAGTTCACAAGGTTCGTGTCAAATCCCAGTCCACGTGAAGAATCTGGGTGGTACCCTGCCGGAGCGCAAAATTCGCAAACCGTGGAATTGTCAAAAAAAGCTTCTTTCGATCGAAGGCCCAACAACACCTGCCTGGCCATTTCAGTAACACCCCGGGCTGTTCCGAATAAGCCGGCGTGCCCTGAAACCCCTCCGAGCGAACGTGCGTTCAGATCATTAACCAGACCAGCCGCGTCATCTGGACGGGTAAGGGCGATCCTGTCCACAACTTCGTTGGGTTTGAACATGAGATCATTGTCGAGCCCCAGCGCTTCAAAGATGAATTTCCTGGTGAATTGATCAAGGGAGAACGAGGTTTCCACCTGGATGACGAAAGAAAGAAGCATGAACCCAAGATCAGAGTAGGTAAATCCCCGACCTGGCTCATAAATTAAGCGTTCGTTAAAGATTTTCCCTCTAACAAACGTTTGCGGGTCACGTTCCGGTGTCATCAAATAGTATGGCCTCCAGGCTGGAAGACCTGAAGAGTGTGCCAGTAAAAGACGAGGGGTTATTTTCGCCTTGTCGGATGGAACATCAGGAAACCATCTTGTCAGTGGCGCATCAAGAATTTCCGGGTGTTTTGCGCTCAGGAAAAGCCAGGATGGAGTAGTCGCCATAACCTTGGTCAGTGAAGCTAGGTCAAACAGGGTGCTTTCATTGACCGGTGGTGAACCTGAAACCTCCGTAAGCGTCCCATAGTACGCCTGATGGACCGTGTCGCCATGTGACAGGACGATCACCGCCGCAGCGGTAAACATCCGCCGGTCCAACGCTTCCAGGAACAAAGCGTCGGTTCGTTTAAGCGAGGCTCGAGCAGTCTTCATGCTGATCTACAAAATTGACGTCCCGGTAAGCCTGACCTAAAATCCTTCTGGAAACTTTCCGAACCTGATCAGGATAAGCCGCCGCTACTTCCAACAATACTCGCGCCGGTCCAACAGGCAATCGATGTTTCTGTTCCCAATTCTGAAGCGTCCTTACGCTGATACCGAGCATTTGAGCAAATTCAGACTGGGATACATTCAATTTGTCTCGAATGTTTTTCACATCAGGGACCTGAACGGTAACTTTACAAGCATCGGAGGGTTGACCTGGACCTTTTAGGATTTCAGCTCCCTGCCTCACTCCTTCCATCATTCTACTGAAGCGATCTTCGTTCATGGATATTCTCGCTTTAAATATGCTATCAAAACCTTGTACTGTTTTGCCGTCAAATCGTCATTCTCGTTCTTGGCAAAAAGGTCAAGCATTAGAATTTGATCATGCTTGACTGCCCAATAATATAAGATCCTAATTCCCCCCCTCTTACCTCGATGCCCTGATCCCCATCTCAGTTTACGAAGGCCTTTACACCCTGGAATCAAATCACCCGCCGCCGGGTTAACTGTCAGGAGCGTCTGAACACATCTGAATTCATCTTCCGAAAGGTGTTTAATTCTGGCTTCCGTGAAGACGGAGGTCTCAATAAAGACCTTTGTGCAGCTAATATACGTCATTGACGGATGGAGTCAAGAACTTTCATTCCGCTGATCTATTTTATCGGCCCATGAGGTTGCCGGGGCTGAGCGTGATCATGGAACATCAGTAAGGCTATTGAGCCGGGACCCTGGTTAAATATGTAATCATGAGGACCTGTAAGATTCATGAAGGTGTAATGGATACCTTCATCTTTGAGGAGGCTAGCCATTTTGTTCACTGAGGGGCTCATCCCATCACCATCGCTTGTGACCAGTTGGATCGGGGTTCCTTTGAGCTTTTTGCGATTTTGCCGGGCAAGTTGGGCATATGTATCCAGGAAAGGTCCAAAGGCCCCCTGAATGGAACCTATAGCTGAGAATGTTTCAGGGTGCTTCAGCCCGAAGAACATGGCCCTGGCCCCACCCATTGAAACTCCGTCAACACCGATACGACCCTTGGCCACGCGGTATCGTTTCTTGAGCAGCGGCACTAGTTCCTTAATGATAAATCTCTCGTATCCGGTATTCTCAAATTCCGTCAGACTGGTAATGAGTGGCGAATAGGGGCACGCGACTATGACGCCCTCATAAGGCCAGTTTTTCAGACGCTTGTTGAACGCCGCCAGCCTTACCGGTGTTATCAGCCCCCTAAAGTCATTTGATTCAAGACGACCACGGCCCAGCGCCCGGACGGCGTCATCCATTTTGTAATATCCTACCCATGCGAGAGCGCCTTCACGCGGGGCTCGTGCGCACTCGCCGGCGCCGCCAAAAGCTATAACCAGAGGGTAATACTTGTTACGATTCTTTTCATAATCCAACGGGAGCGTGACAGCCACTACCGCGTCAGTGATGTTTTTTGAATCAAGAAACAGGTATTCACTAGGGGCGCTCACCGACGTAATTAGTTCGACATTACGAACCAGATCGTCTGAACCCGTCCCCCGTCCGATGGGTTTAGCAGTCGCGTCCGGATGATTGGTGGTTGAGTCAGTAAGGCCAAGGGAGCCAGCCGGCGGCTTCCGGGAATCGACGCCCACGCGGCCTGTTACGACAGTTGATTTTTCGGAATGGTCTTTTGAAGAGTTTTTGTCCAAACAACCACCGCAAACCCCGATTAGGCAAGCAATAACGAGAGCCGTAAGGAAATTTGGAGTTATAGCGATTGCCGAACAAAAAATCGTATTCATTTTTTTGCTATTTATGTCATCTCGACTGTTGGAAATTTTCCGGAGATCACTACCAGTAACCCGGCAATGTCCCGGCTCCCTTATTGACAGGCCCTGGATTTTCAGGCTTCGACACCTGCTTTATTGGATTTTTGCCGGAAGCGATTGCAGGCCCTGGGTCCTGATTGATCCCGAGCGCCGCGAAGTTCCTGGAAAATTGTCTGGAAAACCAGTATAGGGCCTGGTGGCCGTTTGGATAACGGTATGCGGAATAGCCATGTGTACAACTTTCAAAAACGTGAACATCAACAGGAAAGCCGACAGACTTCATGTCCTGAACAAGTTCATACAGACGCCCATAATTGCTATATGAATTACAGCCATCTTTGACATTGGTGTTCAAGTTATATGCTATGCCTCCGGCCTTTTTTATACGGCCGACGTTGGCTCGCCAGACATCGGGAACCATGGGATAACTGCCAAGATCGGTCTGTTGACCACCGGCGTAAGCGAATATATCCGGTCGCCTGGCGGAAATCATTATTGCCTGAGCGCCCCCGGCGCAAGCCCCGTCGATCCCTCGAAAGCGCCGGTCCGGCACGGTCCTGTAATTCGCGTCTATAAACGGTATTACTTCGTCTATAAGATATTTCTCGTACCTCGAAGTGTCACCGCCTCCGGGGTTCCACACTGAAACAACGATAACATCTTCATACGGTCGATCGTGAAGCCACTGATTGAACATTTTCAGTTCACGATCATTCACATTGTCCTGGAAGCTCGCACGATTCAAAACCCCGGATTTGAGATTATCCATCGCCAGAGGGGTCTTGCACCACACGGACCAGTATGTCGCGCCGCCAAGTTCCGGGCCGTTGTCCCATCCGGATTTGCCGCCCAGCAGATAGACAACTCCGTAACGTCTGTTAATATCAAATTCGTAATTCTCCGGGAGGATTACATGTACGGGGAACGGGCCGGGAACATCCTGACCGCCTTTTGCTTTTGCGCTCTTAAAAACATCCGAATGGACACGAATTACTTCTATATAATGCTTCGTCCTAAGGAACTTTGTGCGGGCTTCAATTTCGGACCACGGTTCCTCCTTGGGCGCAGCGTAAACAACTACGCCGCTCAAAATAAACAGACCGACAAAAACCATGGTCGCCAGCTTGTTTCGGTCAATCATCTCGCCCTCCAGAAAACTCTTATCAATTGAGTCAATCCAAGAATTCGATTCTAGCGTACTTTAATATTATATACTTGAACAGGAAAGCCCTGTTGGTCAATAGTGTCCCCTGAAGCTGGGTCCATCAGGATTACACTGCTTTTCACATTTACACCCCTGATGGCGCACCGCACATACAGGGGATAAGTTCCAGGCCGTCCAGCCTGTATGGTGACGGTCATCTCATACATCTTGTTCTCGCCCCAAAGCTCTATCCACTGTTCAGCCATTGGGACTTTTGTCCGGATTTTGTCGGTCGTAATCGAAAGAACGGAACTCCCGGCGGGGAAAACTCGACCCGGTCGGCAAGAAACGATCCTGAGACCGGACGGGTCCGGCGAGGAAACGGTTATCCCGCCGTAATCGGATTCAGCGCCTTTGTTTTGCGCCTGAACGGTGATCGTAAAACTCTTTCCGGCCGGGACTTCCTGCGGCGCTCTTACATTGAGTATCTTCGGCTCAGCCTCGCGGGGTTTTGTCACTTCGAAAACATTCGCAAGCCAGGGTTTACCGTCTAAAGTGACTTCCTCCACATATTGGCCCTGAGCCGCCAGTCCAGTTTCCTGAGCCCCGAAATCACGGGGGAAAACGACTTCAAAATCTTTGTTCTCACCTGGGATCGAGCCCTGGTAGTGATATTCGCCTGATGGGGTTTTCAGCAGAATATCCACTGGCCTTGACGTGTCTGACAGGTTCTGGAAAAGGAATGTGAACCCCGACTTGGTCTCATCAGAGAATTTTGGGATATGTGTAACTATTTGCTGAAGCCTGTTATAGACCTTGCCCGCGAGATGGGCCAGTTCAAGCTTGGGCCCCGCAGGGACCGGCGGTTGAACGGGCGCCGGCGTGCTGGTTTGGGGAACACTGGGCTCATTTTCCGCCGCCTGTGGGGTAGGGGGGGCGGACTGGGAAGTGGTTTCATTTCCAGGAGTGGCCTGTCGCTGGGGTTGCGCCGATACGCCCTGCTGCGGCGAGTTGTCAGCGTTTCCCGTATCTGGCTTATCGGAGGCGTCTTGAGTTGTAGCCGTAAGGTCCGGGAGCTTGGCCTCAATGATCAGGATGTCTTTTACATCGCCACGGGCGCCTCTAAACTGACCCATGAACCTGGCCAATCCTTGAGGCGTGTTGATATTGATTTTATGAACATTGCTCCTGCGCGTCGCATGGTAGAGCCATATGTCACCTTTGCCGTCCGGGATCGCTATAACCACGTGATAGTGTATGAGCTTGTATCCCGGTTGACGAGTGGGCTTGCTAATGTCCCCCAAATAGGCGTACCCGGGTTTCATTTGCCTGATTACCCGATCCCACGCGTTTTGATCATCCAGCCTGAATCCCCTTAACGTCATACCATCGGCTGTATCGAGATCAACTGGTTTGCCGTCGGGCATTATGACCCGATGTTCAACCCCGTCGGTAAGGTTTTGGATTAGATCAAAGCCGAAGTCCCAGTCCTTACCGAGAGGCGATCCGGGACCGCTATTGTTTTGTCTGTCCCTGGTAGCTTCAGCAAGTGTCCAGTTTCTGTCGAACAGAAATCTTGAAACTGAAAGCACCAGACCGCTGCAATTGAGGCCGGGCGTTTCAAAGAAGCGCTCAGGATTGGCGAATGTGGTAAATCGACCCTGATCATCAAGGGCCCCATCGTCCCGGTAGGGAATCCCAAGATGTGTGTCGGCCACCTGAACAGGGTTGGTCTTTTCTGCGATGCCTTTTTTCCAAAGGTAATCGGGCGCGTATAATTTTGCCGGGAAGGCCGTGGCGGGCAGTACAGCCATCAAAACGCCAATTATCATTATACGGTAGCAAATTCGAGGTGTTGTCACCGGACCTCCGGTTTTAACTTTATGAAGGCATTTTAACAATTCATTGAAATTCACGCAATAGACTGGACCTTGTTTGGAAATGATATTGGGGATTCTGTACGGTTTGAGGGTGATTAGCGGTCATGTCATCTCGACGAGCATAGCGAGGAGAGATCTATCCAATCAGGAGAGCACCCATTCCCCCTTTTGATTTATTTCAGAATACATGGCGTCGGGCGCCAGATCGACGCCTCCAGGCCAGGATACAAACCCGTCGCTAACTCGAATCTGTTCAAAAAACTTTGGATCAGACAATGCCGCAAACACACCGTGTAGATGTGTTGGGAGAATTTTTACCCTTCCCGAGGTCCCGTCAGCAAATTTAACTGCAAATTCCAAATAATTTATTACTTTTGATTCCACAACATCGTAATGGATCATTGTTAACATCCTTAAATTAATGGAGTGGTTCGATTGGACGAGGGACTTTATGTCCCCTACACAGTTCCCAGTCCTCTATTAGTTCATGCTGATGAAGTTCAGCCCAGTCCAGGACTAATTCAAGGGCCCTTCTGGGCAGTCTTCCCTCTGACAATGAAAGAGATTCGATATCTACTGTGGCCTTATATTCACCGTACTGAGCGTGAAAATGGGGCGCTCAGAATAGCCCATAGCAGCGCTATGGGAGTAATGAATGGCGAGCGCTATAGATTTCTACTTCCTTTGGATGTCTTTTCAGACGATATATCAAGGAAGATCCCAAGAGGGTCGCTTCTTTCCAGGAAGAACTTGTTAAAAGCGAGATTGCGAGAAATCTACGATCTTCGTAACAACGCGGGCCTGACCCTCGATCAGATGGCAACCCTTGCCGATACAACCGCATCTGTGATCGAGGACATAGAAGAAGCGGATTTTGAGGGATATTTTCTTTTAATATGCTGACCAAAAAGTTGGCAGAAAAAGTCAAACAAGTTCCAGAAATTCCCTAACACTTAATCCAGCATCTTTAATCAAAGATCGCAATGTGCCTCGCTTTACGGTTTTACCGGTGTGTACAGGAACGGAAAGAGTAGCCGCATGACCATCCTTTTCAAGTATGACGTGACTGCCCTTGCGCCGAACCGACTGCCATCCGTCATTTTTAAAAGCCGCAATGACCCTTTCCCCAGAATACGATCCCAGGCTTTTCAACTGACGGCCACTTCAAGAATTCTTTCCGCCGGCCTTGCCTTGGCCGTCCTGTCGTTTAACACCTCAAGACAACCAAGAATAGCTTCTCTGATGTTATTCAAAGCCTCTTCTTCGGTATCGCCCTGAGAATGGCACCCAGGCAGCGCAGGGCAACTGACGTTGAATCCGCCGTCTTCCTGATCGGGGCTGATGACCACTTTAAAAATCATTTCGGGTCCTCCTAGGATTACTCCAGAAATTATAACAAAAATGAATTGCGGATCAAAGGATGGCATTCACATTCATCGGAACATATTTCTCCCTTTGGTCGAAAAGACATCCCCAGCCCATTACCTCGCCACTGTTAGGATTCTGTTAATTTTTTTTATTGACTTTCAGTAATTTTCTATGATAGAAAACTAACAAAATATTAAGTCTGTTAAAAAGTAGAGGACCGCTGCGCACAAGGCGACTCCGCTGATTCCTGAATGCCGTGGCCAGGTTCCCAAGGAAATCAAGTGGTTAGCCCCCTTAAACGGGGAAGTGCGGCGCGTAAGTTTTTTGTATGCCTCTGGGCAATTTTTTTGTGGATTGGGAGGATTAAGATGAAGAAACTTTGGTTTGGGATTCTGGCGACGCTGTTGCTTGCCGTCTTCGTCGCGCCCGCATTCGCGTGGGACTTTTCCACGATGGGGCAATTCGAGTGGCGGTACAGGTACATCGGTCGCGCAAACGGTTATCAGGATCTGTTCGGCGATATGAGATTGCAGGACAACCCCCTGCTAACTTTTCCCGCTGGCACGGGGCCGATAGGATTCGCGGGACCGAATTTCTGGCGTGGTTACAACGGAAATAACGCCATACCGATGGCGACAGGATCGTGGGGTTCGCAGGTCCAGGTCGTGCGGGGCGGCTTCTCTTACGCCGACGCCGACGCTTCCGAATACGACCAGCGCATGACATTCCTGCCCGAGATCAGGATCAACAATGCGATCCGTCTAAGGGGTAACATAGACCTGGCCAGCATTCGTCAAAAGTACAACCATCGTGACATGGTAACCAATGGGCCCATGGACAGATGGTATCAGGACAGAATGAGCCAGAACGCGTTCGATACGGCCATGATACCCAGTGTAAACCAGTGGCACCTTACCGCTCAATTACCCTGGGGTGTTTTGAGTATCGGCGCCAGGGACTTCGCGTGGGGCACCGGCGCAGTGCTTGGTTACAACACACGAAACGACTCGTTGCTGTTCGTGCTGCCTTATGGACCGTTCAGAATCATACCTCAGTTCTGGCTGGCGAATAACCCTGACGGATTTGGCGCCTTTTTGCCGTACGCGCCAGGCACCGGCCCCGCTCCTAACACGGTCACAAATACAGACAGTGGCGCTCATTTTCCTGTTTTCTGGTCCGTGGTCGCGACCTACACGAATGGTCCGGTCGAAATGGGAGGTGGCTTCCTGCAGCGCACACTCCACAGCAACAATGTCAATCTCGGGGCGACAGGCGCTCCAGGGGGCGGATACTTGCCGGTTTACTACAACCCGCTATCCCCGGCGCCTAGTGCAATTTATGGATATGGCGGCTTTGACCAGGCTTTGTTGCTTTTCACGACATATTTTAAGTACAACAACGGCCGATTCTTTACCAACCTCGAATACTGGTGGATTAACGCGGACAACTACTTCCTTGGTTATGGTCAAACTCTCCGACCTGGATCAACGGCTAACGGCGCGCCTCCCATTTACATGGAAGGCTCCATGGCGTTCGCGGAACTTGGGGCTATGTGTGGACCCGCGAAGCTGACCGGCATGTTCGCATGGTCAGGAGGCCGGGCGCTTAATAACGGCAATCCAACAAAGTTCTATACAGGTATAGCGATCAACAACCAGGCTACTGACCCGTACAACTATTTGCTCTTCCACACTTATGGCGGTGGTAACGACGCCCCGTGGAACCCGAATTACCTGGCGTTTACCAACGATGAGAACGGCCAGATGGCCGACGCATGGTGCTTGGCCGCCAGACTGGATTATGCGGTTGCCGCCAACCTCAACATCTGGGGTTCCTATATGTGGGCAAACCGCGTAGAAGAGAATGGCTGGTATGCCGGGCAGAAGGACTGGAATGGTAATCAGGCGTCAAACGGTACACCACTGCCCTGGAACGCTGCTAACGCTGTTGCCTGGAAACAAGGCGCTATGCCAGGCGCAGGCGGAAACATGAACCCCTACGTTGACAGTTGCGCCCTCGGGTGGGAAGCTGATATGGGTGTTGACTGGAAACTGCTCGAAAACATGACAGTGTGTTCCCGGTACGCGTACTGGCAGCCTGGGACTTGGTTTGATCAGGCCTATCAGGTTGTTGGTCTAAATGGCGGCGGCACGGCTGCAGCGCTGACGCCGGGTAATGGTGGGTTCATGCAGGGTAGATCGGCCATTCAATCTTTCTCATCGTCAATCATGATCGATTTCTAAGCACTGCTGTAATCGATAATCAACTAAAAGGCCCGAAGGCGAAAGCCTCCGGGCTTTTTTTATTGGCTATTTGAAATGAATTTGCGATCGCTTATTCGAGGATGTCAGGAGCGACATACGTCGC
Source organism: Deltaproteobacteria bacterium (assembly GCA_021777225.1). GTDB lineage: Bacteria > Desulfobacterota > Desulfomonilia > Desulfomonilales > Desulfomonilaceae > CAJBEZ01. The sequence goes on from JAJYDQ010000062.1 coordinate 20,358, forward strand.
GTAAGAATAGGCCATTATACCAAGATTATTGATAAACTCCCTGGCCCTGTCATCTATCATCGGGGAAATTATCACCAAAGCGTTAGCCTTTTTATTGTGGCGTTGCTCGTAAAATCGGGCCTTTTTGATGAACGTCGCGACATCGCCCGCGCTGATTGACGATTTTATTTCCACAATGAAAAACTTGCCGTTCTGAATCACTATATCCAGTTCTATCTGGGCCGGCCATCCGAAGACAACACCGTCGTCGTCCTGTTCGATGACATTTAACACCCTGTAGCTGGTAGTTTCTTCAAGGAGGCCCTTCAGAGCGTTCCGAAAGGACTTTTCGGTATACAGGCCCCAGCGAGTGCCGAGAGCCCCGATAGTTTGATCATAGTGGGCATGAAGGGACTTGTTGTCTAGCTTAATTGCGGCTATGTCGTCTAGCGCTCGCTCTATAGCTATCTGGTTTTTCAGCAATATTTGGTGATCCTCTTCCCACTTACGATCGTTTTCCTGGGATTGACGAGCAGCCTCTTCCCACTTTTTGTTGCTTTCTTTCCATCTTTGATTGTCTTCTTCCCACTTACGATCGCTTTCCCGGGATTGACGAGCAGCCTCTTCCCACTTACGATCGCTTTCTTCCCATCTCCGGATGTTCTCGTCAAATTTACGCGCGCTTTCCTCTCGTTCTGCGCGCAATTCATCCAGGACACGGTCGAACCGCGACTCAACTACCCCGTTAATCGCATCCTGAACCTCACCATTAGACCGAATGGATTCTTCAACCCTTTTTTCGAATTTGTCTTTGAAGCTGATAGATTTCATGACCCACCCCTGTGTTATTTGTACTAATGATAACACGCCGGTTGAAAAATGGGAAGGCTGTGGCTTCCTGCCGATATTGTATGGGTCAGGCTTGTCTGACCCGAAGCCAGGGATAGCCCACGGCAACGCTATGGGTCTAGAATCTGTCGGCCGCCTTTTTTATGTTAGGATCAGGTTAGGGTAATGTTAGAAGTTATTGAGATAACAATATGTTATAGACAGTCGCTTATTGTCCATGATACACAATTGAAAAACCCATTTTATGAGAAAAATTGAGGTCCAACAGCTAGAACAGTCCCGGCGCCAGGCTGGAATTCGATCTGGCCGGGTCGTAAGCAATACGGCGTTCGGACTGCCAAAACACGAATGCAGTTTAGCGTTGAACCGAATTGGGTAATGTATTTTTGGTTTGGAGGAAGGCAGATGAAAAGACTTTGGATTGGAATCCTGGCGACGCTGCTTGTTATTACCGGCATGGCTCCAGCGTTCGCGTGGGAATTCAACATGAGTGGCCAGTTCGAATGGCGGTATCGTTATTTAGGTAGGGCAAACGGTTATCAGGACCTGTTCGGGGACATGAGGTTCCAGGACAGCCCTCTTAACACCACAGGCACGGTCACTGGGTTTTCAGGGCTGAATATGTGGAGAGGCTTCAACGGTGGCCCAGCGGCTAACCAGATTCCTATGCCGACTGGCTATGGTGGATCCAACTTGAGAATTGTTCGAAGCGGTTTCTCATTTGCAGATGGTGACGCGTCCGCGTACGATCAGCGTATGACTTTTTCGCCAAATCTTAGAGTGAACCAGGCCATCGAATTCATAATGAATGTGGATCTGGCCGGAATAAGACAAAAATACAATCACAGGGATATGGTTACTAACGGACCTTTAGATAGATGGTATCAGGACAGGATGAGCCAGAACGCCTTTGACACGGCCATGATACCCAGTTTTAACCAGTTCAAGCTTAAAGTGGCGTTACCGTGGGGCACGGCAAGCCTCGGAAACAAAGACTTTATGGTGGCCACTGGCGCTCAGTGGGGTTACAATTCAAGAGGTTCCGCTCTCGTCTTTTTGATCCCCTACGGCCCCTTCATTTTTACGCCGCAATTCTGGATGCAGAGGAAACCAGATGGTTTTGGCACGTATGTGCCTTATACATCGAGTGGACCGGCTCCGGGCACGGTTTGCAACATGGATCCGGGGGAACATCCCCAGGTGTTCTGGTCTCCTTTGCTGGATTACTACAACGGCCCGCTCCACCTTGGCGTTGGCATGGTCCAGAATCTATTCCACTTCTCAAAGGCAAACCTGGCGGAAGGTAACCTTTCCCCGAATTTACCGGGAATAAATACGTCTTTCAATAACGCGACGGGTTACGGACAGAGGGTGACATTAAACAACGGCAATTACCAAACGTGGACACAGATTGCGGCCATGGATTTTACGGAAATAGAGTGGATGATGTGGGGCAAGTATAACAATGGCCGCTTCTTCGCAAACGCTGAATATGACTGGGGTGAAAGGGACTTCTATTACGAGGGCGCGCCTCAGGTTTACAATGAATACTACCTGTTTTTCTCGGAGGCGGGTGTGATGTGTGGGCCGGCCAAGCTTGCTTTCATGTTCGCAAGTTCGGGTGGATCCGCCCTCAACAACAACAACCCGACAAAGAATTACCAGGGGAACTCTATAAACAGTATAGTCACCGACAATTACAACTACCTGCTTTTTCACAATTACGGTGGTGGCAATGACGCTGCGTGGAACACTCTGGTAAATTTTACAAACGATGAAGTGGGTCAGATGAACGACGCGGTAGCTCTGGCCGCAAGGCTCGATTACGCAATAGCCGCGAACCTTAACATATGGGGCTCCTATCTGTGGGCTACAAGGCGTGAGCAGAACGGCTGGCTGGCTGGTTCGAAAAACGCCGACGGGACGTGGATCGCAGGTTGGACAGTGCAGCAAGCTCAACAATGGAAGGCGAATGCGATGCCCGGCGCCGGTCCCGCATCAGGCATGAACCCATATGTAGACGATAACTTCCTCGGCTGGGAAGGGGGATTTGGAGTTGACTGGAAGATCCTGGAAAATATGACCGTCGCCAGCCGTTACGCCTACTGGCAGCCCGGACCATGGTTTGACCAGGCCTATCAGGTGGTCGGTATAAAACCTGGTGGAGCGGTTGGCCCGACCTACAGGAATCCGCTTCCGGCCAACGGTACGGCTGTCAACAACAATGATGGCGCGTTCATGCAGGGCAGGTCGGCCATACAGGCCTTTGAATCTTCGATTTTGATTGATTTCTAGGTTGTCGGTTTTTTGATTTCCCCAAAGGCCCGATTGCGAAAGCTTCGGGCCTTTTTTATTGCCCCCGGTTGGGGGGCGGTCAGCTCCCTAATGGTGGTGGCAGGCCTCCGCTCCTGCATATTGGTGTTGTTGACCCCCGGAGGGGTCACACAAAATAGCCCATAGCGACGCTATGGGACCGGAATCGTTCGAAATGACAGCGTGGTTCCTTATCATGATGCACGCAATAATGTTGACAAGAATTGAATATAGTTTGTTCGAGAGATAATGTCGTGATTATAATTGGCCTGTAAGATAAGACAATGAGCGGAGCGACAGAGAAATGAAACTCAAAATCGTAATACACGAAGCTGAAGAAGGCGGATATTGGGCCGAGGTCCCGGCTATACCTGGATGCGCTACTCAGGGTGATTCCATGGAAGAACTGCTGGAAAATTTACGGGAGGCTGTGCAGGGCTGCTTGTCCGTGAATGTGGATCAACCGAGTTATGGCGACAGCGCTCGGGTGGTAGAGATGGCGTTTTGAGATCACTGACGGACCCTGAGATGTGTAGGATCCTGGAACAACATGGCTGGGGACCCTGTTACGTATAAATGGAAGCCACCACATTTATGGTAAAAAGGGCTCAATTGCGCGTCCTTCCGTACCAGTGCATGGAGCCAAAACCCTTAAAGTAGGGCTCATGCGATATCTGCTTAAAG
>JAJYDQ010000140.1 GCA_021777225.1 Deltaproteobacteria bacterium
TTGGAATTAGAAATTATGACACCATTTGATCAATAAATTGGCAGTCTTCTGAAATTTCTTGGTCAAACCTGTTGGCTTGGACAAATTGAAAGAATACAAATCCATATTTGCCGGTAAAAGAATTACGGTTATGGGATTAGGTCTACTCGGCCGTGGGCTTAACGATACTCTTTTTCTTATCGAGTGTGGCGCTGAAGTCACTGTTACGGACCTCAAAAGTAAGGAACAGCTCGCCCCTTCCCTTGAAAAGCTTAGGGATTTGCCAGTCCGGCTCAAAGTGGCTGGACATGATCCGGTCGATTTTGTTGAAACAGACATGGTCCTTAGGAACGCTGATGTTCCACAGTCTTCCACATTTCTCAAACTGGCCAGGGAGCACAAGGTTCCAATTGAGATGGATGAAAGCCTCTTTTGTAAATATTTCAAGGGTACTGTCATTGGAATTACCGGTACCCGGGGAAAAACTACTACAACGGAAATGGCGTTCAGAGTGTTGCAACAGGTAAAACCTGGAGTATTCATAGCTGGAAACATAATGGGGGTCGCAACCCTGCCTCTTTTAAAAAGAGTGACTGATCAGGACACGGTTGTCATGGAATTGTCAAGCTGGCAATTGCAGGGTTTCCATGAAGCCCACATTTCCCCAAATGCGTCTATCTTCACCAACATTTATCCAGATCATCTAAATCGGTATACGGGTATGGAAGAATATGTGTGGGACAAAAAGGCCATTTACTTGTATCAAAAGGGCCCTGATTTCTGTCTTTTCAACAGGGACCAGGAGGCCACAAGACGCCTATATAAAGAAGCTCCGGCTGGAAGAGATTTTTTCTCATGCGCAGATGCGCCGATCGACCTGAATCTTAAGATCCCAGGGGACCATAATATTTCAAATGTCGCTTCTGTATGGCGTCTATCAACCAAACTCGGGGTCGAAGAGAATATAATCAGAAACGTTTTAGAAAACTTTGCAGGGGTTGAACATAGACTTGAACCGATAGGTTCAAAAGATGGGATTCACTTTATCAACGATTCGACTAGCACCACACCTGTCGCCGGCATCATGGCCCTCAAATCTATTCATGCCGAAAGGATCTTTCTGATCGCTGGGGGAGCGGACAAGAAGCTTGATTTGAGACCCTTTGCTGAAGCGGCTTCCAGAAGGGCCCACAAGATAGCCCTGCTGGAAGGAACCGCGACGTCAACTCTGTGCTCGGATCTGACTTTTTATGGCGCCCAGGATAAAATTGTCGGCGTTTTTGACAATCTAAAAAAGGCTGTGTTAAGTCTTTATGAACAGGCGTCAGCCGGTGACGCCATTCTTCTGTCTCCGGGATGCGCTTCGTTTGGTCTTTTTAACAACGAGTTTCACAGGGGAGACTGTTTTAAGGCCATCGTGGCTGAAATCCTTTCGTCATAGAGATCCCACCATTAGTCTCGACGATGCGTTTACTCGACAAAATACCTTTTACCGAGCGGTTTGAATTAGTTTTTAAAGTTATCTATTTTAGCGTCGAAGCGCTTGATTCGATACTGCACTTCGAGAAGTCTATTGGTTGTTTGCAGTTTTTACAGGTATGCGGTCGATCAAATTCATCTGAAAAGATTTCTTTTTCAGTTCCGCAATTGGGGCACTTACAGGTAAATGAAGTCAGATTCTTGTTTGCTTCTAACCCGGGGCAATGCATTGGCGTGCTCATTTCGACCTCCCTAGACAACAATAGTTTGAGCCTAAGCTCGTTACCAATATATATAATTTCAACCTAAGGCACATGCAATACCAATTACAAATCCTTTAGTGGCGGAAACCACTTGCCTGCGATTCTCCAAAACAAAGTTAAATTATGAATGAATCCAATAAGGAAAACGTTTGGGAAAGAACTAAAAGGGATACGTCCCGCGAATCTGAGAGACACCTCACTTTTTTGCAGGGCGCCAGTGTGAAACAAATTTTGTAATGATTCAGAACGTGCGTCCCAAATCATTAACATAAAGGCATTCTTCAAGGGCCATGTTGGGAATTATTCTCTACTAGCCTTCAAGAATCATGCGCAGTTCCTTGAGTTCCTTTTTTATCTCAATAAGCAAGTCTCTGTAATCGGCTTGAGTGTCGGACGCTGCGTGCTCCATGCGACTCTCGAGGGCTTTGATCTCCTCTTTAACTCTCGTCGCCTTGGGGGCCTTAGCCGCCTTTTTTTCGGCCGCTGCCTGCTTCTTCATCTCCTGAAGCCTTTTCTTGGCGCCGGCGATAGTGAACTTCTCATCGTACAAGAGATGTTTTATCTCAAGGAGTAATTCCAGGTCCCTCTTGTGATAAAGCCTCTGCCTCGCCCTGGTGCGAGTAGGCTTAAGGATTTTAAACTCTGATTCCCAATACCTTAATACATAAGGCTCAACATTCAGAATTTCGCTTACTTCACCAATTTTAAAATACTGCTTCTCCGGAATTGCGATGGTCATAGCAAACCCACCCCTCCACATGAGAATCCACCAAACGCCAAACTAGGAAGTCGAAACAGCTAATCGCCAAACCGTTCCAGCAAAAAGCCTCAATCTTATCATTCTCTTACCGAGATTCCCAACTCTTCGATTAGAGCCGTAATCACCTGAGAATGAACCTCCTGGACTTCAGCGTCGGTGAGGGTTCGATCCTCGGACTGATACCGGATCCGGAATGCCATACTTTTATGGCCCTCCGGAATCGATTCGCCACGATATAAATCAAATAGGATCACTGAGGTAATGATATCATGCCCTAGACGTGAAATCAAGAGTTTAATCTTATCTTCTGAACAATTTGTTTCAACTATGACCGATAGATCTCTCTCGATATAGGGATAGCGAGGAAGCGGGTTAAAAACTCTATCCTTGCTTGACTGAACAAAAAGAGGCTCGAGAAAAACGTCAAAGATCTGGACCTTTTTACTTAAACCAATTTCTCTGGTCTTTTCCGGAGATAACTCTCCAATGAATCCAATCCTCTCTCCTTTAATCAATACATCCGCAGACTTACCCTGATGCAGAAAAGGTCTTTCAGATAACACATATTGAATATCTTCAATTCCCAATCCAGCTAAAATATTTTCAAGCGCGCCTTTTATGTCGAAAAAGTCAACTTCTGGTCTAACTTCAACTTTTCCAAGTATATCAATCTCACCTCTGCTAAAATGCCATATGTTAGGATACCTGGATCCGCAAGCGGCGCCGGTCAGTTTCAAATGCTCCAAAGGCGTCTCTGCCCCAAATACAGGAACAAATGTCCTGCCAATTTCGTATAACCGCAGATTTTCATTCTTGAAATTCAGGTTCCTCTTCAACGCGCCCATTAATCCAGGCAGTAACGATCGCCGCATGACGGAAAAATCTTCAGTCAGTGGGTTCATCAAAGCAAAATCAACTTCAGTGTCAAAATCTTTACGGAACGGGTCATTTGCATTACCCGATATGAATGACATCGTTATGATTTCCGTAAAACCCGAGGCGTTCATAAGGTCCCTTACCCTGTTGACAAGGTTGTATTCACGTTTTGTGTGGTCTGGCTCAACACTACAGACCGGCATTGTAGCCGGGATATTCTGAAAACCGTGTATACGGGCTACTTCCTCGATGTAATCAATCTCCCTTTCCAAGTCCCATCTCCAGCTCGGCGCCACACATTCCAATTCCCCATCAGTCCCACCATGGTCTTTTAACGCTATTCCCAATCTCTGCAGGTAAGATTTAACTTCCTTAGAAGAAATATCCAGCCCTAATGTTGTGTTTGATTTCGCTGTCCTTAATTTAACAGCCCTCCTGATAATCGGCTCCGGATAAACATCTATGATTCCCTTGAGAATATTTCCACCAGCCCAACTCTGGATAAAGCTCGACACTCGATTTGCGGCCCAGACACACCCCTCAGGGTCAACTCCTCTCTCAAAGCGAAAAGAGGCCTCTGTGGACATTCCTAGCGCCTTAGCCGTTCGACGTACTCCGAAACGCTCGAAACAGGCGCTTTCGATTACCACCCTGTTTGTGGAATTGAGGATCTCCGAATTAAGTCCCCCCATTATTCCGGCCAGTGCGACGGATTTCTCGGCATCCCGTATCATGAGAGATTGGTCTGGAAGTCGACGTTCCATCTTGTCCAGAGTCTGAAAAACCTCACCCGGGGCACATCTCCGAACGACGATTTTTTGTCCACCAAGCGAAAAATAATCAAAAGCGTGTAATGGCTGTCCACATTCCATCAGAACATAGTTGGTCGCGTCGACTATGTTCGATATTGGTCTTACCCCTCCCCTGAACAGCCTCAGGCGAACAGGGAAAGGCGAAACCCTGACTTCAACATTGTCGATCATCCTGGCGACGTAACGTGGACACAAATCGAAATCCGGAACTTCGACTGCAAGTTCATTGTTGACGTCCCCACCTGATTCCTCGAGATCAACGGTAGGGAGTTTGACAGTTTTGCCGGTAAGGGCGGCGATCTCGCGAGCCACACCTATGATGGACAGGCAATCTCCCCTATTTGGAGTAACTGAAGCTTCGAGAATCACGTCTTCAATATCCGGAAACGCTCGACTGAGTGGTACACCTATGGGTGTATCTTCCCCGAAAACAAGTAGTCCTGAAGCGTCTTCGCCAAGACCAAGCTCTTTTTCCGAACATAGCATGCCAGGGGAATCCACACCCTTGATGGCCACGCGACCAACTTTTACGCCTGATGGAAGATCCGAACCCGCCGGAGCAAAGGCGACCACCAAACCAACTTTTATATTGGGAGCGCCGCAAACAACCGTTTGGCTCTCCTCTCCAAGATTGACATGCGCAAGTTTTAATTTTTCAGAATTAGGATGAGCCGTAAGTTTTTCAATTTTTCCGGTGAGACAGGATCTTAACTCTAACCCTACATGGGTTATAGATTCTATTTCTATGCCACCCATGGTAAGGACCTGAGCCACGTCTTCCGGCTCAATATCAATATCTACGAACTCCTTCAGCCAATTTAAGCTGAC
>JAJYDQ010000063.1 GCA_021777225.1 Deltaproteobacteria bacterium
GCTTGATGTCATAAACCGCGTGCGATGTCTTGCGATAGTGTTGCATAATACCGCAAGCCTACTGAAGTCTTCGCCTAAAGGCGAGGGTTTTTCTCCCATTCCCCGAAGGGGACAATAACAGTACCAAGAGGTTATCATCGAACAAGAGCGGTTTGCAAGTTTGTGAATGATGATCAGAGACTGTAACGAGTCCAAGCGGCCTGATGGGATGACATCTCAAACTCGGGTTCAGGGGAGTTCCCATGCTGGTCTATCAGGAAGACGGCGCTAAAGCCTGCAAAGCATTCCTGAAAGATGCCCAACTGTTGAATGACCCGACTTTAAAGTCCGCCATCCAGGCGTTCGTCAACGCGATCCCATTCACAAAAGAAAAGGGGAAATTTACCCGGCCCGAAGCCGATATTCTCCAATAGCTTTGCCCCGCTTTTTTTGAAGATATTGCGTTACCTAAAGAGGAAAAAGCTCTGGTAGTCGCCAGAGATGTTAGTTTCGTAGCGCAAATGGTTACAACCGACGGAACAGAATATGATTCTGACGAGTCTTAAGATGAACATGAGGAAGACGAAGAATAGATTATCATGATATGGACTAACCGTCCGGGATTTTGTGGCGGGAGCGACGGGACTCGAACCCGCGACCTCCGGCGTGACAGGGCGAAAAAACTAATCAAGCACATCCATTTCCCGTAATATCTTCAAGAAGTTATAAAATCTATTATTCTCTGTTATTACAAACTGTATCAAAAAACGTTACCTTTTTAACCAGACTACTTGAATCAGAACCTTAAAGTAAGCTATTTCCTTTTCAGCGAGGAAAATTAAAAACTCTGTAGTTGATGTAGCAGGTTTTTGAATGAACGTTGACGAACTGAAAAAGCTTGTATCCGATGGGGAATCGGATCGTCTTGAATTTAAACGTTCTACGGGCCAGCGAACACAGGCGGCAAAGACTGCGTGCGCCATGCTCAATGGGCTAGGCGATTTTATCTTGTTAGGTATCAATGACAATGGGGATTTTGTTGGCCAGCAAGTTACCGCTAAAACCCTGGAAGATGTTTCGGCTGAAATGAGGCGGATTGAGCCGCAGGCTTTCCCCGTCGTTGAAACTTTAGATATCGGAAAAGGAAAGTCGGTCATTGTGCTCCATGTGGTTGGAGGTCGGGGTTTGTACACGTTTGACGGCCGACCCTATATGCGTCAGGGACCCACTACCCGTATTATGCCTCATGGTGAGTATAATAAGCGCCTTATGGAGACGCTCCACTCCACCCGTCGGTGGGAAAATGAACCGGTTGCAGGTGGAGTGTCAATCGAGGATCTTGATGAAGATGAGATCCTGATCACATTGGATAACGCCATCCGCCTCGGTAGATTGGAAGCTACCGACCGCCGTTCGCTGCCGTCGATTCTCCAGGGTTTGGAACTGATACGCGACGGTAATCTCCTTAACGCGGCTGTGGCGCTTTATGGTAAGAGTGGACGACTTCGAACACTATATCCACAGATGAGTATCCGTTTAGCCCGATTTCGGGGGCAGACACGGCTGGCCGATTTCTCAGATAACCGGCAATACTGGGGTCACGCTTTTTCACTTCTCCGAAGGGCGGAGTCGTTTCTGATGGATCATGTACCCATTGCCGGGCGGGTTTTGCCTGGCCGTACTGTTCGCGAAGATCAGCCCTGGTACCCACCTCGGGCAACTCGTGAAGCCCTCGCAAACGCTCTGTGTCATCGCGATTATACCATACCCGGTGGCGCAGTGTCCGTCGCTATGTATGACGATCACCTGGAGATCGCAAACCCAGGCTCATTTCAATTTGGTATAACGCCTGAAAACTTGACTCAGCCTCACGAATCCAGGCCATGGAATCCAATCATAGCCAACGTGTTCTATCGTGCCGGCATCATCGAGCGCTGGGGCAGCGGCACTCTCAATATTATCGATTGGCTCAAAGCAAACAATAACCCGACACCTTCTTGGGAGGAACAGGCCGGGTCCATTTACGTGACTTTCCGACCGGCCGCTTTACCCGAGGATCATAGGAAACCTGGGGAAAACATCCTCCAAGAGGTCATGAAATTAGGCACCAAGTCGGCACCAAGTCGGCACCAAGTCCAGATTATGAATAAGTGCCGTGAAGACAGGACGTTGTTGCAGCTTATGACGATGTTGGGAAGATCCGACCGCACCAAGTTCAGGAGCCAGGTCTTGAACCCGCTGATCGAAGCCGGCTTTATTGAAATGACTATCCCTGACAAACCTCAAAGCAGTAAGCAAAAATACAGGCTTTCAGATAAAGGGGCCGAATTTTTGTCAGGTGCTCAAAACATTTCAAGATAAATATCCATTAATGATCGGCCTTTCATTTGCAGGTATGTAGAACGGACAGACGTCCACCGCGTGCGTGTAGAGATGCCCACTGACCTGGAATCAGTTGTTCCAAAATGGTTCCGGTCGGATAACCCAAATAAACAAGAGGGGGGGATCGGCGAATCTCATCTGTCAAAGCCTATCCTCGATTACGCCATGAACGGGGCGATTACAGAGCCCTAATTCATCCCTTCCCTAGTTTAGAGAAAAGTGGCGGCTCCGGACGTTTTCAGCAAGGGATTTTACGGATCAACGAATTTACGACATTCTTGATGACTCGGAGCATAGGGAAATCTTGAGGCCCATATACTTCCCAATCACGCCGCTTTCATCTCCCTGGCCGTCATCATGCAGTTGCTCTTTTATAATTCCCGTTTCGGTTCCGCATGTTTCTGGCCAGGGCAAGCGTCGCGCCGCCAGAGACACCCTCTACCTTTTTCCCGTTCCATGTTGCGGCGTTCCTTGGGTTAAGGACTATATCACGCCTCTTGCAAATCCTCCGTCACGGCCCATGCTTTCCGATAATCTGTATCGCATGTTCCTTGCCGGGCAACAGGCGTGCCCGCAGCGGCTTTTACGGTGTTTCCTCAGCCATCTTAGGCGGTCTAGCCATCCTGTCTCCCAAGGGATTTATTCCTATTGATCGTTGCGTCTCAGCTACATGTTCGGGTCCAAGTGGGCGGTCTTACATAAAACGGCGTTTTCCGACCCTGCCGGGTTCCATTCCCTGACGGTCATCCGAAAACAAATTTTATGTAATCTCTTTTCTCCGTCTATAAGCTTTGGTTCTATGGATTATTTCCTGATGGCCGTTCTGAACCGATTCCAGCCATAGCCTCGCCCACCCGCCTGTAACGGCTCTGGCCTACGGCCGCCTCCATCCCAATTAATTGAAAATCATTATTGCGGTTTCACAATACGGGATCTATTTGACAATATCGAAAAGATGGAAATTAGATAAGTGTTAAAAGTATTTTCATCATTGAGCCAGACCTTCGTGAATTCTTATCCTGTCTTCTTCTACTATCCAGAGCATGCGAGCTATCTGCTCTTTCCCCAGTAACGGGATAACTCGTCCCAGACAGTAAAGAAGCCGATTCTTGTCCTGAGGCTGAATTCTGAATACAAGAATTCCAGGTGACACTGACGGCGGGTACATTCTAATGTCCGCAAAATCAATGTCCAGAGTCATCAGTATTCGGTCCTCGTTAATGCAAACAGAGAAAAGGTCCTCATCTGAGGTACCGCCCATTCTTTGTTCAAAAACCGTTACAGCGTCGTATCCTATAGCACGTAGTTTATCCGCAAATTCTACAGGCAGATTCTCATCAATCTTAAATTTCATAAAGCGGGGCTCGCTTGTAATGAGATAACACGTTCACGCGCCAGTTCCGCAGCGTAGGCTATCACCGCCTGAATGTCGTCGGGGTTAATGGACGGGTAACTCTTCAAAATCTCTTCCTGGCTAATGCCAGCCGCAAGATTGTCCAGAATGACGGACGCCATGATTCGGGTCCCCTTCACGCACGCTTTGCCGTGGCAAACCTTTGGATCGACTGTGACTCGCTCTCGCCAATTCATGTTGACCTCATTCAGATCGAAGATAAAATAACGATTGTATTCCAAACCGGACATTAATTATTGTCATCTTATTATTCAAGAACCATATCGCCAATCGGGCAAAAATCGCGGAATCAATTTGAATAAAGTTTCATGAAAGAAAGTAAATCTGTCTGACAACGTCCATAATTTGTCTCCGATTTCAGTCGGCTTTCGAGATTTTTAGCTTACATCAATATAGTTTCTGTTTCCAGAGATGAGTTTCTCTTAGATATTGGAAGATTGGGAGTTTCAACAAATCGCAATTTTGGGGATTTAAACAGGCTGATGAACCCGCTACAGAAAGTCCTGTATCCGTTAATTGGATTGTCAACCGCTTTATCTCCTTCAAATCGCTTTCCTATCCTTTTGTCATTTCAAAAATTCCACATCCATAAACACAACCACAATTTGTCCTGATATCACAATCAGTTAACGTAACATTTTCATGTAAATCTCCTTTATCATCTACAAACGAGAATTGATCCATAACATATTTGTTAGCAAAACAGTCTATAAGGTATTTGACTGAAAAAACCCTGTGCCCGTTGAATTCAATCCTTTGCGGGCCTATTGGGACAGAGAAGTAGAACTTCCCACCATTTTTAAGTATTTTGTGGCAGTTGTTCAAGCCAACCAAATGGCCATAGAAATTTAGTGGATCTCCATATCTGGCGAGACCAAAGTGTTCCAACGCGTGCAAGCATGACAAGGAGTCTGTATAATCATGCATTCTTTCCCCTATATTCGCCATGAAATCCAATTGTGTGAACATCATGTTTGGCACGGAACCAGACAATGGACGTATATCAAAAACCTCAATTGGTCGAAAGGAAGCTACGTGAGCTACAAAACCCTCAATGCTTGACCCGACATCTACATGCCTAGCCGGATGATTAATAAAAATTCTTCTCGCGACCAATAGATCTTGGTGAAAATAGTGTCCTTTGGCTGTTCCGCTTTCTTTAAATCTATCTTCGAGGCACGGATAAAGTTTTCCGAATGGGAATTCTGTTTGTCCCATAACGGTCTCATTTCTTGCGAGCCGGGTCATTTGTCGCAAATCAAGAAGATATTGGGGCATTCCTCTTATAGAGCGGATTGTTTTGAGCGGATCAATCCCAAAAGTGCCTAACAAATTGTAAATTCTCAAGAGTTGTCGTTTCATGACCATATTTCCCCCGTTTATAAATAGCTTCTTTAGAAGAGTATATTTCACTATAGCTAAGATACTTGTAATTTACTATAAATAATTTCAGTATTCATAAAGACTTAAGGCCCCAACATTCCTCGCAATTGCCCAGGCTTGGCCCTTTTTATAAAAATGTACAACACAAGGAGAAATCAGATTTCATCAACTATAAGAGACGTTATCGACTGCCACCTAAAAAGTGTAACCTTCTCTCTTTGCTGTCATATCCGTATTATATTCTTGACAAACAGTCATTTCTGTGATATAGGAAATGACAGACTTGTTATTTTTTGAACAGCGGTTTCAGTTTTCATTGTCCTAATTATCCAGGTTCATTGCGATGAAGAAAAAGAAGAAAAGGCAATTGCCGTTACGAGAACAAGAGGGTTTTAAAAATCAAATAAGGAAGCTTCTCGCCCAGATGCCGGAAGAACAAGCCCTCTTGAAAGAAATGTTGGCGGACATAATTAAAGAAAAAACAGATAAGCCTGAAAAGAAAGATGAGTAATCAGACATGGCGAAAAAGCGGCCTGTAATCAATTCTAAGCGACTTTCCGATTCTTCGCGCTTCGTAACTCGCGAAGAGCTAGATCAGGTCATAGCGTCTTTAAAGGAGACAATTTCATCGCTCCAAAATAATCAATCAGATAACCTTGGGTATCTTCAGGACGCTCCAAGGCCAAAGATTTTTCACAAGCGGAAAGACGGCAAAAGGGAAAAACTCTCTACCACCGTTGACATTGTCCTTTTTGAATTGATCAAACAGCGACAACAATCGGGACAACAATTGAGTCACATTTTGGACTCGGCTTTATGGAATTATTTCGGCTGTCCGAAACTATCGTTCGAAGCCGACGACAAAGACTAAATTTTAAAAAAAATTTAATAAGGGGGGATCAATGCGATCGCAATTAAAATCTTCACCGACTCCAAAAGAAAGGCTTCGGGCCGAGGGCGTTAAGGCGGCTGTTGAAGTCACTAATTCAGGCATGGAACGTTTAAACGATCTTATTTCAAAAATGGCGGATGTCTGCGATGGCTTAATCGAGGGGATGGATCGAACTCCGTCGTCCGAAACAGTGAATCAGGCCTACAAGCTTGGCCAAACCATCTCCGGTTTAACAAGAGCAAGGACCGATCTCGAAAAACTTCGTCTTGAAACTCAGGGTTTGCACGACAAGGCGTTCCGATCCGTCCAAGAGCACATTCGGGCCGAACTTCAGGGCCGTCCAGAACTGGTAGGTGAATTACTCGAAATCCTGGATACCGTTCATGACAGGATAGTACAACAATAACAACAATATACCCCGCCTCCTGTCCGACAAAAGGGCCCCCCCACCCTCTTGTTTGGGAGTGGGATGTTGAACGTCCGCGATTTTTCCAGCCAGCTTTCGGCCTTGGTTACATGCGATTTCTTTTTGGGCCAAAAGTGGCATTATGTGAAGTTATTCTTTATCTTCACTATTTCGTAGACCTATGCGATAGTTAATAACTTTATCTATATATAAGTTTAGCTTACAACTATATAGGAATTTCCACTAATTCATGGAGTTGAGATTATTCCCTCACTTGACACCGGCCTTAAGCCTTCTAATTGCCTTTACTAACAGAATTAACAGTCGTGGAAATGACTACAAAGCTAGATTTTACTTGACGTTTTATCTAATTAAAATAGAACCTTACGGTTTTTTTTGCTTGCGTTTGTTGTCATGTTTTGGTATAATTCGCCCCACTTTGAGAAAGGCAGTAACCTCTTGGCTTTTTAGAGGTTGCCTTGATTCCTCTTTCCCGGAAGCGTCTAAAGATTGCTTCCGTATAAATACCGTGGCATCAACTGAAGACCTTGAATTGGGGGTCTAGGGATAACTTTGTCCATCAGTTGAATTTGGTAACCTTATAACCCTTACAAACATTTTTAAAGGACTCGTTCGGAGGGAACGAGCGGGAGATTACTATTTCTATTTTAGGAAGGAGACGTATTCATGGAAGATCTTGTTAAAATTAGTGAAGCGGCGGCCAGATTAGGTATCCACTATCAGACACTTCGCAGGTGGGTACGTGATGGGCGTGGTCCGAAATGTGTCCTCACGCCAGGCAACAGAATGTGTTTTAGGGAATCTGATTTGCGTGACTGGACAAACAGCCTTGGTGTTTATGAACCGGTAACATCCGACTCCTCTAAACATCAACGAAAAAACCCTCTGAGCCGCTAACTCTGAGGGTCTTAACTCAATCCGACATTTTCATTAGGTGAGGTCATTATGAAATATTGTCAACAGGAATGTCAAGATTTAATAGTTAATTCAATCAATAGATCACGTCCAAACCTGAGTCAGCCAAGGAAAGGTCACCTCTTCGTTCCCCCCTCTCGTCTCCTCGACACTGATTCAGGTTTTTCTGATTTTGACGAAAACCGCTTACGAGGATGGACAAAGGCGAAGTGGCGATCAGTTTTTGACAAAAAGGTTAAAAACAGAAAAGTTGCAAATTTTAGATTCGTATCCGTTGGTATCTTTTTTGACAAGGCTTTTTGCGCTTTGTCTAATAAGGCCAAGATCACTTACCTCTACGCGCTTTCAGATGTTAGATATGAGCCTTTTCAAAAGGGTAACCAGAAACGCTCAGGGAAAATTGTTAACGACATAGTTTGTATCCCCACAAACGCCGTAGCTGAATTGGGTGTCTGTGAAAGTTCCCGAAAAAGGGCGATAAAAGAACTTGAGGACCACAAATTTATTGAGCGATTGCCTAGTAAAGGTGTTTTTGCTCCAAGCAAATTTAAATTGTTGAAATTGCCATGAGCAAAATTGTGCAGCTCAATTTGATAGATAGCTACGTTGGTCAAAACGACTGACACGGCAAGTTTGTAGTGGTTCCAATTGACCGACAGGAGCGTTTAGCCCCAATTTACGGAAAGCCTCTGGCGACAGTAGTCCTCATGATTTTAGTGAAACTGCGCTTCTGTCGGTCAATCTGAAAGACCTATTATAAGTTACCATTACAATATCAAAAAACTTCTGGATCCAAACTTAGGGCCAAACCTAAAAAATCCAGTACGGAATTTTTGGCCAAAAATTTGGCCGGGGAGGATCAGACGATATTGGAAACATATTTTACTGTCAATGAAGTGGCGAGAAAATTGCGAAAATCTGAGATTTCAGTCTCCAGATGGTTGAGAGAAGGCAAATTACCATATACGCAGGTTTCGGAACGGCGGCGGTTAATATCTGAATCTGATCTACAAAATTTTCTTAATACGAAACGAATTGCCGCGCCTAAAAAAAGGGTTGACGTATTTGATCAACCTGTCGCATCTTCCGTTACAAGCTCTTTGAAAAAAGAAGATGATGCGGGGGATATGGGGGAAATGGATGTGAAATCTTTACGAAGGGAGATTTCACTATTATGTCGGTCCAACTAAAAAAAGAGACTTGGTATGTCCATTTCAGACCTTTTGGGACGCTTCTCAAACTTGCTCTTCCAGGGTGTGAAGGTAAAAGACAGGCTTTGGGCTTAGAAATAGAGATTATCAACGCTTTGAGATCATGCGATTACGGGAACCTCTCTAAACTAGCCAGATCTGCCTGTATAAAGCTGTTCGTGAATCAGTCATGGCAGATACCGCAGGAGTTGCAACCGGCGCAGGCTAGGCCGCCAGCCATCGAAACGACGTTATGGAATGCAATTCAGCTTTTCGTGAATAGTCACTATTTTTCAGCGTTGAAACATCCAGACAGATACCAGGCTTTCTTTTTCCACCTTGTTTCGCATTTCAAGAAGAACTGTCCAATAAAAGATCTTTGGACACCACAAATTCACCAATACCGCGCTCAACGAATCGCCCAGGGCGCTTCGAACTCTACGGTAAACAAAGAGGTCGCCGGATTGAGCAAAATATTCCGTAACTTAATTGACCATAAAATTGTGACTGAAAATCCATGTAGACTTGTCGAGTCTTTAAGTGAGAAATCAGGACTACGTGAAGTTTACATCAGTCTGGATGACCTTAATCGCATCATGGATGGCTGTTCCGAATGGTACGCGGACATTGTATGGACTTCGTATCTTTCCGGAATGAGACGAGGGGAAATATTAAACCTAACGTGGAGAAATGTTTGCCTCAAAAAGAGGCTGATTACTTTACACGCCACCGAAACCAAGGAATCCAAAGCAAAGAGAGTTCCGATTCACAGAGACCTTGTGCCGTTGTTTGATCGTTTGGGAAGGGTTCGGAGTCTAACTAACGACAACGTGTTCACCCTCAAGGGATTGCCAATTAAGGTTCAATCTTGTCAGCGGCCGTGGGATCGCTCTCTGGACAAACTTCAATGGCCAGACCCTAGGCCTACGCCGCATGATCTACGACATACCTGGAATGTGAATGCGCGACGAAGCGGGCTGGATTATGAGATTAGACAGTCGATTATGGGCCATGCGGACAGGATGAAGCCGGTAGGAGAAAGGTATGGATTTATTTCTGACGAAGAGCTTATTGCGGCGATTGATAAATTCACTTACGATCAAGGGTTGACGCAAATTCTAGTTGCTTCTAAGGCCCAAAAATAGATATTCAGAATACCTTTTTGTTACCTTTTTGTTACCTTTTCTAGAAAACTGGAATTTGAGAGAGGGGTTATTATTTGTAACCTATTGGAATTGTTGGCGGGAGCGACGGGACTCGAACCCGCGACCTCCGGCGTGACAGGCCGGCGTTCTAACCAACTGAACTACGCACCCACGAATCTGCTTTCGAGCATGGTAGGCGGAACAGGATTTGAACCTGTGACCCTCGGCTTGTAAGGCCGATGCTCTCCCGCTGAGCTACCCGCCCAATGTATCTTGAAACAATTGTCGCGCCACAAACACGACCCTTATCTCATTAAAATAATATGAAGTAACTATTCTGTCAAGCAAAATGCAGCGACGGATCAGTCTTCAACAGGTCTCGCCAATTCGCTTAGCGCCTCATTCACCAACAAATACAACGCTGCATCCAGTTTGCCTTTCACGCCGGGCCTGGAATAATATTTGCCTTTTAGAATCGCATCGATTATATAAATCGCATCGTCGGCATCAAGGCCTTCCAAATCTACACTGGTGATAAGCTCTTTTTCCTCTATATGCTCCATCTCAGGGGCCTCAAGGCCCTTGAGCTTTGAGTCTATAACAACCCTACTCCCAAAACCGGATTCAGCCCAAACAATGGGCGCTGAGTCTCCCTGCAGACTCTTTAATATCCCTTCATAGATTTGGACCATCGTCGTTTCCAACTCAAACGGGTCCTACCAATTCATGCTTTTTCATTTTGCTGTAAAGTGTGCTGCGGCTTATTCCCATCAACTGGGCAGCCCTAAATTTATTCCAGCCGCACTGTTCAAGAACTGACTTGATGTGTTCCCGTTCCAGGGTTTCAAGATTTGTTCTAGAACTACCCCCAATCGATGAAGAATCACTTGTGCGTAGTTCATGAGGCAGATCATCCGGAGTTATCACATCCTCTTTGCACAAAACTACGGAACGTTCAACGGCGTTCTCCAGTTGGCGGACATTCCCGGGCCAATGATATTGAGAAATAAGGTCCATAGCCTCCACGCTAAATCTATGCACGTTCTTCCCCAACCTACGGTTGAAAACATCGATAAAATTGTTGACCAACTGAGGAATATCTTCCTTCCTCTCCCGTAATGGAGGAATATGTATGTTTATAACATTGAGTCGCCAATAGAGATCCTCTCTGAAAGTCCCCTGAGCCATGCACTTTTTAAGGTCCTTATTCGTCGCTGCGACAATCCTGGCATCGGTGGATATTGTAGCCTCGCCCCCAACACGTTCAAAACGTTTTTCCTGAATGACTCTTAACAACACCACCTGTGTAGGCAAACTGACTTCACCAATCTCGTCCAGAAATATAGCGCCACCGTCAGCCTGCTCGAATCTTCCCTTTTTAGCCCTTATTGCTCCTGTAAAAGCTCCCTTTTCGTGGCCGAACAACTCTGACTGTAAAAGTGTTTCCGCATATGCGGCGCAATTCACGACAACGAAAGGTCCCTCTTTACGAAGACTTTGTTCATGAATGGCTTTTGCTACAACTTCTTTACCGGTACCGGATTCCCCCTGAATCAGGACATTCGAGTCAGAACCTGATATGTCTAGTATGAGATCACAAATGGCCCTCATTTTTTGCGAATGGCCAAGAAGGTTCTCAAGTCTCTGTGCCAATGTTTGGGTAAGTCGGCGATTCTCATGACGCTCGTGCTTGAGATTTTGATAAAGCCGTCTGATTCGCATCATGGCATTTACGCGAGCAATTAGCTCATCCGGCTCAAATGGTTTTGTCAGAAAATCGTCTCCTCCGCTGTTCAAGCCTTGTATTTTAAATTCTAGTGTATCGTGTACGGTGAATATTATTATGGGGATGTACTGGAATTCGGGGTGAGCCTTGAGTTTTGAAGCCATCTCAAGTCCATCCATTCCCGGCAGATTAACATCCAGCAAAATTAAATCCGGTCCTGAATCATCAACATTTTCAAGAAACTTAAGCGCCTGCTCAGCAGACTCCACCAAAGCCGCCCTGAAACCCGACCCTATTAAAAGCTCTCTCGTGAAAGGACCGTTAAATGGGTCATCCTCAACAACTAGAACGTGTCCCGGGCTGGAAATTTCATTCATTGCGCATCACTTGACAAAATGGTAGGCCAAGCCATGCGCAACGGCTACCAAAGTAGACTCCTGGTTGCGAACTTCAATGTTCCAAAGACTGATCCTCTTCCGGATATCTATAGGTTTGGCTTCTGCCGTGACGATGTCCCCAGCCTTCGTTGCCTCGAAGTAATTAATTTTCATCTCCGCGGCAAAAGCCATGTAACCTCTGGAATTGCATGCAATTGCAAAAGCCTCGTCAGCGAGGGAAAAAATTATTCCTCCGTGAGCCCTTGCTTCGGAATTACAATACTCGGGTTTCAACCTTAGGCTTACCCTCGCATATGAATCCCCGGCATCTTCGCAAGCGATGCCAAGAAAACGTGAAAAGGGGTCCCCGCCTACCACTTCCACAGAATGCTTAACTGGTTCTGCTTTTCGGTCAATATTAGGCTTATGTTCTTTCAACTTTTATTTAACCCCCGAACTTGTTGGATCATGGTGTTATCCAACAAGGGAAAACTAGTTTTTACCACATGATTTTTTTGGTCTTTGCGGCTCCCCTTTCTGTTGCCTGGGAAACCGGCGTAGACGTGACGTTTGGATTCCTGACTATCCGGTTATGAATCCTCACTATATCCAGAAAATTCCTGAGCAATATTCCTCCATCAGGCCGAGAGTTCATGTAATACTCAGTATGTGCCTGAACACCGTAGGCCGGTCTTGAAGGATGCCTAATTATTTGATACGGACACAGCTTGTTTTCCGCAAGCGCAATAAAACCTTTTGGCAATCTTTTTACCTCATCGTAATGGCTCTCGACCAAATTCAGGGACTTACCCATACCCAGGAAAAGTGGGTCTCTCTGGAGAACATAAACGTCACGCCGCCCCTTTTCTGTCGGATTATGTCCATACGGAAAGCAATCGTCTTCCCCTCCCCTAATGGGACCGACCTTACCGCCAAAAGCCAGCGCCAGGGCCTGATGGCCTCCGCAGATGCCCACCACCGGAATCTGCATGTCGTCAACTATGACCCTCAATGCCTTGAAAAAATGGTCAAGATCTTGACCATTCTTTCCCCTATATTTGCACCAAGGAATCCCATTCGGACTCAACGCGAGAAAACTGGGTCTCAACTTCTTCATATTCTCGACTGTTATTTCGGCATACGGCAGGATTGTTCCTCGGCCTTCCGCTCCGAGACGTTCCAGCGTTTCCTGAACAATTACAGCCTGCTTGGATGTCCTACCCGTGAACATGTTCACTACGATCCAAAGCGAAGAAGGCTGCACAATTTCAGCTTGTTGAGTATCCTGGATCGGGGCTCCATCCTGAACCGGCTCCGTGGCGCCGCAATTTAAATACCCAAATCCAACGATCAAATTTAACGCTATTGCAAAAAACAGGAATTTCTTCATGAAAGCATTCTCTCAATATTTATTCCGGAATGCTAGGAACACAAGCTATGCCGGATTGGAAATCAAATAGTGATCTAGAGGCTCCGTTTTATTTTAAATTAGTAATTCAAGTCTGTTAAATATTACAATTAATTTCCGCTTAGAGCAATAGCTATAATCTACTTTACTATCGTTCCCATCCCGATTCAAGAGAAGTCTTAGAAACAAGGTCGAAAACTTTGATCGGTCTCAATACAAATGGCCCGTTATCTTTTTGTTCAACCCGGACAAGAACCAGAATCCGGTTATTGGCGTCCTGAACGCGATATACTTTATGCTCTTGACAATCCATCAGCAGGTCGCTAGCGATCTCGCCTTTCCCACTTTCGAGGTAAACCCCAAACGCCAATTTGCGCAGACCCGCGTCAAACACCTTTATCTCTGGCATGTGCTCCAAAGCTTCACAGAGAGGGATGAGCGATTTTTGTATCTCCTGGTTCGACGCGTTCCTGATAAATTCAAGATCATGGGCTGTTTCGATATTAAACTTTCCCGAAGCTATTCGCCGGAGAGTATTAACTCTACCTCCAACTCCCAGGCAAACCCCTATGTCTCGCGCTAGAGACCTGGCATACGTTCCTTTGGAACATATTAGATCAATCATTAAGTTCGGCGGACACCATTTTAATATTGATAGTTTGAATATTTCAATTTGTCTGATTTCAACAGTTGGGAAAACGCCCTTTCTGGCGAGTTTGTATAGCGGAACACCATCCTTTTTGATCGCTGAGAAATGCGGGGGGACCTGATTCGATTTACCGAGAAAACCTTTTAAACAAGATTCTATTTCTTGTCGAGTCAGAATTCCGGGATCTCCCGTAACGCTGATTTTCCCTTCCCTGTCGCAAGTATCGCTTTCCTCACCCAATCTGACTTCAACCTGGTAATGTTTCCGGGCCTCGTCCAAGAAGTCCAGCGCCCTGGTCGCAACTCCGAGTAGAATTACCAGCAAACCTGTCGCAGCGGGATCGAGCGTGCCTGTGTGTCCGACTTTTATTGAACGGCCCAAACGTTTACGAACTATACCGACCACAGCATTGGATGTTAGCCCTTCAGGTTTGTCGATCAATAAGAGGCCATGAGTCACAAAAAGTTGACGCTCCTGAATTTATCGCGCGCCACTAAATTTAAGGCGCGTCGATCATTAGATTACCCCCGGAACAAGCGCATCTACATCACAATTGAGGCAATGAAGGCCAATATCGGCCGGCAAAAGCCAAAACATCCCTTAATCGGGCCCTGAATGTGTATGTTAGAGTGGTGAGTTCCGGAGACCCCATACAAGGTTCCTGGGAAGGATCATATGAGGACAGACAATAGAGGATACGTTTTACGGAATTTCTCAGAGAACTGAGGTGATAACCACCTTCCAGCACCAGGATCAAACGGTCTGAGCACGTGTGCCATGCTGACCGCATTAGGACTTTAACCATATATTCGTATCCATCCTCTGTGAGGTTCATGCCACCTAACGGGTCCTTCTCATGAGCGTCAAATCCGGCGGAAACAAGAATCAATTGCGGCTGGTAGGCCTCTAGCAATGGAGAAACAAGGTCATGAAAAACGACGCTGTACTCGGAATCTCCACAGCCGGACGCCAAAGGCACATTAATCGTATAACCTTCTCCGATTCCATGTCCTACTTCCCGTATTCCGCCTGTCCCGGGATAATGGGGATATTGATGTGTGGAAATGAATAAAACCCGGGGGTCCTCATAGAACGCGCTCTGCGTACCGTTACCGTGATGCAAGTCCCAGTCTACTATCGCTATTCTGTCAAGGTGATATCTGTTCAAGGCGTAATGCGCAGCCAACGCCACGTTGTTGAACAGACAGAAGCCCATAGCGCGACGATTTTCAGCATGGTGTCCTGGTGGTCTAACCAGGGCAAAACCATTTCTGAATTTTGCTTCCATAACTCCATCTACAAGACTCAGCAATCCTCCAACAGCAGCTATTGCCGCATCCCAGGAACTACAGCAGGCCGAAGTGTCCGGATCAAGAAACACATTCTCGCATCCAGAGGTTTCCATGATGCGTTCGACATATCTAGGATCGTGATTTGCGCAAAGTTCTTCCACTGTAGCATTCCGTGCTTCAGTGTAGGCCAGGTTAAGCGCACTCCCCAACTCGTCGAGCATGCTGTATAGAACTTCGAGTCTCTCTGGACTCTCGGGATGATACATGCCCATGTCATGTTTTAGATAAATGTCGTTCCGAACCAGTCCTGTCGGTTTCATTATGTATACCGCCGGATATTGGCGTTGAAAGCGGTGAAATCGGCAAGCCCATTATTCGGCGAAACATCAATGCCGATCTCCCTATTAATTAAGCCTAACATCGGCTTTGGGTTCAGTCAATCATTTTACGGACGTCTTGATCAAGGTATTAAAAGATACGAAAGATCTTCACTTTGACATACCTGAGAGCAAAGTTTTTCTTCACTTGTCATTATTAAACTTCTATTCTTTGAAAAGTATTCTCGAAGTCACTGTATGCTGAAAGGAAAACAAAAATGTTGCTAGCTATTGATGTCGGCAACACCAACATTGTGATCGGACTTTACAAAGAGGATGACAAGCTCGGCTCATGGAGAATCCGAACGAATGAAGATGTCACGGCTGACGAATTGTGGGTAGTGCTAAAAAACCTTATGTTTTGGCAAGGGCTTGAAACAAAGGGCATTAATGGAGTGATAATCGCCTGCGTAGTCCCACCATTGAAGGCCGCCCTCGAAGAATTGTCCCAATTTTTTTTGGGGATTTCCCCACTCTTTGTTGGACCTGGGATTAGGACAGGGATGCCCATCAGATATGACAATCCGCGGGAGGTCGGCGCTGACAGAATCGTCAATGCAGTGGCGGCGTATGAGAAATATCACAGGGAACTTATCGCAGTTGATTTTGGCACGGCCACTACCTTTGATTACATAAATGCGTCGGGTGAATATGAAGGCGGTTCCATCGCCCCTGGAGTCAAGATCTCCGCGGAAGCCCTTTTTCACAATGCGTCCAAGCTATTCAGGGTAGAACTTACCGCCCCGTCAAGAGTAATCGCCAAAGATACCGCTTCCGCAATTCAATCTGGAATTGTCTTCGGTTATGCCGCTCTTGTCGATGGGATCCTGAGTCGAATGTTCGATGAGCTAAAGTCCAGACCCAAAGTGGTCGCAACTGGAGGTCTGGCCAGGGTCATTTCAGCTCACACCAAATTGGTTGAAGATGTTGAGGACGATCTTACAATGGACGGGCTTAAAATATTATACAAGAGAAACCTTCCCGCGAAGAAAAAACAATAAGATAAAAAAGCCGCAGACGATTAAATCTGCGGCTGAACATCATCAAAAGTTTATTGAAAATTTAACCACTGAGTCATTCCAAAATTACGTTCACTTTTCCTGTTCGCATCGCATCTCCTCGGAACAACTCTTCTAAGTTGAGAATCCACGGCGTAACGTTTAGAAAACCCCTTTAACTTTTCCTGTCTCGACATCAACATCAACCCTTCTAAATGCGGGATTAGAGCTGGTGCCAGGCATGAGTGAAATCGCGCCGGCTACGGGGACAACAAATCCTGCGCCCTTGTAAGTGAGGACGTCTCTGATGGGTAGGATCCAGCCTTTTGGCGTGCCTTTGAGGTTCGGGTCATGAGAAAGGCTCAAGTGGGTCTTAACCATACAGGTGCCAAGCTTCGCCAATTCTGGGTCGGCTTCCATCTTTTTGGCTTTGGCTTCCGCTTCCGGAGTAAAGGAAACGCCATCGGCCCCATAAACCTCTTTAGCAATCAATTCAATGCGTTGACGCAACGGCAAGCTCAATTCATAGAGCAATTTGAACTCATTCTTGTCTTCGCACGCGTCGACAACTGCGTCAGCAAATTCTAGAGCGCCGTCACCACCCTTAAGCCAATGCTGAGAAACCGCCGCTCTGGCGCCTGCCGCCTCTGAAAGTCTTTTTACGGCGGCAATCTCGTCCTTGGTATCAGTATAGAAAGAGTTGATGCAAACAACGGGATTAATTCCGGCCTTCTTGACCGTCTGGATGTGATGAATCAGGTTCTTGCAACCTTCCTCGACCCAGCCTACGTTTTCTCCGTCGTATTCTTTCGGCATAGGCAGACCCGGTCTTGGAACAGGAGCGCCACCGTGGCATTTTAGGGCCCTGATTGTAGCGACTACAACAGCGCAATTCGGTTTGAGGCCAGAGAAACGGCATTTTAGGTTCCAGAATTTCTCGAAACCGATGTCTGCGCCGAACCCAGATTCCGTGACATGGTAGTCAGCCAGTTTCAGGCCAACCCTGTCAGCAATAATTGAACTCTGGCCGATGGCGATGTTTGCGAAGGGTCCTGCATGAACGAATACGGGCTGGCCTTCGATTGATTGCAGCAAGTTCGGGTTAAGAGCTTCTACCATCCAGGCCGTCATTGCGCCATCGACCTCGAGGTCTTTCGTTGTTACGGGATCCCCCTTTTTGTTGTAAGCCACAACGATCCGACCCATTCTTTCACGCATGTCCTTGAGATCTGTTGAAACAGCCAGGATAGCCATGATCTCAGAGGAAACAGCAATGGCGAAATGCGATTTCATCATGAAACCGTCCATCTTTCCGCCAATCCCAATGATCATATTTCGAAGAGCTTGCGCGCAGAAATCAATGATCCATCCAAATTCAACGTTACGTGGATCTATGTCGAGACGTTTCAGATTTCTCTTCGCAAGTTCTTCATCACTATAGTTGAATTCATGCTGCATTCTAGCGGTTAACGCAACCATCGCCAAGTTGTGGGCATTCATGATTGCGTTGATGTCACCAGTCAAGCCCAGCGAAAATGGTGTCAGAGGAATACATTGCGCCAGACCGCCGCCCGCCGCCGAACCCTTGATGTTCATTGTGGGTCCGCCTGACGGCTGCCTTATCGCCGCCACTACCTTCTTGCCTCGTTTTCCAAGGCCTTCCACCAACCCCATGGAACTCGTGGACTTCCCTTCACCGAGAGGCGTAGGGGTAATAGCTGTCACGTCAATGTATTTTCCATCTGGTTTGCCTTTAAGCCTCTTGAGGGCTTTAGCGAAATCTACTTTACCCACGTAATGGCCATGAGGAAGGAGTTCTTCCTCCGCCAGTCCCAATTCATCTCTCAGCTGGTAAACGGTTTTCATCGATTTCTCGGCTGCTTCAGCTACCTGCCAGTCAGCCATTTTGGTCGGGTCCAACAATGCCATCGAAACCTCCTGTGTGACTATTCAGCGTATTCGTGACGCCGAAACGAAATGATAGATTGAAAAGAGTTTGCGCCCTCTAATTGATCAGGACGCTCAAGATCCAACAATATAGCCCTTTGCATTACTAAATATCTTTAATCCAATACCCTCATCCGGTAACTGTTCGCGTGTCCATCTTGGATGATTGGTCCTATCGAGATAGCATTCGGGATGCGGCATCAGCCCGAATATGCGGCCACTCGGGTCGCATATTCCTGCAATTCCTCTAGAAGATCCATTTGGGTTAAAGGGATAATTCATAGTAGGAGCAGCATCTTCCGGTTTAGCGTAAAACAATACAGCCTGATGAGAGTCTATCAGCATATCTATAACACCAGGGTCCCTACCCACAACCTTTCCTTCCCCATGCCTTACAGGTAAATAAAGTTTGTCGAGATCACGGGTAAATACGCATGGTGAGTCCCTATCCACAACAAGGTTCACCCACCGATCCTCAAACCGCCCACTTTCATTGCCGGTCAAAGAAACATCGCGTTGCAGATAGGCGCCATTAAACGCAGGAGCGAGTCCCAGTTTTGCCAGGAGCTGAAATCCGTTGCATATTCCAAGGATCAACCCACCTCGAGATACAAACTCGAGCAGATCGTCTATCAGGTTCCTTCCTTCCAGTTTTGAATGACGGATCCTGTTCGCACAGGCTTGTGCCGCTCCCAGGTCGTCACCATCCAGAAACCCCCCGGGAAAGACAATAAATTGGTAAGATCTTAAATCGACTTCACCACCGACTATGAAATTTAAGTGCACAAGATCAATTTTCTTAAAACCTGCAATCTCAAGGGCTTGCCTAGTCTCTATTTCGCAATTAATTCCATGGCCGGTAATTACCAGCGCATTTAAAAGCATCCTGATCCTTTGCCGCTCGATAAAGTTATAACCCTAGAATAACGTCTTAACCGATTCTGTCGCCAAATTCAAATAAGTTGTTGGAAAAATCCCGATGTACAGAACCACCATGACTGTTATACTAAGGGCAAACGCCATTGAAGGGCTAAACTGGAGACTCTCCGGTTCAGCATCAGGCGCTTCCATATACATCTTCATGATCACTCTGAAGTAATAAAAGACCGACGCTGCGCTTGTCAAAACGCCAATAATGACCAACCAGATGTATCCAGCATTAATGGCCGCGCTAAATATTGTAAACTTTCCTATGAAACCCGCTGTTGGGGGAATACCGGCAAGAGAAAAGAGAAATATCGACATTGCCAGAGCCAACGCAGGGTGGGCTTTCCCCAATCCCCTGTAGTCGTCCAGATTGATATTCGCCTCGCCTCTTCGTCCCACCATGGTCACAACAGCAAAAGCCCCAAGATTAGTAAAGATATACGCCAACAGGTAATAAAGAATCCCGGCAGCGCCGCTAGGAGTTCCCGCCGCCATACCGACAAGAATATAGCCGGCGTGGGCGATGCTCGAATAAGCTAGCATTCTCTTTATATTAGTCTGAACTATGGCTGCAAGATTGCCCAGAATCATGGTCAAAACGGCAAGCACCCAAATTATGTGAGCCCATGTGACTTGAGCCGAGCTGAAACATTCGAAGAAAACTCTTACGAACGCCGCAAATGCAGCGGCTTTGACTCCAACTGACATGAATCCCGTTATGGGTGACGGCGCTCCGTCATATACATCCGGCGTCCACATATGAAATGGGACAGCAGCCACTTTGAAGGAAAATCCGACCAGCAACAATCCCATGCCGACAAGCGCCATGAGGCTCACTGATCCAGATTGGAAATACTTGGCCAAACCAGCGAGCGCCAGAGAACCGGAGGCTCCATATAAAAGAGCGGCGCCATAAAGAAAAAGGCCGCTTGAGAAAGCCCCCAAAAGAAGATACTTGAGACTCGCTTCGGATGATTTAGTGTTTCCAGGCAGCAGGCCGGTTAGAACATATACTGCTATGGAGAGGGTCTCCAGCCCAACAAAGATCATCAACAAATGGGACCCGGAAACCATGAACATCATTCCGACAGCGGAAAACAAAAGTATCGCGAAGTATTCGTAAAGATCCAACCCTTGGTCAACAAGGTATTTCATCGAAATCAGGATGGTCAATCCGACGGAAAGAAGGATCAACATATTGAAGAACCAGGTATATGTGTCCAGAGCAATCATGCCACTGAACGCTGTTGTGTTCATGAGACGCAATGGGGCATTGACCATTAGCGCAATTAGGACGCCTACTAGGCCGATCACAGCGCCGACAGCTACTGCGCCCTTTCTGACAAATAAGCCCAATAGCATAGCCAACAAACCAGCGACGCCAATAACAAGCGCCGGCAGGACGCCTCCAAGATTAACTTCAGGCACAGGGATCATCCCGATCGCTCCCACTTGTAATTATCATTTCTCCGCACGGATTTTCGTGACGGAGGAAACCAGACTGATTCGTTCAACATTCGGAAGAAATTGTCTCCCGGATTCTTCCATGGCCATAATCGCCGCCCTCTTTTTTTCGACATGCTGGATAAAATTCTTCACGGACGGTTCCATCGGTTTTAAAAAAGTGTTCGGATAAACACCGATCCAGACCACGAAAATGAGCAGAGGCGTCAGGACCGCAATTTCCCTAAAATCAATGTCCTTAAGGTTCAGGTTCTTGGGATTGGTGATTTCCCCGAACATAACCCTCTGGAACATCCACAGCATGTACACCGCTGCGAAGATTACCCCGGAAGCGGCAAAAACAGTGTACCATGTGAACTTTCCAAATGAACCGAGTAGAATCAAAAACTCACCTATGAATCCGTTCAATCCAGGTAAGCCGATCGATGAGAGCGTGAAAACCATGAAGAAAACGGCAAAAAGCGGCATTACTTTGGATAAACCACCAAATTCCGCAATTAGTCGTGTATGTCTTCGCTCGTAAATCATGCCCACGATCAAGAAGAGTGCGCCGGTGCTCAGACCATGATTGATCATCTGGATGATGCTGCCTTCGACCCCTTGAGTAGTCAGGGCGAACATACCCAGCATCACGAACCCGAGATGGCTCACACTGGAAAAAGCTACCAATCTCTTCATGTCCGCTTGGACCATTGCGACCCAGGCCCCATAAATTATGCCTATGACAGCAAGCAGAGCCACCCACCATGCAGCGTCTACAGCGGCGTTTGGAAACAGGGGGATCGCAAATCTAATAAAGCCGTAAGTTCCCATCTTCAATAAAACTGCCGCAAGGACAACACTGCCAACTGTAGGCGCCTCAGTATGGGCATCAGGTAACCACGTGTGAAATGGAAACATCGGAACTTTGATTGCAAACGCTAAGAAAAAAGCCAGGAAAAGCCAGAATTGGGCCTGAACCGGCACTGCGAAATCGTATAGTTTAAGGAGATCAAAAGTGTAAATCCCCGAACTTTTTCCCGCCATGAAATATAAAACCAGAATCGCTACCAACATCAACAGACTACCGACTATGGTATACAAAACAAATTTGATGGCGGCATATAACCGTCTTGCTGGATTACCCCATACTCCGATTAAAAGATACATGGGGATTAGCATGATTTCCCAAAAAACATAGAAAAGGAACAGATCGAGAGAAACGAACACACCTATCATCCCAACCTGAAGAAACAACAGACAGATCATGAATTCCTTGACACGAACAGTTATGTCTTTCCAACAGGCCAAAACTACAATAGGACCCAAAAATGTAGTCAACATCAGCAAAAGAAGACTTATACCGTCTATACCCACCTTGTAGGATATTCCCCACAGCGGAATCCACGGGTAATATTCGACAAACTGCATGGCTGCGATCGAAGAATCAAAACCAAAGTAAACGAACAGACTCAACACAAAGTCTATTAGCATACATACGATAGTGACCCACCTAAGTGTTTCGGGACATTCTCTGTTGAGAAACAAAATAATCACCGCCCCCAACAGAGGGATAAAAGTTATAAGACTCAGTAAATGAGAAACATTTTCCATGAACGGCACGCCTCCGTGTCCTATCTGAGTAGCAAGTAACCGATTACGACCATTGCCCCTACCAGTACCGACAGGGCATAATCCTTCACAAGACCGGTTTGAAGCAGCCTCAGGACGCTCCCAAAAGTACGCACAACAGCAGCCACCCCGTTTACAATTCCATCAAT
Organism: Deltaproteobacteria bacterium; assembly: GCA_021777225.1. GTDB lineage: Bacteria > Desulfobacterota > Desulfomonilia > Desulfomonilales > Desulfomonilaceae > CAJBEZ01. The sequence continues at coordinate 22,653 of JAJYDQ010000063.1, forward strand.
GACGGCTTCATCAAACTTCTTCCACAGAAACCTTGAGAATTCTACAATTGAGTTCACGAACAGAAAATCATACAGTTCGTCAATCCAATACTTGTTGAAAACAAGTCTATACAGTCCTGAAAAACGTTCAACAATCCTGCCGGGAGTTTCTGGACTCGTAATATACATATATCTGGCGACCAACAAGCCCAGTATCGCTATAGCCAGCGAGACTGCCATCAAAATTAGTTCCGCGGTCACACTGTGATGACCAGCGTGATGCGCTCCATGCTCGATTATAGCCTTGGCGGGAGCAAAAACAGGACTGAGGAAATTTGCAAATCTCTGTGCGCCCTCTATAACTGGTATCCCAACAAAACCTCCAACCAGCGACAGAAAAGCCAGAATCATCAACGGCACTGTCATCAAAGGCGGAGATTCATGCAGATGGTGGGCTACTTCAGGCTCAACCCGAGACTTTCCGTAAAACGTCATGAACACGGACCTGAACATATAAAAAGACGTCATAACCGCTGCAACGGCGCCCATGATCCAGAAAACAACATTCTTCTGCA
>JAJYDQ010000141.1 GCA_021777225.1 Deltaproteobacteria bacterium
CATCATGAGCCACATGGCGTTAACTATGTCACCTGCGTAGCTCCAATCCCGCACAGCGTCTATCGCTCCCATTTCCAACGAATCCTGTTTCCCCAGTTTAATGGCGGCAGCGGCCATAGTGATTTTGCGTGTTACAAATCTTGGAGGCCGCCATTCCGATTCATGGTTATATAGAATGCCACAACACGCGAATATGCCAAACTTTTCTCGATAATTCGTGGTCAAGTTGTATGCGAAGACCTTCGATGACCCGTAAGGATTGTCCGGACTGAAACTGGTGTTTTCACTCTGTGGGGATTTTTTCGGATTGTGTCCAAACATCTCACTACTGCACGCCTGGAAAAATCTTGTCTCAGGACTCTCTTCACGAATGATCTGCAATATTTCGCCTACCGCATAGCCGTTGATCTTTTCCACTTCCCTGGGAGCGTCCCATGAATAAGGGATGAAGCTTATCCCGGCCAGGTTGAAGACAAAATGAGGCTTGTGTTCTTTGATGAATTGGTGAAGTAAATCGCCCTCGCCGATACTTGACTCAACAAACTGTAATCTGTCGTGCGGCAGGAAAGAAATTGTCGGCCCTGTCATATCACTAGATAAAAGAAATCCGATGAGAGAATATCCGTGTTGATGTAACAAATGGCTCAGGAAATAGCCATCCTGGCCGCCCACACCAAGTATGAGCGCTTTTGGTTCATTTAGCATTTTGCCGACCCCAGACATAAAATCAAAGAAAACTCAGGAAATGGAGTTCACAATATTGACTCAAGCTTGTAACAGATTTCTTGTATAATGCCAAACAATATGATAAGTTATGAATATTTGAATCTTCCTAACACCTTATTTATTAACTAGTTCTTGATTGATATTGCACGATGCTGTGTTGGGGAAGTTATTTTGATTAATAAACGGAATACTGGATGGAACCACATGGATGATGATCAACCCGAAAATAGTGTGGCAAATCCCAAAAGAGCGCTAATAACCGGAATAACTGGTCAGGACGGCGCATATCTGGCGGACCTCCTTATCAAAAAGGGATACGAAGTCTGCGGTGTCAAGAGAAGAAGCTCGCTTATAAACACCCAGCGCATAGACAGTCTCTATGAAGACCCAAACATTGGCAATCGTAAACTGTCCCTGGAGTTCGGGGACCTCACGGATTCTACTAACCTTATCCGGATCATCCAACAGTTTCAACCCGATGAGATCTACAACCTCGGTGCTCAAAGCCACGTTAAAGTTTCTTTTGAAACACCGGAATATACCGCCAATTCTGATGCGTTGGGGACCTTACGATTGCTCGAAGCCCTTCGTATACTGAACATGGCCGATAAAGTACGCTTCTATCAGGCCTCCACCAGCGAGCTATATGGATTGGTTCAGGAAGTCCCACAGAAAGAAACAACGCCATTTTATCCGAGGAGTCCTTATGCTGTCGCCAAATTGTACAGCTACTGGATTGTCCGAAATTATCGTGAAGCCTACGGCATATTCGCATCAAACGGCATACTGTTCAATCATGAGTCCCCTCTGCGTGGGGAGACTTTCGTTACCAGAAAGATAACTCGTGCAGTAGCACGCATAAAACTGGACATGCAGGACAAATTATATTTGGGCTACCTGGATGCAAAACGCGACTGGGGCCACGCGAGAGATTATGTGGAAGCCATGTGGTTAATACTGCAACACCACGAACCTGACGACTTCGTTGTCGCCACAGGAGAGAACCATTCTGTAAGAGAATTCGTGGAACTCGCTTTCAGGGAAGTGGGCATATCGATACGCTGGGATGGCGAAGGTGTCAATGAAACAGGCATCGATGAACTCACTGGAAAACAGCTTGTATTTATCGACCCCCGCTATTTCAGACCAACCGAAGTAAACGAACTATTGGGGGACGCATCCAAGGCCAGTAATCTCCTGGGATGGAAACCGAAGGTCTCTTTTCACGATCTGGTTAGGAGAATGGTGGTCTCAGATCTGAAAGAAGCGGAAAAAGCGCTGTTATGCCAGACTAATGGATTTTAAGACCGAGAATAAACGCGTTTAGGTTAGTTCTTTTCGATTCCTAGACCAACCAGTAAATTACATATATACAGACCATCAACCACAATGTGACACACGTGAGCAAAGGACGGTCGGTCAACAGGACTTCGGTTGGTGAACCACCATCTTCTTTATGGTAAATCAAATAAAGGTATCTGAAAATCCCGTAGGTCACAAAGGGAATCGTCAACATCATTTTCTCGGAACGGAGGTCATTGCCGTCCCCAGCCTTCACAGAATAAAGACAATAAAAAATGAAAGTAGATGTAGTAACAATCTGAAGTGTCAAGGCCGGAGAAAAAGTGTACCAGCGGGGCGGAGTAATTGTGTACCAGTTGAAGCCAAAAAAAGAGGTCTTGATCGACCACTCCTTGTGATTTAACAGACCTAGTTCAGTTTGGGGCATTCTCGCCTGATGATGTTGCAGCCGTTTGTCGTCGCCGTTTCTTGCTTTGGTTGAGCCGGTAGCTCTCGCCATTCATCTCCAGGATATTGACATGATGGGTCAGCCGATCAAGCAGCGCCCCGGTCAGGCGCTCCGAGCCAAACACCTCCGTCCACTCATCAAATGGTAAATTACTGGTCACTAAGATGGAGCCCCGCTCATAGCGTTGGCTGAAGACTTCGAACAACAACTCTGCGCCAGTCTTGGATAATGGGACGAAGCCAAGCTCATCGATGATGAGTAGTTTGTAGCCGGCGAGTTGCTTCTGAAAGCGCAACAGGCGCTTGTCGTCTCGTGCTTCGAGCAGTTCATGGACCAGCGCCGAAGCCGTGACAAAACCTACTGACAGGCCTTTCTGGCATGCCGACAGGCCCAATCCAAGAGCGATATGTGTTTTACCCGTGCCGCTGTTGCCCAAGGCAATGATGTTCTCTCGACGCATAATGTATTCGCAGCGGGCCAGTTCGTTTACCAATGCCTTGTTCAGAATGGGCAACGCCATGAAGTCGAAGCTGTCGAGGCTCTTCACCGTTGGGAATCGGGCCTCTCGGATCCGACGTTCTACCATGCGGCGCTCGCGGTCAATCAACTCCAACTCGGACAAGCGTAACAGATAGCGAGGGTGATCCAGCCCTTCTGAGGCGCATTGCTGAGCTACCTTGTCATACTCCCTAAGGAAAGTAGGCAGTTTCAGGGCCTTCAAGTGATGCGACAGCAGCAGTTGTGGGGTCTCGTTCATACCGCCACCTTATTGAGCAGGGATAAATAGGAGTTGGTCGCTGTCGTCTTCACTTGAACTCTTGGAAGGTAGGGATAAATATCAAGATTGAGCCTTGGGGGCTTTCGTTCAATACTGCATAGTAGCAAGTGCTTTACCGCATCGAAGCCGATAGCGCCCAACTGTAGAGCCCGTTTGACTGCGGCTTCGGTTTGCTCTGGGGAGAAGGTTTCCATCAAACGTAATACCTGAACGTACTCTCGTTTGCCTATGTGCCCCATGCGTGCTTCAAGCAAGCGTCTAAAGGTCGGAAACACTTCGGGTAATTGCCAGCCAACAAGAGGAGCGGCCTGGTCCAGCGCATTGATCTTCCACTCCAAAAGGGCTAGATAGTGAAGCGGGTCGAAGATAAAATCTCCCTTTTTGTACGAACGTTCATGCCGGGCTATGAGTTTGGAGCCACAGTATATTTCAACTCTATCGACATAGGCTTTGATCAGGACCTCGCTGTGCCCATAGGCCACTGGAACAGAGTAGTCGTTACTTCGGTAGCGCACCAGCGATAGAGAACTTACTCTCGTCGGTTTTTTGGCGCAGGCGTCGTATGGGGTTTCCGGTAAGGATAGGAAAGCCGCTAAATCTCGCTGTAACCGCTCACCAATGGTTTCGCTATGTCCGCGTAATGTGTCCTGGCACCGTTGCCGACAGCGTTTTTCCAGGTAGGCGTTGAAATCAGCGTAACTGGCGTGATTCGGGATCGGGACCATGAAGTTCCGCCGGGAGTATCCCACCAGCCCTTCCACCTTGCCCTTGTCGTTGCCTTTGCCAGGACGACCGAAGCGGTCTTCGAACAGGTAATGAGACTGTAGTTCGGCAAAGATACGCAAACGCACTCGTTGTCTGTTACCAAGAATGCGGGCGACCGCTATTTTCGTGTTATCGTAGAGAATGGATCTCGGAGCCGCACCGAAGAATGCGAAGGCCGCATTGTGGCCGTCACAAAAGGCTTCAGACGTTTCCGCTGGATAGGCCTTGATGAAGCAGGCGTCACTATGGGGCAGGTCCATAGCGAAAAAATGAGTTTTCTGCTCGACCCCACCAATCACGACCACCGCTTCACCGAAATCCGCCTGGGCGTGGCCTGGTGGATGGACTAGGGGAATAAACACTTCACGCGAACGCAGAGTCTGTTCCCTTACATATTCTTTAACAATGGTGTAGCCGCCGCAAAAACCATGCTCGTCACGCAGTCGTTCAAGGATGCGTTTGGCCGTGTGCTGTTGTTTCTTGGGACGTAGCCGATCATTGGCCAAAATGGCGTCAATGACACCCTTAAAATTTTCAAGCTTAGGATATTTGATGGGCTGTGATCGTTGATACCCTGGCGGGATGGAAAAACTGAGAATCTTCTTCACGGTCTTGCGGTGAATCCCAAACAGCTCGGAGGCTTTCCTAATACTCATGCCATCTACGTGGCACGCACGACGAATCCGCTGATAAATTTCCACGCTGTACATCCCTCCGCCTCCCCTCCTGTCCAAT
>JAJYDQ010000005.1 GCA_021777225.1 Deltaproteobacteria bacterium
AATCTTGACGTGTCCCCTGACCATTTTTGTACATAAGTCCGAGATTGTTCTGAGCATCCGGGAGGCCCTGTTCAGCGGCCTTAACATACCATTTTAAGGCTTCATTGAAATCTTGACGTGTCCCCTGACCATTTTCATACATGACCCCAAGATTAAATTGAGCGACTGAATACCCTTGTTCAGCCGCGAGACGATACCACTTCAAGGCCTCAATGTGGTTTTGAGCGACTCCTAAACCATTATCGTACATAAAACCAAGGTTGCTTTGAGCGACTGAATACCCTTGCTCCGCCGCGAGACGATACCATTTAGCAGCCTCTTTGAAGTCTCGAGGACCGGTCAAGCCGTTTTTGTACATGAGTCCGAGATTGTTCTGAGCATCCGGGAGGCCCTGTTCAGCCGCCTTACGATACCATTTAGCCGCCTCCTTGAAGTTTTGAGGCGCCCCCTGACCTTTCTCATACATCCCGCCCAGTTTGAATTGGGCCATTGAATAACCCTGTTCGGCAGACTTATGGTACCATTTTACAGCTTCTCTGTCGTCTTGAGGCGCTCCAAAGCCATTATCGAACATAAAACCCAAATTGAATTGAGCAAGTGGGTCATTATGCGCTATCGCCATTCTTCTGATTCGATCTATCTCAGATTTTGCCATCTCAGAATATATCTCCCCGAGCTATAACTTGTGAACCCCAATTTGTCTAAATCCGACAATCAATTAACAGCACTTAAGCTGATTCACCTGTATCCCGAATGAAATGCCACACACCCTGAACCGCTTGCTCAGTGGCGTCTTTCATCCCGGAATCCGCAAATGATGGCTTTCTAATAATTCACCGTCGGCCGTCAGGTCAAGCATGATCATGCAATTTTAGGCATGAAGAATAGAAGCAAAGACAAGATAATCAGGCCCTCCGTAGAGAAATTACTTCACAACAAGCATTTTTCCCTTTTTAATTACGAAAGCCGGAGAGTTGTGGCCTTGTCTTAATTATGTATATCTCATAATTTGTTATTGTGGTAAGATTTATAAGATAAAATGCGCTTATCTGAAATAGTTGGGAACTTCTTGAGGACAAAGAAATGAGCAATCAAACCCCATCAAAGAAGGTCGTCCATTTCTTGAGAGAAAAATTGGGGCTTTTGCCCCCAAATTATCAGACTATCGTTAAAGGAATCCTTAGTTATCTGCCTGGAATATATACGTTTGTCGACCAGACGAGATCTGCGTCCACCCGTTTTTGTTATTCTGTGTGGATGAGACATCTTGTGATCTCTTGGGAGTGTGGGGGGCTAACGTCTTTCCCAAACTCGTTGCTGGAACTTGGGCCGGGCAGTTCTTTTGGGGTAGGGTTAGCGGCCATGTTGACAGGGACTAATCGATATTACGCGCTCGACGCTATAAAATTCACAGACCTGAAAACCAATCTCGAAACGCTTGATGAGTTGGTTCGCCTATTTCAGGACCGAGTTCCTATCCCTCACGGAGAGGAGTTTACTACCGAGGTCAGGCCACATCTGAAGACTTATGATTTTCCGACTCACATACTAGACGACGAACATCTTAAAAAATGTTTGTCTGTGGAACGAGTTCAACTCATAAAAGAAGCCCTTAAAAGAGCATTCTCGGAGTCAGATCAAAAACAAAACTCCAAAATCCAAATTTTTTATCTTGCTCCTTGGTCGGACTATAAGGTCTTGCCTGAAGGCTGCGCTGACATGATTCTGTCTAATACCGTTCTCCAGTGTGTCGATAACCTAAGTGACGTTTATGAAAGTTTCCATTACTGGCTTGCGCCGGATGGTTTCATGTCCCACAATATAGATTTCAGCTCTTATGGCGCCACAAAAGAGTGGAATGGGCACTGGGCGTGTTCGAAACTGGAGTGGTCTCTGATGAGGGGCAAACGCCCTTATCTTATAAATCGTGAGCCATATTCAAAACATGTAGGTTTGTTAAAACAACTGGGGTTTAATATCGTTTGCGACATTAAGTTCACTACTGAATCTGGAATAAAACGTTACGAGCTTGTCGAAGAATTCAAGGACCTGTCGGACGATGATCTCTACACTTCAGGATCAATGCTTCAAGCAACTAGGTAACAAGGGAATTCTTCTTGTATAAAAGACTAGGGCAAATCTTTCATGGGCTTTTGCTGTGGACCTTGATGCTTGGGTTTGGCGGGGCTCCTTGCGCTAGTGCTACCATATATCATGTTGATGTAAATTCCGGAGATAACAGTTTCCCTGGGACGGAAGAAAAACCTTTCAAGACTATCAACCAGGCATCCAAAGTAATGGAGCCGGGGGACAAGGCGATAATCCACGAGGGAATATACCATGAACAGATAATGGGTGGAAAATCGGGACTACCTGACAAGCCCATAGTTTATGAGGGAACTAACAGGGATAAAGTCATACTTCAAGGATCGGTAACAGTTAGAGACTGGAAAAAAGTGGGACAAGTATGGTTTATGGTCGGCTTGAAACCTATCACGAGAAAAAATCTTTTTGTGATGGTTGACGAAAAATATAAACTCAAGCAGGTCGAACAGCCTCATGGAATGCCTGAAGGCAGTTTTTGTCTTGACCGCGACAGCAATTACTTTGTCAGACTCGCTGGGGACGCCAACCCTAACACCGACCATGTAGTTGATGTTTATGAACTGGATCTCGGTTTCAACGCTGGCGACAGGTGGGGGGGAACTGCAAAGAAATATATAATATTACGGAATATGACCATACAGAAATATGGCGCCTATGGGGTTTCGGCCGCTCCGGACCAACATGAACAGAATGGGCATTGGGAACTCGCTAATCTTAAATGCCAGTTTAGCTCCTGTGGAGTTTTTTCCGCTTTGGATGACTGGTATATTCATGACTGTCAATTCTTGCGAAACGCGATTCACGGGTGTCAGATCGATGGATGCAGGGTGAGGTTTGAGAATAATGTCAGTAATGAGAATGAGTATTTTGGACATTCAGGTTACGCAGGCGCCGGACTGTTGATAGGACCCAACTCGTGGGCAAATTCATGTGAAATCAAGGGAAACACATTTAGAGACAATGGATATTCTGACGGATATGGCGCCGGAATCTATTTAGAAGGACGATCTGAAAAAAATACTGTTGAGAATAATTTTATCTATGGAGGGACTCACGCTGGGATTTGTTTTTATGGTTCATCCTATAACAAGGTATTTAACAACTTGTTAGTCGATATAGCTCCGAAGAATACTTGGGAACTTTGCGCTGCTTTTGTAGTTTCACATAGTCGTGAGGGAGTGGCAACTCAATCTGTTGGGAATGTGATAGCGTATAATACAGTTTATAGATGCGCTTCTCCTGTGGCCCTTTCCAAACCCGAAAGCCAAATACCTCAAGATCAATTGAATCAATTTTTAGATAATGTTTTCTCATATTGTCGCCGCATGCTGCCCAAGCCTTCTCAGTCAGTAGCTATATTCAAAAACAATGGTTGGTTCAGTTGTCCCGAGCAATATCAAAAGCCACCTTCGAATTTTGAAGAAACCGTAAAGAATTTGTACGAGAGTTACCTCATTTCCGGCGTGGGTTCTCTGGATTCAAGCCCTATAAAGGGTACGGATCCTTTGTTCGAAAATCCGAGCCGTCAGAATTTTGCGCCGTCCCAAAATTCTCCTCTTCTTGATAAGGCTACACCTCTTGATTTTGTTAAAAAGGACATTCGTGGAATATCTAGACCGCAGGGGGTTGCTCCCGATATTGGCGCTTACGAGCTAACTCAATAAATTTTTTCTCAGGATTATTTGATAAAAAGCCACTTGAAATTCCTTTCGGTTCAAGGATATGAAGACTGCAGAATTTTTATATGGAACTGCTTAGTGGGATGAACTCTCCATGAAAGTTAAAGGTTGTTTTGGTTTAGTTCTGGTTTTTTTAATGTCATCTTACCTGTTTGGGCAAGAAGTGCCATTTATTGACGCCCTTCATCCTCCTGACGAACAGGATATAACCGAAGCGACCCTTTTCAAGTTAAGCCGTATGCTTATGTACTCAGACATGTATTCGGTTATAAGGATTAAGGATGGCTTGCCGGTAGGTTACGCGCCTTGGGACAGAATCAACAGACGTTGGACCCTTTTTAATATGCACGGAGAGTATAGGGGAATTATCCAGGCGATAGTCGGTCAACAATTTATCAAGCATCAGAGAGTAGACATTTGGTACCAATATTATACCCAATATTTGTTCTATTTTAAGGACAATGTTTATAGAGGGGTAATGATAGCTTCTCTCGGAGGCAGGCCCAAAACTGAAACCCTACCAGAGGGTGAACTAGGTGGCAGTCTCGATCTTTACCCGATTGGAAACATACCTTTGAAGCCTCCGGGCATATCCATAAATATTGATCCGGCCAAGCGCCCTATGGGGATTGATATTTCAATTATATATCGTTTGCGCTAGAAGTTTTTCGAACTTCAGCGCCCACTTGAAATACATGTCGCTGGAATCTAAAAAAAGCCTTCTGAAAAATACTCTGGCTCTATCAATCCCTAGCGCTGTCAATCCATTTGTTTCCCTGGCCCTGGTGTATGTTGTTTCGAGAAGATTGGGCGTGGAAGGAATGGGGCAGTATTCTCTCCTCCTGTCATATCTGAACATTTTTACGACTGTCGCTTCATTAGGGCTGGGAGGGCTTATAGTCCGAGAAGTGGCTCGAAAACCTGAGGATGTCCACACACTCACAGGCAACGCCCTCCTTTTTGGTCTCGTTTCCAGTAGCATCGCCATGGTTTTAATGGATTTCGGGGTCACTTTTTTACGATATGACAATGAACTACTAACAGCCTTTTTGTTAGGTTCCGTAGCCCTTATTCCAGCGAGTTGCTCCCGATTTCTTGAGGCTAGCTTTCGGGCTATTGAAAGGTCGGAATTCATAGCTTTGGGTCAGTTCATGGAAAATGTGTCCAAAGTGATTCTGTGTACGGCCGTTGTTTTGACCGGATATGGAATTGTGGCTATTTCCGCTATGACAGTGCTTACAAAGCTGCTGGCCCTGGGCTTGCTTCTGGTCTTCTACTTTAATGTTGTAGGCGTTTTTTCAATAAGATTTAAAAAAGATATTTGGACAATGCTATTTAGGGAAGCCCCAACATTCATGGGCATCGCCATTTTCTCCACCATACATTTAAATGTGGACATGATTTTGCTTTCGAAACTAGCAGGCGTCTTGTCGGTGGGGATTTACGGGGCAGCCTTAAGAATTAATCAGATGTGCGTCATTGTTCCTATGGCCTTTTCTTTGGCTATACTGCCGATATTTTCACGACATTTCGGTTATGGATTGGAAAGCCTGCGAGAGAAAACAGAACTTTCCATCCGCTATGTCCTGATAGTTTGTTTACCAATGGCCATAGGCATGATTCTTCTGGCCGACAAAGTCATCTTTCTGATTTATGGCAACAAATTTGCTCAGTCCGTTTTCATTCTGCAGCTCATGGCGCCTTCTTTGATCCCTTATAGTCTCGTATTGATACTTGCCCAAACGCTTATCGCAGCAAACCAGCAGGGGCTCGACATGAAAATTAATATGGTCGCCGCTGCCATGGCCACGGTCCTGAATTATATATTAATCCAACATTTTGCTGAGGTCGGGGCAGTGATGGCGAACATCATCACCATAGTAGCGTTTGTAATCCTCCAGCTTTTGTTCGTTACTAAAAATTTGTTCCCGGTGCAACTTGTTCAGATATCGAAAAAACCGCTTTTAGCAGCGACTGGAATGGCATTTGTGACTTACTTGCTTCGTGAGTTTAATATGTTTTTAAATATTGTGATTTCAGCGGTAGCTTATTTCGCACTTTTGTTTTGCCTCAAAGGTTTGTATCCTGAGGAAATCGCGACGATAAAAAGTGTAGGGCAAAAAATTGGGCAACGCAGCTTTAATTATATCCGGCGCCGATTATGATTCGGATTCTGCTTATCAGTACCGAATCAAGAAATTTGCAGAGCTTCTAGAAGAACACTCAATAGGATGTGATTTTCTTTTTACTTCTGAGGCCCTGCCTATTAAGAAAGTAACAACTTCATCGCTATTTATGCCGTTACGGTTGAATCAACTTCGAAATTACAGATATATCTACTGTGGGGCGCCATTCGTAGGGCAGTCGCTATATTGGGTTCATAAACTTATTCCAGGTATTGTCACCCTGGATATGCATGGGGATGACATAGGTCAGTCGGCTCAAGCCAATCAGCTACGCTCAGGAGATCCTTCGGCAGGACCTTCTTTTCTGCATAAATTGCAGTATTACATGGCATTGCGCTCAGCGGATTATATCCTTACACAGTCTGAGTGGCATAAGGCCGACTTGGTTAAAGCTGGCGTCAAGCCTGACCGAGTCGGTGTAGTAAGAAATGGGGTGGACCTTGAACTTTTTCGACCTTTACCTCAAGTGGAAAGCCCTAAATTTACATTTGGTTATGCGGGTGAATTCCAGACTTGGCAAGGCATAAACGATCTCATATCCGCTTTCGAAATGGTTTCTGACCCCAAAATAACCATGTTGCTGATTGGTTTTAGAAATTCAGATCAAAGTGTCAAACAGATTTTTTCAGAAAAATTCGGCCATAGGGTTAAATTGGTAGACAGAACAGATCGAAAAACAATGCTTAACTTATTAGGGTCCGCCTCCATTCTTATTTCCCCCAGACCAAACCACATAGCTTCAAGAGCGGCTTTTCCGGTTAAATTTGCGGAATATGCGGCGCTCGGTCGCCCAATTCTAGTTAATGACGTTGATGAAACAACTGACTTTATTCATAGATATGAATGCGGATTCGTATCATCTCCCCCAGACCCTAAAAATCTTGCCAAGACAATGGAACTTGCCGCATTTACTCCACGGGATTTGTTGATTCAAATGGGAATTAAGTCTCGCAAAATGGCTGAAGAGAATTTTTCATGGCCAAAGATCGGGGCCGGATACGCTACACTAGTAAAAAGCCTAATTGAAGAAACGCGCTCCAAAGATCTCAAAAAAACCGGACTTTTTCGAAAATAGTCGGGCGTATACAAAATGAAACCGGGAGCTTCTTTTATGAAAACTCCCGGTTGTTAGATTCATGGTAAAAATTCTTTTGGCTTACATGCCGGACCAGTCTTTTTTGTTACCAAACGCAAGCCACAATATAGCTGTACCTACGGAGACTAAAAATAGAACCTCCATGTCCCTCACCTCCAACTCTACAAAATATACGTGGCTTTTTATATATGTCAACATGAAAATTAACGCGTTCTCACGAACTTATGAAAATCCTACAGTTGTCCTCCCATGGATTTCGCGTATCCGGTCAGTTCTACGTAGCCACTACCTCTGACAGGTTGATTTCCCACAATACCGGTAACCCTTGCGGCGCCTTCCCAATAACTTGTTTCGCCGCCCTTTTTGGCCGTAAGCTCCTGGTCCCTTATCGCAGGTACTATTTTCAATTTAAGTTTTTTTTCTGGGACTTCTATTACCCATTCCAAAGGATATCTGGCTTTCGTGTGAGGACTTACCCAGAAATTTGTGGGTGTTATAGATATTGAATCTCCGGAGAGATGGACATAGTTACCCGATGAATCAACAAATGTCGCAAACGGCTTGTCGAAGGAACCATCCTGGTTGCGCAAATGGAAAGCCATTAACTCGGTTTTGTCATCAAATTGAATACTGAACCAATCCCAACCAACTTGGTCCTTGCTTAATATCGACGACCCAAATTCATGGTCCATCCACATCAGACCAGAGACCTGATGTTCTACCCCGTCGAACGACAAGGTACCTTGGGCGCTAAGCCTTGTATATGAATAGTAATAGCTAGCTTGATTCATATCGCTTCCCTTAACACTGAACCCCTTGTCTCCGTGTAAAACTACCGGTTTCTCAGGAGTGAGCGTTAAGTCTATCGCATAACGTTCTTCTTTTGCCTTTATCCGTATTTTTTCGCCATTCTGTGACGCGCTCCAATTCCTAATATGCACATTTAAACTATCGTTAGCCGCGCCTGACAATCCCGGGCCCTTCCGTGAAATGATTTGGGTATGAAAAAATTTGTTGTCAGTGATATCTGTAATAGCAAAATGAGCTGGATATAAATCTCTAACGCGCCACGTGGAACCATTTCTTGCAGGTTTTTTAAAAAGACCACGACGGAAGAATGTCAGTTGCGTTCCCCATTCATGATTTTTTGAAGCCAGGTTTCCTGTAAAATACCACCACTCGGTCTCAAAGTCCGGGTGTTTACCGTGATCACGAGGGAAAGTTATGGCTCTATTTTGAGTCGCCTTTTCAAATTCATCGCAATATGAAAAACACGCGAACATTAGAAGAAAAAGGCCTAGTAATAGAAAACAAATTGCCAATCGACTGGAAAATCTCATTGTGTGTCTCCAGCTTTGAAACCATGGCCAGCTTTCGGTTGACTAAAGTTGTTAAGCGCACTCATGGATTAAACTTCCTCTCTTGCTTCCGACCGTCAGTTTATACTATGAGAATTTTTCGCCAACTCAATATTACAGATTTGCCTTTAGCAAAGGAGTTTTTATGTTTCCACACTGTCCAGATCGCAATTTCTGCAAATCCAGGATAAGAATTTCGTTCAACATAACCCAGATTATTTTCGCAATTACGTTTATTGCTCTTTGCTCGTGGGGATCAACATCCTGCGCTCAGTCTGGTCCGAGGAATGGGGCTAAAGATCTGCAGGAATCTTTTAGGGCTGTGGCCAAGAACGTTCGCCCAGCGGTTGTAAACGTGTCATCCGTCAGGGTAGCGCAAGCTCACGACGAAGGGCCAGCGCTTGATCCTTTCTTTGAAAATCACCCTTTTCGGGAATTCTTTGGAGATGACTTTTTCAAGCGTTTCTTCGGCGCTCCTCCGGGCGGCGGCGGGAGAATGCGCCAGCAGGGGCTTGGTTCCGGCTTCATCTTTGATAGTCGCGGCTACATTTTAACTAACCGTCATGTTATAAAAGGCGCTGATGAAATCATCGTTACCCTGGAAGGCAAGAAGAAATACAAAGCCAGGGTAGTGGCAGCGGACCCCAAAACTGATGTCGCCATACTTAAAATAGAAGGTAAAGATTTTCCTCACGTCGTTTTCGGTAATTCATCCAACTTGCAAGTCGGTGACTGGGTCCTGGCAATCGGCAACCCATTCGGCCTGACGCAGACAATGACTGCTGGTATAGTCAGCGCAAAGGGGCGTAATGATATGGGAATTCTTGAATATGAAGATTTTATTCAGACTGATGCGGCGATCAATCCGGGAAATTCCGGAGGTCCGCTAGTTAATATCGATGGACAGGTGATCGGTATGAACACTGCAATCCTGTCCCGTAGCGGAGGATATATGGGCATCGGGTTTGCTATTCCTATCAATCTCATGAAACAGGTTGTAGATAGGATGATGCTGAAACAGGCCGACTTGACGCGAACTCCGTTTCGTGCGCCCCAAGGAACGCGCCCACTGGCGCCTCCGGGTCGAACCCACAACAAACTTGACCGCGTTTTTCCACCTGGCGCAGGGGACCGAATTTGAAAGCGTTGTATAAGAATTCGGCTAAATTTGCCATAAATCATGGCGATAAACAGTTTTGAGCAAGCAACAGTAATTTTTTTTCAGAAATTGCTATTTTATTTTTCAAATTTTTTCACATATTTAGTATAATTGTCCGCAATTATCCCCCTTGGAGGATTTTATGAAAAAAAGCTGGGCCCCTATGGTCATCGCTATGAGTATTCTATTTTCACTTGTATTATTGTCTGCTTCGTTTGCTGGACCCAAGCCACCTGAAGGTTATCGGGACATACGGCTTGGAATGACGAAGCTACAAATTTTGGATATTCTTAAAAAACAAACAGGGACATCTTCATTTGAAGAAATTGGGGACGAGATTGGGGAAATTATTAGAAATGATAATCTGTTTAGGTTTGCCGCGTATAAATTTGATCCGAAAGGCGCCCTCATCGAAATTGATCTACAAATGCGAGAAATACTTGGTAGAGACAAAGTCCTTGAACTTTTTAACGCCCAATACGGGCTCAATGTTTCTCCCTCCAAGAAATTTGTTGATTCCAACCGTTCAGTTGAAGTTCAAGACAATATTTTGATAATTAAGCTTGCTTCAGATGACCGAAAGCGTTCCGCCAGGAGTGAACAGTAGGTTTTATTGTCCACCATGGAGCGTATAAACGCTCCCACTTGATCGTCCATTCAATACCTTTGTATGATAACTCGCTTGAGGTAAACTTTTGTGTTTGCCTCAAGCTTTTTTATGTGCTTCCCCAACTGCGCCCCCATTAGGACTGCGTCCTAATCAAACGGGAGATCAATACACTTGCGCGGTGTGTCTTATCAACCCCTTCAACCAATAGAAGATGCGGCCATAATATTCATGTAAAGCTATTTCTGAATTATACAGGCCGTCCGCATTCGGGGAAAGCAATACAAACAAAGGCTGTCGCCTCTTCGCCCTGAAATCGCAAGGACATGGCAAAGGGTTCATCCCTTTACCCGAGAAAAGCCTTATCGCCCTCGGAATATGACTTGCTGACGTAACCAGAGCGAATGGCGCAGCTCCAACAATGGGTTTAAAAAGGTTGGCCTCATCATCTGTGTCGAGAGCGCGGGTCTCGAGTATTAGTGATTCTCTCGGGACCCCGAGGCGTATTGGCAGTACCGCCATCATCTCTGAGGAACTTGGAGCGCCGCCTGATAGAACCAGTTTAGCTTCGGGTATCTCTTTCCATAACCTGATACCCTCCAACAACCTGAGCACAGACCTGTCCCAAATATCTGAAGCGCTCATCTCTTTAGTGAACGATGTGCCTCCCAGTACCACAATATATTCTACGCCGGCCGCTCGTAATTTGGCAGGATCCGCGTAAGGGCCGGCTTCATTCTCCAACGGCCGTAGCAAGGCCAGGCCTGTCCAAACCAGCGAGAAGGCGAGTAGTGTTATTCCCGCCAAACTCAACAGCACAACGCCCGATCGATTACGTTTTTTTATGAACATGACAAGAGCCATAAACCCGAGCGCCAAAGTCAGGCCAACCGGATATATCATAACGCTTACCACCTTCTTGGTGACAAACAAGAAATATTGCATAACCTTGTTCCTTTATTTGACCGTGTTAGCTTTGAA
Organism: Deltaproteobacteria bacterium; assembly: GCA_021777225.1. Classification (GTDB taxonomy): domain Bacteria; phylum Desulfobacterota; class Desulfomonilia; order Desulfomonilales; family Desulfomonilaceae; genus CAJBEZ01. Next base: position 11,173 of record JAJYDQ010000005.1, read on the forward strand.
CCATCACCTTTCTTTTTTTATCATAGTACTATATAATTTGGATGACATGAAAACGATTATCAGAGAGTATTTTCCTTGAATGACTCTTTTGTTGAAAATGTCACTATCATTGAGACGCCCAATCTGGAAATTAATAAATTCTTCATCTGAGCTTCCAGTTTCGGCATGTCTCGGCCCACGATCCTGTCATCAGTCGTGGCGATCTAATTGTCACTATGCGATTTAGTGAAGGCATCCCCCCCCGATATCCTGAAGGAAAACCCCTCGAAGAGGACTTGGGGTTGTGGTGGGTAATCCACTCAAAGCCCAACCGTGAATGGAAACTTGCTAGATACCTCCTGAACCAGGAAATAAGTTATTACATGCCGCTGTACGACCACAAAATTAGAATTGGCAAGCTTCACGAGAAAATTATAAAAGCGCCTTTGTTTAGGGGGTATCTCTGCGTTGCGCTCGATAGGGAAAAGTATTGGCGTCTGTACGATACCCATGATTTTACCAGAATTATTCAGATAAAGGAACAAAACTCATTCGTCAAAGAACTGCAATCCGTATCTAGAGTCCTTGCGGTCGAACAGGATCTTTTAGTAAAACCGGGACTACTCAAAGGTCGGAGAGTAGTGGTCACATCAGGCCCCCTTAAAGGGGTCGGAGGGATGGTTGTGGGGCGTTCCAGCAAGGGTCGGTTTGCCATAACGGTAGAAATGTTCAACCGGACTGTCATTGTAAACGTAGACCCTCTTACGGCCCTGGAAATCTTACCATTGTCCTGACATCGCAACTGGCGTTCAGCTTACTCGTTTTATAGGGAGAGCAATCAAGGCAACCCCAATAACTCCCACACCAGTGCTAAATGGAAAAGAAGCCGCAAATTTTCTCAGGATGCTTCTTGAAGATCAGGTAGTTAAAATTCCATAAAAAAATGGCGCGAAAACTTGAAAAGGCGCGAAAACAAATTCGTGAAGACGCTATAAAGAATGACAAATAGCATATATTACGAAGGCTTTGTTCTAGAACCAATCACCAAAGACATGTATCCGCTTGATTTTGATTGCGACGACTCCGATATAAACGAGCCGGCTGCTATTGAATACGACCAAGCATTTAGTTTTAAAGGACAATCGTGACTAAAGCCCTAAAACACTTGCAACCAGCCAGGTCTTTAGACCAAATAACCAGCGTGATTATACCGATTTGCCAACGATACGCCATTATAAAGGCCATTGTGTTTGGATCTTTTGCAGTGGGTGATATTTCTAAACGCAGCGATTTGGACTTGATGCTTATTATGGAGACGGATAAGAGGTTTCTTGATCGTTATGATGGGATTTACCGAGAAATAACAGATGCGGTCAAACATCGCGCTGTTGATCTTCTCATTTACAAATCCGGTGAATTTCAGAAGATGCAGGACGAGCCTTTTATGCGCCGAGCTGTCGAGGAAGGTGTTGTATTTTATGGCCGAAACGAAGAATAGATTAGTGTCAAGCGCTTGATGGATGCAATTTCGCCATCAACCCACGTTCCTCCAATGCGTGATTATAAGCGGACAAAATGTCACTCTGGGAAAGTATCCCAACGATTTCCTCATGACCGTCAGCGCCTGAAATTACAGGAAGGTGTTCAATGCCATTTTGATTGATGAGCTGAAGGGCCGTCGCTAAATTGTCGTCCGGTGTGACGGATATAGCCGGTATGGTAGCAATATCTCTTGCAATCACGATATCGAAAAGACTGTCTTCAAAAACGATTTCTCTAAAGTCTTTAAGGGATAACATCCCGGCAAGCCTGTTTTGATTATCCATGACAGGAAAAGTCGAATGTTTGCTCTTTTGCAGGACATTTATGAGTTCACGAAGACGAGTATCTTCTCGAATAGTTTCGGGGTGTTTGGTCATAAAGTCCTCTACGCGCATGCTTTTTAGCACATTAACGTCGCGACCGGCCCGTATGTCAACTCCTCTCCTCAGCAACTTCATTGTGTAGATCGATTCCTTTTTGACGCTGCGGGCTACGAATGTCGATATGACACAGCAAATCATAATTGGAGCGATAATCTTATAATTCTGGGTGAGTTCAAAGAGTATAAGAAAAGCTTGAATAGGGGCTTGAGTCGTACCAGCCACTAACGCGCCCATGCCGACAATAGCGTATGCCCCCGGTTGGGCCGTGTGATACGGAAAGAGGTAATGGGCGCCTGCTCCAAATGCCCCACCAAGCATGGCCCCCATGAATAACGATGGCGCAAAAATTCCTCCTGAACCACCAGAGCCTATTGTTATTGAAGTCGCCAGAATCTTCAATGGAACCAGTAACAGTAAAATGGTCCAGGTTTCCTGGCTCAGTAATGCTTTTGTGATTGAGTGGTACCCAACCCCCATGATTTGAGGGAACCCGAGCGCGATAGTTCCGATTACGAGACCTCCTATTGTCGCTTTGAGGTATTCGGGAAACTTCCATGCGTCCCAAATATCTTCAACTTTATAAAGCGTCACGGTAAAGCTAACAGCTACTACCCCTGCAATTATTCCCAGGATGCAATAGAGAATGAGTTCCTGAGGAAACAGCAAATCATAGGGCGGGACCTGGAATGCGGGATAATTTCCAATGAGGATACGGGACACTTCGGTAGCCATTACGGACGCTAGAATGATAGGAGTAAACGTTGGCAAAGCAAAATCGCCCAAAATAATTTCCAGGGCGAATATGGCCCCTGCGATAGGCGCATTGAACGTAGCCGCAATGCCGGCCGCCGCGCCGCATGCTACTAACACCCTCACCTGATTATCGGTCAATCTTAAGATTTGGCCGATACTGGAACCAAGCGCGCTGCCGATCTGGACTATCGGACCTTCCCGTCCTACTGATCCCCCCGAACCGATACAAATTGCTGAAGCGAGAATTTTAACAAACGCCACCCGTTTTCTTATCCTGCCGCCTTTGGTGGCTACAGCGTCCATAACTTCCGGGACTCCGTGTCCTTTAGCTTCCCTGGCGAAGAAGTACACCAGGGGTCCAACAACAAGTCCGCCGATGGCCGGGCCCAACACGATCCTCCACCAGGGAAGCGTAGCAGCGGCAGTGGTTAAATCACCACTAGTAGAATAGATAAGTCCCTGAAAGAGACCTATAAGGTATCTGAAGGCGACAGCCCCGAATCCCCCAAGGAGGCCGACAACTATTCCCAGTATAGGCAGAATAAGCCCTGTTTCGCTAAAGAAAGTTTCCAACTGAAATGTTTGAGATAATTGGTGGAAAAATCTCCTGAGCCTGTCAGTAGCCAATTGATCGACAACGGACTCAGGAGGAGTTGTAACATCAGACATGATTTGGCCTCGATACAAGTTAGAAATGACATGAGTAAAAGATATAGCGCTTTTTAAGAAAAAAATTAATGAGTGGGTATTGCTATAACTAAAAAGACGAGAGGAAAAGCGGTTTTCCCTCGTCTTTAAGCTAGGGGACCAAAGATTCTGGAGCTGAGACGTCAGGCTAGGTTCATTGGAAAAAATAACAGCCTCGGAATCAGAGTCCCGAGACTGTTACAGTCAACCTAGTGTTTTAAGACATCGGCCACACCAATGCCCGTGTTTTGTTTGACATAGAGTTCATCGAAAGCGTCTTCTTCCTTCTTACTTCTGAACAGAAGGGCAAAAATAACGGCAGAGAGGAACCCTATCGGGATTGAAACGATACCGGGGTTCTTCAGTGGGAACCATGGCTTATCCAATCCCATCAATGATGTTCCATCCTTGTTTTGCTCATATTGGATTTTGGATTTGGCTAGGTTTGCCTTTTCTGCGTCAGTAAGTACCGCTCCACCCGCCTGTTTCTTTTCTAACGCAACGACTATTTTTTGAGCTCCTGCTGCAATTGTTTTGGGATACATCATGTTTGGAGAAACGAGCACTAACAGAATCGAAAGTGCAGTTCCAATTATCAGGCCGGCAATTATTCCCGCTGTATTAAATTTGCGCCAAAATAGTGAAAGAATGACAACCGGAAGGTTCCCGGAGGATGCGACTGCGAACGCGAGAGCGACCAGATGAGCTACGTTTTGTCTTTCGGATGCAATCCCGATGATGACGGCTACGGCGCCGAAAACTATAGCTGCAATTCGCGCTGCTTTCACCTGCTCGTGCTGGTCGGCGTGACCGTCTCTAATTATGTTGACCCAAATATCATGAGAGATGGCCGCTGAAGCCGCAAGCACCAGACCTGACACAACAGCGAGGATGGTCGCAAATGCGACAGCGCACAGGAACGCCAGCAAGAAATCTCCGACGAGAGGCGCAATCTGATTGCCGAGCATTTGAGCAAGGAGCAAATTCGCCATATTGCCGCCTGGATCCACATGGGAAATAAGTTGTGGGCTGACATTGATAGCGGCCCCGAATCCGAGAAGTGTCGTCAAAATGTAGAATGTTCCGATAATGAACATTGCCCAAATAACTGACTTTCGAGCGGCCTGGGCTGTGGGGACCGTGAAGAAACGCATGAGGATGTGGGGCATGCCTGCTGTTCCAAGAACAAGGGCCATACCGAGTGATATCTGGTCCCAGACATCCTTTAGCAACAACCCTGGTTCAAGGAAACGCTGACCATAATCAAAACCAGCCTTGGGTATCGCTTCATGAAGGAGATTGATTTGCACCCAAGTCTTGATTTGCGTATTGGTAGCTACGTCGGTGAAAAACTGGACTGGATTAAACCCGCATTTAGCAAGAACCAGGATGCAAAGTACAATTGCCCCGGTCATAAGCAAACATGCCTTTATGATCTGGACCCATGTAGTAGCGATCATGCCGCCAAAAACGACGTAAATGATCATCAACGCTCCAACGCCTGATATAGCTAGTTTGAATGGGATCCCGAGGAGCAGTTCCATAAGTTTTCCAGCGCCGACCATCTGAGCTGTCAAATAAAAGACGGAGACGCAGACAGTAGATATAGCGGCAGCGGCCCTGACTGGTTTGGGATTCGAACGGAATGACAGAATGTCGCCCATTGTGAATTTTCCCGCGTTTCGGCAGGGTTCCGCGACTATCAGCAAAACCGTGACATAGGCTACCAACCAACCAACTGAATACATGAATCCGTCATAACCGTAGAGTGAGATAAGACCTGCAATACCAAGGAACGAAGCAGCGGACATATAATCCCCTGAGATCGCCCATCCGTTTTGAAGCCCCGTTATGGCCCCGCGTGCAGCATAGAAGTCTGCCGTTGTTTTTGTTCGTTTTGCGGCCCAAATTACGATGCCGAGGGTGATTAAGACAATTATTACAAAAAGAGTAATTGTAATTGTTTTGTTCGCTTCAACTTTGTGAACAGTAGGGGCCTGAGCGGTAATCGCCGCGGCTATTGAATTTTCTGCTCCGGCCAGGCTGATACTAGGTAAAATAACGTTTATTGTTACGCCCAGAGTGAGGGCGACTATCATAATTACCAAAAATTTCTTCATTGCGCCTCTCCTCCTTACCGTAGTTTCAGTTCATCAAGAAGTTCATTGGTTAACCTGTCGGAAACTCGATTAGCCCATGAAGCGTAATAAATCGCGATTGCCCAGGACACGAAAAACTGTGAGAGCGCAAATAAATATCCAAAATTGATATGCCCAATGAGCTGGACACTGAACAACCCCTGCGCTGATCCTGCGCCTATGGGTAGCAAGAAATAATAAATGTTGGAAAAGATCCACCATCCGAAAAGAAAAGAACTTTTCCTACGATGCAATTCGATGAACTTTGGGTTCCTCGCAATTGCCGCCCAATCTGTTTGTTGCTGCGCCACGGTACAATTCTCCTTCCTCTTTTGTTAGAGATTAAAGGACAGAGAAGCCCCAGGCTTCTCTTTTAGCCAGGCATCGATGGACTTGCGAACAGTGTCTACAGTTTCGTGACGTCGAATACGTTGTTTTGACGAATCAAGACACCGCCGCGCTACTGATAATCAAAAATCAACTGAAATATGTGTTTATGTTGTGTCCCAAAGATCAATAACATCAACGTGAAGCGCGCCAAATACAGCCGGCGCGCTACACAATATGCGGAGGCGATCTGCCGTTAACCAGAACCAAGAAGTGATTTCTATCTAGAAGGGTCAATAAGAGTTTTCCAAAACCATTTCTTCTTCTGGGCCTCAAACTGCGAATCGGACCCAACGTTTCTTCCAGACCGATTGAGTACAATAAGAAACGCTGCCTGTTCTTATCGGGGATCATGGACACTGTAGATCTTAGAAGTGACAACAAAGGAAGGAGTCGAGAATTAACGACGTAGATAGTCGATTTTGAACGGATAAACACCCCATTGAAGGAACCTATGCGGGCCGTGAAAAAACAGGCCCTGTTTTTCGTCGGAATAACTGATCGCGAATCAAGTCGAAGTATGTTGACGCGAGAGATTACGGAGGAGAACCAACTTATCGGCGAAATGCAACCAACTAAACATTTTATAAAATGACAGAAATTGGCAAGCGCCCCACGTGTAAAGCTACGAGGGGTGTTTTTAGAATGACAATCATCAAACGCTCGCTGACACACTTGAGCGGCTCCTCGGCCATGGCCATAGTAAAAGGGTTAAAACCTAAAACAGGAACCAGTTGCCTATGATTAACTGAGCGCAGTTGCCTGGAACACTATTATAAAACCAATCAGGATCGCCCAGTACGAATCAATCGAAGTATAACAAGTTGTCAAACGGCTAATTATATGTTGGAACTGACTAACTTGAACGTCAGTGTCGATAAGGTTAATTTGATTCGGGGTCCTCTGTCAACTCAATTTTTTCGATTTGTTGAATATATTAATCTTGTAAGGATGTTAGCATCTCCAGCAAATTGCCACAGGTCTCACATTTCATAACTCGCTGATTTCTAAAAAATGACTTGCGCTAATGAAATAAAAAACGTAATCATAAAAACCTCGTCACGAAGAGACGTTGTACGCTCAAAAGCGTCCTCACACATATACTGATTAGTAACGTAGCGAATCTAATGATAATTTGGTTTATATGCCGGTTCTTTTGAAACCATTCACCTAGGAATTAATTCACGACTTGGCTATGTTCTTCGGACAAACCCGATAGGGTTATAATTCTATAGACGCGTCTTGGGGGTAACTATGACGTATGCGGAAGCTTACAGGGAATCTCTGGAAAGTCCTGAAACCTTCTGGGGACGAGCGGCTGAGGCAATTGATTGGGACAAAAAATGGGATTTGGTTCTGGACCGGTCAAATCCGCCATTCTATCGATGGTTCCGTGGAGGGGTCCTAAACACCTGTTACAACGCTGTGGATCGTCATGTTGAGCGTGGCAGGGGTGATCAGGACGCCATAATTTATGACAGCCCGGTAACAAATACGATCCAGAAAATTACCTTTCGCGAAACTCAGAACAGAGTTGCAAAAATTGCGGGCATGCTGGTCAATCTTGGAGTGAAAAAGGGGGACACGGTCCTTATATACATGCCCATGATACCGGAAGCGGCTTTGTCAATGCTGGCCTGTGCGCGTATCGGGGCTGTTCATTCGGTGGTTTTTGGAGGATTTGCTCCTCGTGAACTGGCGGTCCGCATCGATGACGCCAAACCGGATGTCATATTGTCAGCCTCTTGCGGCATTGAGGTTAAACGGGTAATCCCCTATAAACCCCTGTTGGATGAAGCCATTGAAATAGCGGGACACAAACCCACAAAATGTGTGATCTGTCAAAGGCCAATGTCTGTTGCGGACCTAAAACCGGGGAGGGATTTCGACTGGGAGGAAAAAGAAGCGGCCGCGAAACCGGCGGACTGCGTAAAAGTTCAAGCTACTGACCCCCTTTATATCCTGTACACCTCAGGCACAACAGGAAAACCCAAAGGTGTGGTACGTGACAATGGCGGCCATGCGGTGGCTCTAATATGGAGCATGAAGCACATATACAACATCGAACCTGGTGATGTTTACTGGGCCGCTTCGGATGTAGGCTGGGTCGTCGGGCATTCTTACATAGTCTATGCCCCACTTTTTATGGGGGCTACCACCGTTCTGTTCGAAGGTAAACCGGTAGGGACACCTGACCCCGGGGCCTTCTGGAGAGTGATCTCTCAACACAAAGTTAAGGCCCTTTTTACCGCTCCTACCGCTATTCGGGCAATCAAGAGAGAAGATCCCAAGGGGGTGTTTCTAAAAGATTACGATCTTTCCAATTTTGAAACTCTTTTCCTGGCAGGGGAACGATTGGACCCGGATACGTATTTCTGGGGCACCGACCTGTTGAAAAAGCCCGTCATAGATCATTGGTGGCAAACTGAAACAGCGTGGGCTATCGCCGGTAACTTCCGCGGCCTTGAGTTGTTTCCCATCAGGCCCGGTTCCGCAACCATGCCAATGCCTGGCTACAATATCAAAATTCTTGACCCTGTTACCGCTGAGGAACTAGGCCCTAACCAAAACGGCGTCATAACAGTGAAACTGCCATTGCCGCCTGCGAACTTGCCCACCCTGTGGAATGACGACAAACGTTTTGAGGAATCTTACGTCAATCCATTTCCAGGTTATTATCTGACTGGAGATGGAGGTTACATCGACGAAGACGGCTACGTCTTTGTCATGGGCCGCATAGATGATGTCATAAATGTTGCAGGGCATCGTTTGTCGACAGGAGGCATGGAAGAAGTTCTGGCAAGACATCCCGATGTGGCGGAATGCGCCGTAGTAGGTGTAGCCGACGATCTCAAAGGTCAGGTACCCGTAGGGTTTGTTGTGCTCAAAGCTGGGGTGACCAAGCCTAAAGAGGAAATAGTTGACGAAGTCATTAAAATGGTTCGTAACGACATCGGAGCGGTCGCTTCATTCAAAAAAACCGTTGTTGTCGATCGTCTTCCCAAAACAAGGTCTGGAAAAGTTCTGAGGGGAACCATGAGGAAGATTGCGGATAATGAAGCGTATTCAGTCCCTTCGACCATCGATGACCCGGCTACTCTTGATGAAATAGGATCTGCTCTCAAAACGATCGGTTATGCCGTATAGGAGTCCCGGTCAGAAGAAAAAGCGGCCCTGCTTTGGGCCGCAATCATATCTCTGAGAGTTGATATCCCGACATTCCTGAGCCTTTTGGCAAGAAAGAGGAAAAGATAAGCGGTTTGCATTGCGTCCTCGAGAGCGTCATGCTTTTCGAAAAGCGGCAAACCGTATTTTTTTGCAAGATCATTGAGACCAAAAGACAACCTCGAAACCCGGTCCTCGTAATAGTTTCTTTTTCTGTAGTCTTCATAAAACTGAGCCATTTTCATGGTGTCAATTACGGGATTCTTTATTGTGCCCCCCAAAAAATTTCTTGTAGCCCGGTTTAGAAAGTTCATGTCAATATTCACGAAATGCCCAACAATTACTGCGCCACTTGTGAAATCGACAAAATCCGGTAGTGTTTCAGAAAGTGGAGGAGCGTCGATTATCTGGCTTGGTGTAATCCTGTGGATCAAAGTGCTATCTTTGGGAAGGGGCTTATTAGGCCTTGCATAACAAAAGAAATTTTTGCCCAGGGCAATCCGGAGTTTTTGAACCCGTACGGCGCCAATAGAGACAATTTCGTCAGTGCGCGGGTCAAGTCCGGTTAACTCTGTATCGAAAACGACAAAATCGTAATCTTCCAGTGACTTATTACGATTAAAATCATAAAATTTTTGTCGATTTTTTTTCAGGGTTTCGTGTTTGGATAATCCAAGCCACTTTAGTATGTTGCTCACGTCATTATTCCAGGACCCTGAATTCGGTTTTTACATATGCCTGAATCCTGCCAATTACTCCAAAGGCTTCCTTGAGAGTTTGTTTCTCAACGTCTGTAAGTTCCGACGGGTCAATATAATTGTCCGGCTGTTGACCGGACTCTAGAAGTCTCAATTGATGGATTAAGCGAATTTGTGTTTGAAATTCATAAGCTTCCACAGTTTCTGTATATAATTCATTAGGAATGGCTCCAGCTTCTCCGAGCATTCTTAGTCTAGTCAGGGTATTAGTTTCTGTTAGTCCATTTCTTAATGCCATAATTCTGGCAAAGTCAACAAATGGGGTTAATCCGCGTGTCTTTATGTCAAGTCGGTCTTTGTGTTCTCCATTTTTCTCGACCAGAAAACCTCTGAAAAAAGAAAGGGGTGTCTTGGTGGACATGCAATCACGCGCCAGATGCATAAGAAATATGCCTCTATTAGGCGCCTGTATGACGACGTAATCTCTGAGACGCTCCGCAAGTTTTAAATAACCATGCCCAGGCCTAAAATCGAAGAAAATGGTGGCATGCAAAACAGCTTGGGGTTCCGGCGCGCTCATCCATCTGTCAAAGTAATTCCTCCATACGGCGAAGGGCTTGCGCCATTTCGGATTTGACGCCATTATTTCACCCTTACAAAGAGGATAACCGCAGGCTTCGATATGCTGAATGGCGAGATTTCCAAATCGGCGGAAATACAGTTTTGCTTCTTTAACATGGTCCCAATCTTCAGGGGGTGTTTCATAAATCAAGGCATTGTCCTGGTCCGTCTTGAAAGTCTGTTCCTGCCTACCTTCGCTACCCATGAGGATCCAGCAATATGGGTAAGGCGGTGGTCCAACCTGTTTTTCCAGAAGAATGAGGACACGGTTAACTATGTGGTCGTTTAAGGCTGTAATCATGCGTGCCACGTCGTTGGCTTTAGCTCCTTCTGTTATAAGTTTTCTGACTATGAGCGTGGTCGCTTCAGACAACGGGTAAAGACCTTCTATCTTCGTCTGGGAAACGATTTCCCTGTATAATGACATCGGAGAAACGCCTTGATCGACCATGATGTCATGGGTTGACACAACGCCCACGATCTTGTTGCCCTCGTTTACAGCCAGATGATGCGTTTCAAGGTTCATCATGGTAATCAAAGCGTCGAAGCAAATGGTTTCCGCAGATATTGATTTGACTGGAGATGACATTGCCTCCATTACCGGGGCCTGTGAACTCAAGCCTTTTGAAACTACTTTGGTCCTGAGATCGTTGTCAGTGACGATACCAATTATGTCTCCTTTTTCATCCGTGACCAGCACGGAGCCAACGCCGTTTTCAGTCATGCTCGTGGCTGCGCTCTGAATCGTGTCCGAGGCCGCTACTACTTCTAGAGGCCTTTTTAATATGTCTTTAACTCTCGAAGAGAAAAGCCGCAAACCCTCTTCCGATCTGGGCTCTAACTTTTGACTCCGTAATTCTTCATACGCGATATCCATTACGTCACTTGAGAATTTTTCCCATAGATGTCCGGCAAAAGTTGGGATTCTCTTCAGGAGATCCAGAAAGATTTCCTTTTCGAGTAGATAGCAGAATGTATCTTCAATCGCTTCAACGGTAAACAGGGACTTGACTCCACGAATAATGGACAGTGCGCCAAATTGACTGCCCTCGCCTCTTACATCCTGAAGGATTGACCTGTTCTCCGAATCTATGAGGTTGATTTTTATGGCTCCGCGAAAGATCAGAAAAAGGTGGGAAAGTTGAGATACATTCTGTTCCAGTATGACAGAGCCCTTTTCAAAAAAGTCAACGGACATCCTTTTGGAAATTCTCTCAAGGACCTGCTCCTCAAGGTCGCTGAAAGGCCTGATCGATTTGAGAAATTCTAGAACCGCTTCTGGGTCCGCCTTATGCGAATCATTTTTTTGCGGCATGAATCGCTCCTCTCTAAAAAAACCGAATTCGTTTCAAACCTCGGGTTCTTACAAACTATTTATAAGAACGCTTCTTTTACAATTACCTGAAACCGACCAATCAAGGCAAAAGTTTCTTTGAGAGTTCTTTTTTCGAGTTCAGTTAAGTCCATTTGATCAATTGTATAGCTTGGAACAGTATTGACAGCGAGCGATCGCAATTGGTTCATCAGAATCAACTGGGTTTGAAATTCATATGCTTCCAGGGCTTCAGAGCAAAGATCTTCACTTATAGCGCCCGCATGCGCCAACGATTTTAGTCGTGTCAACGTGTTTGTTTCGGTAACCTGATATTTGAAGGACATTATTCTTGCAAAATCGGTAAAGGGCTCAGCCAGGCGGTTTTCCAAATCAAGTCTGTGGAGTTGAGTTCCATCAGCTTCCACAATCGTGTTCCTGAAAAAGGACACGGGCGGCTTAATGCTTAAAAACTCTTCCGCCAGACCCTTCATAAAATTCTTGCTGCAGGCTATCCTTTCAAACAGCAAACTTTTAAGAGATGTGGAAACTTTATCTTCTCTTGGGACAGCGCGCATATCCAGAAAATTCTTGGCAATCGCAATCTCGGGAGGAATAGGGTTGTGTGTCCATTCGTCAATATAGCTCGACCAAACATCAATTGGCTTGCGCCACCTTGGATTGCCTGCGGATATCTTTAATCTAAGAGTGTCTCCGAAACAACTGGAGAAAAAATCATTTAGTCGCTCCGTGATGTTTTCCAGACACATTTCTTTTTCATCGGCGCCAAGTGAATTCTGATCATTGTTATAAACCGCCAGATAATCATAGACAGGGACAAAGGTCTGTTCCATTCTGGCGGCCCTTCCAAGAAGTATGAAACTAGGCCTGAAAGGGCCCAATTCCGGGCAGCGAGCAATCAAATCGAGCGCTCTTCTGAATATTCCGTCATGAAGCAGAGTGATCACGTTGGTACAGTGGCTGGCCTTGGCTCCTTCTTCCATCAAATTTCGGATCATGCCCGGAGTATTGCGAGTCAGCGAATTCATAGCTTCAGGGGTTTCCCCGGATTTTATCTCACGCAATATAATTATCGGTGAGGTTATCTGATGGACCATGATATCCCGTTTTGTAACGATACCAACCACTTCATTTCCCTGAGTGGCCGGGAGGTGATTAATCCGCTCCCTCACCATCCTCAGCGCAGCCTCAAACAGTCTTGCCTCAACTGGAATAGTCCTGATTGGCGCCGACATGATACGCTCGACCGGCAGTTTGTAATTGAGGCCACGGGCTACCACTTTTGAGCGGAGGTCCTTTTTTGTGACTATCCCGATGATCTTTTCGGAGTTGTCCCTGATAAGGACTGAGCCGATGCTGAATTGTGTCATGGTCTCGGCCACTTGCTGAATGGTTGAGTTCAAGTCTGTAACGTGAAAATTGGGCCTTATAATGTCAGAAACGCGAATAGTGAAATAATCAAAACGCTTGAGGCCGATAGTGCGAATTCGTTCGTTTCTAGTTTCCGAATAAGCATGCGAAATTCTGTCTTTTTGAAACTCGTTCCGGAAGAATTTATCGAACGAAGGCTGTTCTGATGCTAGCTTGAGAAATATGTCCCGAGGCAGCAAGAAGCAAAAAGTATCTTCCAGCGCCTCAACAGTAACATCAGGTTTTTGGTCCGCCAAAAGCCATGATCCTCCCAACATTTCTCCTTCACCGCCAATGCTCTTGAGCGTGAAGGAGTCTCCTTCGCTCCGAATAAAAACCCTCACACTACCTTTCTGGATGATGTGTAGGTGGGGAACATCGGTAAAATGCGGTCCAAAAATTGGAGCGCCTTTGGGGTAAAATTCGACCTCAAGATCTCCGACAATGTCTTGGATTAATGAAAGACCAAGCTCTTTGAATGGAGAAAACCTCCCCAGAAATTGAACGGCGACCTTAGATTGTACAGTGTAGCCCTTTGAATTGTCGATCATGATATTTCTCGACTGGACCGGCTGACTGTTCGCGTTTGAATTGCAATAGACAGGTCTAAGTGATACGCCCTCGACGCAAAAAAAGCAAACGACGATTTGAAATGAGAAGATTTCCCTATTATGGACCAATATGTATTCCTCATCTCTCTAATATCGTAACTGAAATCGTTCAACTTTTGTGGAAGATCCGGTTGTGGCTATTTTAACATGCTTGACAATGACCGCCTTCCCATTGTAACAAGATAGTAATGTCAACTTCAGACAAATCATCAATCCTGTCCGAATAAAATGCGAGGCCGAAGCGGGATCTCGTGACAATAGTGTTCGCGTGGATGTTTTCGGTGGCTCCGGGGACATAAAATTTCCTGGCGCCATGCGAATTGTTTACGGTCGCCGGTATTCCAAAAAAATTGTGTTTGTGGAGCGAGTGCAAATTTCTCGGCTTTTAGCCATGTCTATTATAAGTGGCTTGGTAGGTAGCGATCCGGAAAAAGCTCTTTAGCTAATTCAATGAAAGGGGGAATGAGATAACCTAAGGGGATATAATGGGAATAACTTTGTCAAGTCTCTACCTAAACAGTAACCAGAAAGGAGGGTTTGCTCATGGAGAATGCCCCAAAGTGGTATGATGTCCATCTTGAAGGGTACAAAAAAGTGGCCTACGTGAAGGGGATGGATCAGTATAACGATATGTACAGAAGGTCACTCGAAGATGTTGACAACTTTTGGGCCGAACAGGCAAGAGAGTATCTCACCTGGGACAAAGAGTGGGATTCCGTGCTCAATTATGATTTCCACAAAGCAAATATCGAATGGTTTGCGGGTGGGAAACTCAACGCTTGCTATAATGCCCTGGACCGACATATCGATCAGTTGAAGAACAAGGTCGCCTACTACTGGGAAGGTGACAACCCGGCGGAATCAAAGACGGTCACTTACCTCGACCTTTACAAGGATGTGAACAAATTCGCCGCCGCCCTGCTTGCTAAAGGCGTCAAGAAGGGCGATCGGGTTATCATTTATCTGCCGATGATTGTGGAATTGTCAATAGCCATGCTGGCTTGCGCCAGGATCGGGGCCGTTCATTGTGTTATTTTCGGCGGTTTCAGCGCGGAATCAATAGCTAGCCGTATTCATGATTGCGGCGCAAAAGTGGTCATCACCGTTGATGGAGGATACCGCGGCGGAAAAGTTCTTCAGTTGAAAAAAACCGTGGACGATGCTTTACAGCAATGCCCCGGAATAGAGACGGTTGTAGTATTGAATAGATGTGGCCTGGATCTCAAACTGGACCCCAAAAAGGAATTTTGGTGGCACGAATTAGTTTCAGACCCCAAACTACCGGCGTATGTGAAACCTGAAACGATGGACGCCGAGGACCCGCTATTCATTCTTTATACAAGCGGTAGCACAGGGAAACCCAAAGGTGTTTTACACACTCACGCAGGGTACCTTCTTTACGCTGCCATGACGTGTAAACTGGTGTTTGACATCAAGCCTAATGAGACGTTTTGGTGCACCGCCGACATAGGCTGGATTACAGGTCACACATACATTGTTTACGGACCTTTGATTGACGGATTCACGAGCGTCATGTTTGAAGGCATTCCAACTTATCCGGGCTTTGACCGGTACTGGGAAATTGTCGCCAAAAGAAAGGTAGACAAATTTTATACAGCGCCAACGGTAATCCGTTCACTAGCCAAAGAGGGAGAAACGCATGTCCAAAAGCATGATGTTTCGTCCCTGAAACTTCTTGGGACGGTCGGGGAACCGATAAACCCGGAGGCGTGGAGATGGTACTTCCACCATGTCGGTCGTGATTGGTGTCCAATAGTGGACACATGGTGGCAAACCGAAACAGGTGGGCATATGATGACTCCACTACCCGGAGTCGCTCCAATCAAGCCTGGGTCATGCTCATTCCCGTTCTTTGGCGTAGATCCGGTGATTTTGGACCCAGAGACTGGAGAGGAAGTTACAGTACCTAATCAGGAGGGCGCTCTGTTCATCAAGAAACCGTGGCCCGGAATGGCCAGAACGGTGTACGGAGATCATGATCGTTTCGTCGACACTTATTTTTCAAGGGTCCCAGGATTGTATTTTACTGGTGACGGAGCCAAAAAGGATGAAGACGGTTTCTTCTGGATTACTGGAAGAATAGACGACGTGCTTAACGTTTCAGGTCATAGGCTTGGGACAGCGGAGGTTGAGTCTGCGCTAGTGCTCCACCCAAAAGTCGCGGAAGCAGCGGTTGTCGGTTTCCCGCATGAAATAAAGGGACAGGGCATTTACGCTTTCGTTACGGTGAACACAGGCGTGGAAAAGACCGATGAATTGAAGAAGGAACTGGTTAAGCTAGTTCGGACGCAAATCGGCCCCATCGCTTCACCGGACGCTATCCAGTGGGCAGATGGATTACCAAAGACACGAAGTGGCAAAATTATGCGTCGTTTACTAAAGAAGATCGCGGCTGGAACAGTCGAAGACCTTGGTGATACCACAACGCTTGCAGATCCGACAATTGTGGCGCATCTGGTAAATGATCGCGTAACTATCTAATTAATTTGTAGATTCAACAGGTCCATCTGGTAGCCTGACCGGCCTGTCTATCAGGAAGCTGGTCAGGCCCCAGACCTTCTTTAAACGGAAACACCAAAACGCTTGCCAAATTGCCACGAATAGCGCTAGTTTTCATTGCTGGACAATTTATTGTTTCCGAGTTGAGGCCCAACTAATTTGACTCTAAAGGTCGGAGTAATTCGTGACGCTAAATACCTGGAACATAAGCCTGGACTTGTGCATCCTGAGAGCCCCAGTCGTTTGCGAAGCGTCTACAGAATGCTCGACAAAGACTTTGGGAACCGGCTTGTTCAAATAGAACCCAAACTCGCCACTCTTGAACAGATCCAGATGGCCCATACTCCCTCCTATATAGACCTAATCATGAGCACAGCGGAGAGAGATTTTACACCACTGTCTTCAGATACATTCGTCAGCGCCAAATCTTATCTAGCGGCCTGGTTGGCGGCTGGCGCCGGTGTAGCCGCAATAGACGCTCTAATGGCCGAAGAAGTGCGGGCGTGTTTTGCTCTTGTTAGGCCACCAGGGCATCATGCGTTGGCTGACCGCGCTGGGGGGTTCTGCATTTTTAACAATCTGGGGATCGCTGCAAAATACGCGATGGAAAGATATGGCCTCGAACGAATACTTATTATAGATTGGGATATTCATCACGGTAATGCGCTTCAGGAACTGTTCTACAAAGATCGCCGTGTGCTCTATTTTTCGAGTCATTATATGGGCTGGTATCCTAATACAGGTCACTGGGAAGAAACCGGAGAGGGTGAAGGGCTTGGGTACACCGTTAATGTGCCAGTCCCAAAGGAACTCAAGGATGAAGATATAATTTGTGTCTACCAAAACGCCCTTAATCCAATAGTGCGAAAATTCAAGCCTCAGCTCATTATGGTCGCAGCCGGGTTCGACGCTCATGAGCGAGACCCACTGGGACGGACGAGGCTAACTGAAAAGGCTTACAGCAGCCTTACTCAAATTGTCCTCCAGTTGTCGGACGCAGGTAATGGAGCGCCGTTGTTCTTCTCGCTGGAAGGTGGATATGACAGTCGAGCCCTTGCTAATTCCGTAAGAGAAGTGCTTGGCATGTTGGCTTTTCAGGGTAGAAGGGAGAGAATATCAATTCCGACCACTGGACGGGCTGAAGAAATATTGCAAAGATTAAGGCGGACGCACCGCAAACACGGAATTTGGGTCTAGTGACATGTCGGATTTATTTGATGCGGGTATAACGATTATATATCATTAAAATGTGTGGGTATTTTGGACGGCGCCGAATTGGAAGCGCCGGCGATCGGGCGATAAACCTTGCTGACACTCTTGAATATTGTAACTTCAAGGAAACTATTCAGTAGAAAGATGATCAAGACAAGGCTCAGACCTGAGAATCCCGAGGCTAACCTAAAATCTTACTATGAGGTTTACCGTGGATTTTCGTGGCCTTTTGTTAACGATCTTTTCCCGAGCTATAGTTCCGGTTCATCAAATATTGTCTCAGAAGCGGTAGACCGTTGGGCCGCAGACCCTAATTCCTGCGACAGAACAGCGCTTATCTTCGAATATGCCGGAGAAGTTCAGCGTTTGACCTACGCTGACTTGAAAGATCAGTCATCACGCATGGCTAATCTCATCCTGCAACACGGCATGCGTAGGGGTGACACGCTGTTAATTTGTTCCAAACCCTGTCCGGAAGTCCATATTGCTGTACTTGCCTGCGCAAGAATCGGAGCAAGGTTCTGCAACCTTGGCGATTGCCTTATCCATGAACAGCTCCATGCGGCGCTAAGCCTTATTTGTCCCAGAGGGGTCCTGATCCACAATGACATGGCTGACGTGGCCATGATCGGCGACCTGAATGAGGTGGAAGCCATCTTTATCGCCGGTGAACCCGAAAGTGAGCCCACAGATAACAAGATATATCTGCACAACGTACTGCCTGAAATGGATCCGGAATTTAAGAACGTCAACCTTCCCGTAGAGGAGCCTCTATATCAAACTCTTGTTTGGGAGTCCTCCGGAGAGCTTAGGCTGATAACTCACGCCCATAGAGACATGATGGGCGCGTTTGTTACCGGGAGGTTCGTCCTTGATCTGAAATCCGACAGCGTTTTATGGACAGATGCGAACCCGGGGGCTGTAGCAAGTGTTATTTACGGAATTTTTGCTCCTCTACTTTGTGGTTGCGCTACAGTTATTCAGGGCGACGTATTTGCCGCGTCAACCTGGTATTGGACACTGGAAAGACTCGGCGTATCCGTGTGGTGCACGGACACCTTTAAGCTCAAAAGATTTAAAGCCGAGGGAGACGATATAGCTAAAGGGTACGATTTTTCCAATCTTCAACACATGATTGCAATTGGAGAGCCTTTGACAGCCGAACTGTTCCAATGGTCACGGGAAAGATTCAAGAGGCTCCCTCACGAAGTGTGGATGTCTGATGAAACTGGGATGGTTTGTTTTGCGAATTTCGCTTCAGAACAAATAAAGATAGGCTCTATAGGAAAACCAGTTCCAGGAATTCGCGCCGAAATTCTCGATGAGCAAGGCCAATCTTTACCTATCCTGACTCTTGGGAGGTTGGCGATAAATTCCGCCTTTCCAAATCTTGCTCTTGAGATGTCGACTAAAAGCCCTATGAATCGTATGCGATTTGTAGATGACTGGTTCCTGACGGGCGACCTGGCGCTCAAGGATGAAGACGGCTATTTTTACTATTTTGGTCGTGTTGATCATCTTGTAAATATTGGTCAATTGTTAACCGGCGCTCCGGAAATCGAAAACGTCCTTTTACGTCATCCTGAGATCAATGACGCAGGTGTTATCTCGAAGAAGTGTTTTGGGTCTGAGACTTGTTTCAAGGCGTTCTTGAAGTTGAAAAATTCGCATGCTCCTTCGCCGGAGTTGTTAGATGAAATTACAAAATTCGTCAGACAGCGGTTAAGGGAGGAGATCCCAAATCTAGAGTTAGAATTTATTAATGATTTCCCGGTTGCAAGGTCCCGGAGGCTTTTACGAAGGGTCTTGCAAGCGAGGGAGCTGGGCCTGCCTGTTGGAGACATCTCAAATCTGAAAGAATAATTCCCACTCAAAACCCTAAAAACCTAATGTTGGTAATTCTTTATTCCACGTGGTGGCTCAGTCCTCACTTTGAAGTTGTCGGGTTAATAAGACAACTGTCTCAATTTTAATGTGAAGAATCCGCACAAATTGATCCCGATCTGCGGGTAGATCCGCATTATACCCTGGAACTGGCTATGTCTCAAAACATAAGCTTCTGTTGGCTCCACGGCGATACATGTGGCGTTTGGAGCCTGCCGTGTAAATAGACTCAATTCTCCTAAAAATGAGCCCGGTCCAAGCACAACCTTTTCAATCTGCTCAGATGTTCCATAGTCCTTATAAATGGCGATCTTTCCTGTAACCACAAGGTAAATCGAAGAATTCTGCTCATTTTCTCTTATCATTATATCGCCGGGTTGAAAGTGTTCGACATTAACGACAGATGAGATCGCCGCGAGTTCTCGAACACCCATGCCTTCAAATATTCCGAATTGTTTCAATTGGTTTATTCTCTCGATTACGTCCGGCATTTCAGCCACCTCGTTGTTAAGCCTTTTCAAAGCGTAATCAACAACCTGAAGCACATCCTCACTCTCATCATCCCTATGAGATTCTATCGTAGGCATGAAAAGCTTTGTAGGTTGATTTTCAGCAATAACAAACAAAGCCAGAATTTTGGTAAGGGTATCGTCAGAATTTGCAAGAAAGGTTAGGATGCGCTCAGGGCTTTCGTTTCTGATCAGAGGGAAGAGCTTACGCCCCCGCTCAATTTTTTCATGTAAAGGAATGTCTTCTATCAAAGGAATAAGATAAGGAACTGTTTCCTTCTCAATTGAGTTTTCTACCAATTCCACTGCTATAGAAGCCGTTTCGGATTGCAATGCCTGATACATAAGTCTCATGTCGGCGTGATATACCCAAAGCGCATAAAAAATCAGGCTAAGTGTCTCATCGTTAAGTTCTTCGAGATACTCTTTGAGCATATCCACGCTTGACGATTTGGGCATGGCGCCAAGCACATGTATTGCGACAAGATTGGAATAGGCAAGGCCGAGTTCCTGACCTAGAAATGGCACCATTTCGAAGTCCTTTAGACCCGATAGACGAATAACCTCTAGGATCCCCTGTTTGGTGCGGATTGGCGCATTGAGAAGTGACACTTCAAGAAACGGTAGAATTTCGTCCTTGTATGCCATCAATGCCTCGATAGCGGCCTTTCTGGGCTCTTCGTCCATATCATTGAGGAGTTCTACAAGGCGACCTACCGCTCGTACATCACGCGAACATGCGAACGAGAGGGCCGCTTCGGCCCGTGTCGCCGAATTTTCGTCATAAAGCAGACGAAGAGCTGTTTCAGGATCAACATTAGGGGCAGCTAGATGCAACAAATCAGGATCCAGCTTCGTAGAACGTTCTTCTACTGACAATGGTCCAAATTGAACTGTGGCCGTGCCGCTGTCCATTGCGCGAACTGATTCAATCTGGTCGAAATCAATTTCCTGTTCTACTATCACCTGTTTGAGTGTTTTTTTGTAATGTTTCCGGAAAACAAGGGTCTCGTATAACCAGTAGAGGGCCAGGATGAGGGCGATTATGGAAAACTGCTCAGCATTCATGACCGGCTTTAGGATGATCATGATCAGAGAGCCTGTAAGCATTCCAACCTTGAGGACTGTTCCTCGGATGAATGTGCGAGCCCAGGACATAAGTTCAGAAGGGATAACGTTGAAAAAAACCTTGTTTATCGGGCCTGCTACGGCCCTTTGTATGAGCAGGGATGTAAATTGTCCGTAAGCGGCCACGTATATGTTGAAGAACATAGTTAGGGCGCCAAACAACGCTGCGAAGTTGAAGGGTTGTACCAGCGAAGCGTTTGTGAGTCCCATGGATTGATATATGCGTCCCATGAAAAAGAGCAGCACAAAAGACACCGACGTTGTTAGCCCGCGAAACACGCTAAGAAATGTAATAAGTGTCTGCTCTGAAGCGAAGGTATGGTTGGCTATTACACTGAACTGGTACGAGAAGATAGGTAACAGGATATTTGGTATCAGACCGGTGATTATAAGGTATCTCACAATAGGATATTGCGCTATCAATCCCGGCGCTTCCGTGATTTTTTTGCTTTGCGTCTTTACCGTAGCTGATTTGGGGGTTAACTTTCCAAGAAACATTTGGCCGGTAATCATCATGAATACGCCGACTCCGAACGACACAGCGCTGAACAGAATCAGTGTAGGATCCTGGCCGACGAACGCAGTGAAAGGGCCCGTGCCGAAACTGCCAATCGTACTTGCAAGAACTTGAGCTGCTGTGACGTAAGGAAACAACCTTTTCCCCTGTCTGGCGTCAAACAGATCTCCGGCGACGTTCCAGAGATACACGAGAAGTATTGAATCCAGCAGGTTTAAGATCTGGTACAGTATCGGATATGCAAGGGTGATGTCAGCCTTCACCATAAAAAAGAGGATCAGAACCGATACACCACAAAAAATCAGTAGCCATGACAGAATGGTGTGATCAAGGAAAAGACGGTTCAGACGATTTGCCGCTCCGAAGACCACAAAGGTAAGCAACGCGTTGATCGCCAACATATATGGAATATACTGAGGGCCGTACCTCTTGAGGAATGAGGCGTCCACATAATTTCTAAAAAATGCGAAACCGAGGAAAATAACGAAAAATATTCCTGATATCCAAACAAATCTGGTGATTTCGTGAGGATAGATCTTGAGGTATTTTTCAAGGAATTTATTCATATGCCCACGGTTGCTCGTCAGAGTTTTTCCAGTCTAGATTTATACAAGAGAGACTTTGTTTGTTATAAGCAAAAAGCCTCAAACAAACAATTATAATGTGTAGGGCTATGGGACTGTGGACTTCGCTACTTGACCATGTATCCTTCGTTCTCGAGCAGTTTCTTGACTTTTGCTCCAGTTCCTTGCGGAGTCCTTAAAAGATAACCATTTGGAGAGCGTTTGTCCGTTTTGGGTAGGACTGCGCTCATGATGTCAACTCCAGTGTTCAATTTCCAAATATTTCTGGAAATCGTGCCCGTCCATTTAGCGACCATACTCAGAGGAAGGTCCTTTGACAGCCTTATCCTGCCAAGATTATCAAAGGCGAGTGGTTTGTCCTGGGTTATGTTGACGCAATAGAAGTTTCTGTTCTGGAGTAAGATCTTAAGAGCAATTAATCTTGGAATCAGCAGGTCCGACGTTGGTGGGGTGATGATGTCCCAGTAAGAAAAGCCTGGAGATTTCGTTAGAATTGGATTTATTTTATCGGAGCCGTCTAGAAAAGTTGAAATGATGAGCAACCAGTCGTATTTGGGCTCCCTTTTTCGGAGCGTCTGAAAAAACTGAGCCGCAATATAAGTGGAAATTTCAGGGTCACGCCGGTCATCCCATTCACTTGTTGAAACCCACGGGACAATGTTCTTGGTAGAGCCGTCCCTGGATGGTCCAAGCGCCCACCATCCAATTCCACCAGAACGGGTCTTGTGGTTTGGGTCCAACTCACTCAGGAGAATTGACAGATATACAAGGTCTACCGGCACATCGTTCTTTTTCAATGAACCGGTAAGAATAGGCCCATAAGCCACAAAACGATTGAACCATTCAGTTACCGACGCGCGCCTGTCCATCAGGAGGTAATTCAATTGTTCGACAATTCGCTCATGAACTCCTGGACGCTCAACCGGGACCCTGCTACCCGCAAAAGAGATCCCGTCTTTGATCAGGTTGGGCGGTAGAACGTAACCACCTCTACCAGCGCCATGTTCTGTGATCCAGGCATCTGAGTAAACGCCCCCGAACGTCAGCGTAAATAGAGTTACAATAAGCGCGACCAGTAAGAATAGGCTGATGCGAGGTTTCTCACGCGGTGTAAAAATATTTTCACTCAATTTCAAAGGAACCTTCTTTTATGTTATCGGCCCCTTTCCCCCTCTTAACAGAGTTACACGACTTTGGCCATGCTCTGATGAAATTACTTATTGATATTTTCTTTAAGTTCTTTTCCAGCTTTGAAAAATGGCAAACTTTTGTTCTGGACTACAATCTGTTCACCAGTCTTTGGATTTCTGCCCGTATAACCCATGTATTCCTTAACCACAAATGAGCCGAAACCTCTAATCTCGATTCGATCACCGCGTTCCAGGGCCTCTGACATGGTGTTGAAGACCATATCAACGATTTCTTCAGATTTCCTGATGGGGAGGTCCGTATCTTTTGCTAAGGTTTTCACGAGATCAGATTTGTTCATTGCAATCTCCTATTCATCGTCACCGACAACGGTTCCTGAACTACTATTTTTAAGCAACTCTAAGTTGAATTACAAAAAATAGCAAATTCGAGGAGTTAAACACAACAAATTTTTCTTGTCCCTTCTAAATGAAGGTTCTTGACAAAAGCCTTTCCTAAAACAACACTAAGCCAATTTTTCATGGGTAATCCCCAAAACAGGGCCCGTTAAAGATCAAGGTGGTCATTCCTGACTTCCGGCAGGAGTTTGACCTTAGAAAAAATTGGTCCATTAGTTTTTTGTTAGGGGCCAAAGATAACGATAATTTTTAGAGTTCTCATCAAAAAAAGTCAAGATAATTTGACCCATATTCTCATATGCTTGAAATACCAAGATAATTTATGGAACGTAATCACAAATGTATAACCCAATGAAAATATTAAGGAAGACCCATGACCTATTTTGCTGATCTTCACGTGCATTCAAAATACTCTCGCGCAACATCAAAGGACTGCGATTTGAACGGATTGTCGCAATGGGCTGCGCTTAAGGGAATAAGTGTGGTGGCAACCGGTGACTTTACCCACCCTGAATGGCGCAAGGAGTTACATGACAAGTTGGAGCCACGGGAAGACGGACTTTTTGGACTTAAACCAGAATCAACACCAATACCTTTAATTGATTCATCAGTTTTCTTACCCGGTGACATGCGATTTATCCTCAATGTGGAGATAAGTTCAATCTACAAGAAAAACGGTAGAGTACGCAAAGCTCACAACCTTATTTTCATGCCTGACATGGAAACTATGGATAATTTCTGCACGCGTCTCGGCAAAAGGGGGAATCTTAATTCAGATGGTAGACCCATACTGGGCCTTGATTGCAGGGACTTACTTGAAATAGCTCTTGAGACATCGGAGCGATCTTTTGCCATTCCTGCGCATATCTGGACCCCCTGGTTCTCGGCGCTTGGTTCCAAATCGGGTTTTGACTCCATACAGGAGTGTTTTGAAGACCTCACTGGCCACGTCCTTGCCGTGGAAACAGGACTTTCATCGGACCCAGAGATGAATTTCAGGGTGTCAGAACTTGACCGGTTCACGCTGGTATCCAATTCCGACACCCATTCACCGTCGCGTCTTGGTCGAGAAGTCAACATTTTCTCAGGACAACCTTCGTATCCCTCTATACGCGAATCGTTGCGCATTGGTGGCGCAGGTTCCAGGAATACGGAAAATTTCCTTGGCCCAAGACAATCAATAATGGAAGACAGACGGGTCAAGGGTGATGCGCCGGGATTCGTCGGCACAATTGAATTTTTTCCCGAAGAGGGGAAATATCACATGGACGGGCACCGAAAGTGCGGGATTCGCCTGGACCCCCAAGAGACAGAGACCTTAGCAGGAAAATGCCCGGTCTGTGGTCACGCTTTAACCGTTGGGGTAATGAACAGGGTGAATCAGCTTGCAGACAGGCCGAATGGCTATACTCCAGCCAAAGCGGGTTACTATTGGAGGATGCTTCCGTTGATTGAGATTGTGGCTGATTGCCTTGGTTGTGGAGTACAGGCGAAGAAGGCCAAAGAACTTCATTTTCGATTAATTAGGGACCTTGGCCCAGAGTTGGATATATTGTGGTCATTGCCGCTGAACGAAGTTGAAACATACGCGCCTCCAATAGTTGCGGAAGCGCTAAAAAGGGTAAGGGCTGAGCAGGTACGAATTGAAGCCGGTTATGACGGAGAATACGGTAAGGTTTCCATATTTGAAGATAGTGAACGTAAAAATTTTGGATAGGGATACTTTTGAAAATTGAAAAGTTGCTTGACATAAATGTTATATTCAGATATATATATAAAAGCGGTAAAGGCGCGTTTTGGGTCCCTATGAGAAGTGGATTTAGGTGACTCGAAATGTCCAAAGATCACATAACTCATTCAAAAGGGTTTTAGAAATGGAACTTGCTATCATTATAGCTGTATTTGTCGGTTGGTTTGTTCTTAACCGTTGGCTTCTTCCTAAAATGGGTGTCTCGACATGAATGTCGGCAGGATGTTCCCCCGTGAACAGGGGATCGAACGAAGCGCATGATCCTGATAACTATCGGAAATAGGGCATAGCTAAGGTGTTTGATATGGGTTTCGCTAATGAGCAGACAGGACGAGAGGTTTTTGATCCTACGGTTAACGGAGATTTTTCAGGTTCGGGCCAACCTTTTGAAGGCGTCGAAGAGGACCAGAAGAGTAAGGATGAGATTTTCAACCTGATCAAGAGGATGGAATTTACGAGAGAAGCCGAGATTTTTAAGGCGCTTGGACATCCCATCCGATTGAAGATAGTCTATGGTTTGCTTAAAGTTGGTGGGTGCAATGTAAAGAACATGCAGGAATGCCTTGGTCTTCATCAAGCTACAGTTTCTCAGCACCTGATTCACTTGAAAACCCGGGGGATAATCCAGTCGTCCCGGCAGGGATTGGAAATGGTTTACACTGTCACCGACAACTGGGCCAAATGTATTGTTGACAACATTGAGAAAAGCAACATGTTGGTATCCGACAATTCCATCGATTAAAAATGACTTCAGAAACGTTCCAGAATTATCAACGTCTCAACTGCCTATTAGCCTCTATCTCTCCCAAAATACTCCGACACTTTAGTGTTATCTTTTAAAATGACAGTTTCTCTTTTTGCAAACAGGGAGGATCGTGTTATTATTATTTGTATAGTATGCTTCCTCCAAATAGACTCTATCAAAGAAAAGGGAATTATTAATGCCTGAGCTTGTTAGGTTTGGCGTGTCGATACCGGATGATTTACTCGAAAAGTTCGATGAGTTGATAAACCAAAAGGGATACACGAATCGATCCGAGGCTATCAGAGACCTGATTCGAGATCGTCTGGTTGAAGATCAATGGAGCGAACCGGGCCACGAAGTGGTAGGTACGGTAACAGTTGTCTACAATCATGAACAGAGTGACTTGGCTCAAAAACTGACGGAGATACAACACAGGACTCACAATCTGATCATTTCTGCGCTGCATGTTCACCTGGATGCTCACAATTGCCTTGAGGTACTCATATTGCGGGGTGAATCCGAACAGGTCAGGAGGACGTGTGAGTTGCTAATATCCACCCGAGGGGTGAAGCACGGCAAAATGACCATGACTACCACCGGCATGGAAATAGACTGACCCGAGAATAATTCCTGCAAATCAGGAATATACGCGCGACAGATGTAACGGTCTGACATCACCGCGACAGGGTGGGGGTACCAGCAACTGCAGGTCCACATTAAGCCATTGATAATCTGGATTAAGTTCCCTGATTTTGCAATCTTGGGGTGGAGTTGAGTGTTCGTTGTATTCGTACGACACCAGAAAGATTCCTACGCCATATTTTTCTGTTCGATCAATCAGATAACCGTTCACAAAATCTTTCTCGTCCATTTTCGCTTCTTGAGCGACGTCTCGTATTTCTTCATTGCTCAACCTTATCAAGACATATTTGGAAATACCCTGTTCAGCCAGCCTGAATAGAGTCCGTGACTCAGAAGAACAGATGTAAACAGTAGATATAAAATGGAACCTTGCGAGGAAACGAGCGGCGACAAGAGCCGCTGTGCGGCGTCCCCCAACAGTGTAGTGAAAGCCATAATATTCATAAAGCTTTTGCTGAATCAACTCTCCGACTTTGTCACCTTTTTCGTAGAGGTCCTTAGATATGTACCGCAGATATTTGGCAAGATCTTCGGCCGCCTGAGCTACCGGCCAGTCCACCCTTACGTGAAAATGAGTCAACCCATATCGGTATCTTGCCCTTATGGTGGGATCTTGTTGCATCATAACGGCATAGTCCGACTTGAGAAGTTCCCGAAGCAGGATCGGAAATGCCGTATCTTCGAAGAATCTCATCTTTTGGTTAAAAAGTTCCTTAAGATCAAAAATCGCCAGATTAACGAGGTTTTCTTTTGTTATTTTGTTTGAGTCAAAGAAACGTATATAAGTTTTTACTGAATTTGGCACAGTCCCTTCGTTGAAAATGAGTATGAAATGCGAGTGTTTTGTGTACTCTTGGCCAACAACACGCGCTCTAGGCTTGAGTTCCCGCATCTCAACAAATGGATATTCTTCTCCTGAATCCTTAAAAGCCTTATACGATTTTATAAGGCCTTCAGATATCAGGAGCCCATCGAGTTCGTCTCGCAGGAAAAAGTAAACACATCGTCTGAATCTCTCATTCCATCCTATTTCATTTCTTCTGAGAAATGGCATGAACGCCTCATTTTTCTTGACTGTAAAACTAAGGGAGCCGGCTTGATTTAACAAACCGATTACGGATACCAAAAAAAGACCGGACCTCTAGTTTTGGATATCATTATCAAACTGTGAATTCGGATAAATAATCCGAAAAAATTGGTGTGAGTTTGTATATCTTTACCACTATCTCAGTGTGCTTGCAAGGAAGAGGAAAAAAAGGTAAACATTCAAGGTGATATGATACAGGGAAAGGCTTTTTCACTCAAATGGCTCAAAATAAAGATCAAGAACTGAACAAAGATAATGCGCCCGATGACCTGGAGGAGGATTTCGCAGCGTTATTTGAAGCTTCTACTCAAGCTGATCATGAAACTATTACACACGAAGGCAGGATCGATGGGAAAATAGTATCTATTGGCGATGAATGGGTTTTTGTGGATATTGGAGGGAAAAGCGAGGGAGCGATCTCCAAGGAAGAGCTTCGTGATTCCGAGAAACGTCTGGATCTTAAAGTCGGGGATCCAATTACCGCTTACGTTGTAGCTCAGCGAGATGGGGATGTGCTTTTAAGTGTTAAAATGACACATGCCGCTTCAGAAGACGCCGTTAGAGGGGCGTTCCAAAGTGGAGTCCCGGTTGAGGGCCTGGTGATCGAAGAGAGAAAAGGCGGTTACAGTGTGACCGTATTTGGCCGAAACGCATTTTGCCCATATTCTCAAGTCGACATTGTTTCCGGAGGATTGCCGGAAAACTATATCGGTAAAAAATTCTTTTTTAAGATCACCGATTTTTCAGACAGGGGACGCAATATTGTTTTGTCAAGGCGAGAAGTTCTGGAACAGGAACGCCGCCAGAAAATCAACCAACTCAAACAAACTCTTGCGGAGGGAGATGTGGTTCGTGGCGTAGTCCGTAAACTGGCTGCGTTTGGGGCGTTTGTTGACATTGGTGGCCCGGAAGGACTTATACCCATTTCCGAGTTGGCCTGGAGTCGAGTCGAATCGGTGTCGGATTTTATGTCGGTAGGTGATGAGATTTCAGTAAAAATTACCGGGCTTGATTGGGACAAGAACCGGATTTCCCTGAGTCTCAAACAGGTTCAGGATAATCCTTGGGATTCTATCACTTCGCGTTTCCATGACGGCCTCGAAACGGTAGGAGTAGTAACCAGGCTCACCAACTTTGGAGCGTTTGTTGAATTAGAGCCGGGTATTGAGGGATTGGTTCACATATCGAACTTTGGCAGGGGACGCAGGATCAACCATCCCCGAGAGGTAGTCAGTCCCGGAGAATCGATCAAGATTCGGATCATCTCTGTGAATAGGGATGAAAAAAGGTTAAGCCTCGAACAAATCCCCGACATTCAAGCACTTGGTTCGCAAGAACCGGATGTGGAGATTGTGGAAGGAATGGTCACAACTGGAGAGGTCCAGGCCATCAAGGACTATGGACTATTTGTCAATCTTACAGGTGGAAAAACCGGATTATTGAGAAATGCCGAAATCGGCGATTTTAGCCCGAGAGAACTTAGAAAGAAATACCCTGTCGGATCCAGCATTACGGTAAAAGTCATATCCGTTGAGCCGGAAATCCGAAGGATTGGACTAAGTCTGAAAGCCTTGGAACACTCTGATGAACTCAATCAGGCCAAAGAATATCTTACTGCCGGCAGGTCCCGGAAATCCTTTGGTACCTTGGGGGAATTGCTTAAGTCCAAATTGGGAGAAAAGGAATAACCTTGCTAAGGTTTTTTGATGGGGTCAGGAATCCCTGACCCCGTCGGCAGATCCATAAAAGTTGGCTTCAAAAGTCAGCGTATCTAAACTTCATTACCTTAACTGCCCTGATACCTTGCCGGCTATAACTTTCTTCAAAGTGTAAACGCTACACTGAACCAATGTCATTTAAACTATCCCAAGTCCACAATAAAATCTAATCACAGACCACGGGTATTTTCCTTGGGATAGCCTTCTCCGACTTAGGCAGCTTTAGTGTAAGCACACCATCGTTCATTGAAGCGGCAATTTTAGCGTGATCGATTAAATTGTTTACCCTGAATGTTCTGTAATATCCTCCTGTCCTATATTCGGTAAGCAGTTCCTGGCCACCAAATTCTTCGGCTTTGGCGTCACCGATAATAGTCAGAATGTTTTCCCTCAGATCAACTTCGACATCTTCTGAATTGATTCCTGGCATGTCAACTACGACAGTCAGCTCATTCGAATTCTCAAAAATGTCCACCGCAGGAGTAAAATATAGACCGTTACGTGTAATCTCACCGCTCTCCGGAGAAAGTTCCTTTTTGTCGACAACTTGTATTTCCTGATTCGCCATGTTGGTTTTCCTCCGAGTTATGTTGATTATTCGGTAGAAACAGATATTTTGCGAGGACCTGATCCTTTGTCCAATGGCAGAGTAATAGTTAGGACCCCGTTCTTGTAATTAGCGCCTATATTATCGGAATCGACTTTTTCCGGTAGACTGATGCTCCGCTGAAAAGAGCCATGAGACCGCTCTCGTCGATGATAGCTGACGTTTTCATCCAAATTCTCAGGTTTTCTCTCGCCCTTAATAGTCAGAGTTTCTCCCTGAACGCTCAAATCAATTTCGTTAGCCTTCACCCCAGGGAGTTCAGCCAGAATCTTGTAGTTCCCCTCATCCTTTAGTACGTTAATAGGTGGAAATAACCGACCCCTTCTCAAAAAATACTCTGAAGATGGAGAATTTTCATTGAGAGTTGAAAAAAGATTGTTCATGTTTTTCTGGAGTCGCATAAACTCACCCACCCATGGGTCTCTCTGTATATCCCAAATTGTCATGTTTGAACCTCCACTCCATATTTTATTCGACAGCTAAAATCGTTCGCCTTTATGTTCCCCGGCTTATCAAGCGGTTATAGAATGACGAGAGCTTTACTCTCGCCACTCAGTAGCCTACTTTACGTCAATTTTTATTGACCGTTTTTTGCTTGATTCAGCCTTGGAAAATTTCAAGTTCAATACGCCGTTTTTAAAATTAGCCTCGACCTGGTCCTCTTTGACCTCGCAAGGCAGGGTCACTGAACGTGAAAAACATCCGAAAGATCGTTCAATTCGATGCATATTCTCAGTTTTCTCTTCTTGCCCTTCCTTTTTTTCACCTTTTACCGTAAGGGTCGTTCCCGAGAGGTCTACCTCAATATCTTTTGGATCTACCCCAGGCAATTCAGCTTTTAACAATATTTCTTCATCGGTTTCTGAAACATCAAAAGCAGGCGTGAAACCTTTGCTAAAGTATGTTCCGGGCAACCACCCGGCGTTACCGAAAAATTGGTTGAATAGATCATCAACCTCTTTTCTAAATTCGGTCAGCGCGTTTTCTGGAACGCTCCGACCTTCTTTCCATCTCCAGGGAATGAGGCTACGCATTTTCTAATACCCTCCTTTCGAAGTGATGGGGTTGAAGTTTCATGGACTTACGTTCCCATAATTCAAGAAACAGATGATCACGCGTTTGATGTTGTCAAGACCCCCGGGGTTAACTCTCGATCTGTGTGCGCTTATAAAAGATGCCGGAAAGATAAAGAATGAATTCGGGACACTCCGCAATTCCTAAAGGTTCGATTTGCGGTTCCTGACCGCCTCTGAAGCCCTTCCTATCAACTCTACAATATCCACAGGCTTCTCGATCACCAAGTCAATACCGGATTCCAATATTTTCTCCCGTTCAGATGTCTGTCCACCCCATCCAGTAAGAAGGATTAGAGTTGGTTTAGCCTTTTGCTTTTTCTTAAAGAAACTGACAATCCTTCTCCCGACCTCCCAACCGTTCATTTGAGGCATTCCGAGGTCGCAGGTTATGACGTCAAATTCCTCTTCTTCAAGAATGCGAAGCGCCGTTTTTCCGGAAGATGCAGTCTTCACGAATTGACCCAAAGAAATTAAAGCTTCTTTGAACAGAGACAACAACATTTCATCGTCGTCAATTACAAGAAAACGCATCGATGATTCGGAAAGATTAGGAATCTGACCCTGGCGAGAACTATCTTTTTCAACACTGGCCAGTGGCAACGCAATTGTAAATGTAGACCCAAAATCAACTTCACTGTCAACTGATATGGAGCCGCCATGACTGGTGACAATCCCGTAAACACCGGCAAGTCCCATTCCTGTGCTTTGTAGTCCTTTTGTAGTAAAGAATGGATCGAATATCTTTGAAAGGTTTTCTGGGGCAATACCTATGCCGTCATCTTCAACTTCGAGGATTGCATAATCATCCCTGGGAAATGTCCTAACCCTTATTCTCCCACCATTAGAGATGGCGTCTATCGAATTCCTCATCAAGTTCAATGTGACTTCGAACAGGTCGTTTGATATCCCTGAAACCAGCAATTCATCGGTTATGTCGGCCTGAACTGATATGGAAACCCCATTTTTGACGGCAAGCGTGCGCCACAAGAGTTCACTCATTTCCAGAGCGTCTCTAACTGCTTTGCTGAGATCAAATATCTGGTTTGTCCCTGATGTTACGTCTGAGCGGAGTTGGGCAAAACTCTGGAGCCTTTTAACGGTTTCAGAGCCGTTTCTCGAGTTTTGCGCAATCTCCATAAGGAGGGGTCGAACCGCCGATGGATCTCCCTGTTCGAGCCTAATTAGGGCTGACTGACTACTAACAAGAATTTTCTGTAAAACGTTGTTAAAATTGTGTGCGACCCCAGTCGCCAGTTCAGCTACCGCCTTTAAAAGCTCGCTCTGTAAAAGAAGCTCTTCAGTCCTTTTTCTGTCTGTTATATCTCTTACCAGCGCAAGAACCCGATCCTGCCCATTCAATGTCACACGGCGCAAATGAACATCGACCCAAAAAGAGCGACCATCCTTTGCTCTGGCGCGCCATTCAAAAAACTGTGGATGACCTAGACCTGCTCGACGAATTTTCTTCAATGCCTTTTCAGCTTCAATGCCCTCGCCTTCCGCGCTAAAGAGTGAAACATCAGCGCCTATTGCTTGTTCCTTTACATAGCCGTACAACTCTGTAAATCGCTCGTTGACATCCAGGACGGCGCCGGTTTGAGGGTCATGGATGAAAATAGCGTCTTCAACAGAATTGACTATTGCCCGATAATTCTCCTCCGATTGACGCAACGCGGTTTCCGAGTGCTCACGCTCGGTAACGTCTGTTATAAATACAAGATCGGCTGTTCGACCTTCCCACTGGACAGAGTGACCGTATATCTCACCCCATTTTATTTTCCCCGAAGCGGTCAGAATCCTTATACGATAGCGCTCCGGATTCACAGTGCCCTGAAGTCTCTCCACATAGTTTTCAAAAGTTTTTTGTCTGTCATCGGGGTGGATAAAGTTAATGAAGGGCTTTCCAACAATTTCATTTAAAGGAATTTCGGCAATTTGACTGGCATACGGATTCACAAATTTAATAATTTGGTCCTGGGCCACTAGAATAGCTTCCTTGGCGTGTTCGATAACAAGCCTGTATTTTTCTTCAGATGACTTTAGAGCATCTATCACCTGCTTTCGGTCTGTAACATCGCGCAGAATCACCAACATGCCGGCGATCTCGCCATGAGCGTCGCGGTAACAGGACGCGCTGATATTGACTTCCAGCGACTCGCCAGACTTAGTGAGCCTCTTTGTATCAAAGGTTACAGAAGATTCTCCGTCCTGGTAAAGCCTATTTATTGTAGCTGCAGTTAAAGCGGCCTCGGATTCAGGAACAAAAGGGACCCGACGCCCTGACACTTCTTGGATCGTCCAGCCAAATATTTTTGTGAATCCTTTGTTGACGAATTTCACATGGCCTTTGGTGTCATAAACCACTATGGCGTCAGTGGAGGCTTTCAAGAGGCCTGAATAAAGCTCTCCCAAGGCTTTGGCGTTTTCGTAAAGGGCCTTGTAATCGACTTGTGTCTGGGAGTCATGATTCAAGGGAGGGAGCGTTGCCGAAGAGATCAACAGGCCTGAATCCACCGAACCCGCGTCCGGGTCGGATGATAGGAAATTCTTAGTTTTTTGATTTTCAAAACTCATTAAATCCCCTGTGTGGGGCGGCACATTTGGGAAAAGCAAGAAATCAAGGCGTCTGAGCGCCGAGTTGTAGCAATTCTAAGGAGCGGGAAAATAAAATACAAGAAATATTCAATCGATTGAGGCTGTAAGGCCAGAACTTTGTGGTCGGAATTTGGTCAAAAAAAGTGGGGACGAAATGATCGTCCCCAAAGATAAGGAGGAAAATTGTTTGGTTAATGAAGGCCTGGCCGGGCCTCCATGTGGGGGTTTATGAAGAAGTGGTTAGAATTATAAGGTAATGATGATTTCCAGCAAAATTCACTTTGTGTTTCGTTAAGGAATACCAGACGGTTAATGGCCTCAAGTTGCCGCTTAAATGTCTACCAGTATTGTCCGGTAAGCGTCTGACCTTCTCGGGATGTGGCCACAGGACCCATGGCAACGTTCGATTGAGCAGAAACCAGACTTCCCGATATAAGATTTAAAGGGATTTCCATGACACTGGCTAGGATCTTCAGTCCTCCCGGAAGGTCCTGTTTGAGATCTTTTGAGGCCGTCACAGGCATTGCCATCATCATGGGATATGACGACAACGAGGGGTTAGAGACGGCCCCGTACCGCATGTAAGTTCGGCGTGGCGGCTTACACTTGGTGATCCCAGTAGGAACACACGCCGGAGGAGCGCACATGGGCGGCCCGCAAGGCGCCATTGGTCCACACGTAGGCGGCGCGCAAGTGGGCGGAGCACATGGAGGAGGGCATGGAGGGGCACAAAAATTGGGCCTGCATGAAGGACGTTTTGGAGCCGGAGACAGAATCCCCGCCATTACGGCCGAGGGGATGCCGATTACGGCGCCGCAGATGTTGGTGCATGCGCCTAGCAGGGCGCCACAAATTCCAAAGGGAGACGGTGGACCCATTGGACCACATGCTGGCGGAGCACAAGGCTGAGGCATAGGAGCGCAAACGGGTGCGACCTCAATCGGTGGACCGCCTGCGATTCCTGGAATTATTGAGATTGAGAATAAGAGCGTGGTGAGAAACGCAAAGATAGCGACAACTCTCAGCGCCATACCTGATCCTCCTTTTTTAACGCCCTTCAAGTAGCCGTTCAAGGGTTAGACTAAAATGAAGGCGTTTTAATTCAGCCCATTATAGGGCTTGAATGACATGCGGCTTTAACATGGGGTTTATAGCTTGTCAAGTAAAAATATTTATTGTTGAAGGTTAACACTGAATATTATTAAAAATATAATTTAGATAAGATATAATATTGTTTTAACGGGGTAATTATGTAATTATTAATGTTAAGAATTAGATGTTGAATTAAAGGCTGTTTCTATTTGAGCCCCAACGGACGCCTCGCTTGATAATAAGAGACTTATGGAAATATCTTAAATTTAAGAGGTTTTTAAAAGGTATGAGAAAGGTAATGTATTTAATCGTTTTAATTGGGTTATTTGTGGCTTATGGAGACGCTTACGCACAGGAAGAGGCTGTGGAATTTTACAACAGGGGAGTTGAAGCTCTTGCCCAGGACAGACTGGACGATGCGATCAGCCTATTTTCCAAGGCCGTAAAAATAGATCCAGTTGATCACTACGCGTACAATAATTTAGGAGTAGCCTACAAACGTAAGGGAAACTATGAAAAGGCGATCCAGAATTATACCCGGGCTTTGGAGATCAAGCCAGATTATTACGCTGCCCAGATTAATCGGGGAATAGCCCGGTTCCGTAAGGGAGATTACGATCAGGCTCTTGAAGACCTGGAATCAGTGGCGCGCCTTAGGAAACGAGATCCAGCCATTTCTGCAACGTTGGGTTTAATATACAAAGAAAAGGGAGATTTTGACAAATCCATCAAAAACCTCAAGGACGCTATAGCGATGAACAAAAACGGTATTAGCGCTCAAAAAGCTTTGGGTGAGGTCTATGAGGCTAATAAGGATTACGGAAAAGCCCTGGATGTATATTTAAAATTACGGACGACTTTGGCCAAAAAGGGCGATCCAGGGAACATCGACAAAAAAATTGAACATCTGAGAAACTCGTACGTGTCTGAACTTTACAATCAGGGACTTGAAGAATACAGGCTCGGAAACGCAAAACATGCTTTGGCGATATGGGCGACTGGTCTCAAGGTTGATCCTAATAATTTACAGATACTTAGAGACCGTGGTTTGACATATTATAAATTGGGTCAGTACCAAAAAGCTCTGGAAGATTTTAATCACGCTGTGGAAATCGGGCCTGGTCAAGAAGAAATATACAGGGTTCGAGGCGATACGTATTACAAATTGAAGAAAGCGGACAAGGCTTTAGATGATTATCGTAAGGCCATAGAAATGAATCCCCATGATGCGATATGCTACAACAATCTTGGCTTGGTGTTTCATGAAACCGGTGACATCGATCGCGCGTTGGAAGATTACTCGAAGGCAATCTCAATCGATCCATCCAATCCTTCATTCTACGAAAACCGCGCTCTAGTTTACTTGGCTAAACACGACAACATTCACGCGGCTGAAGACTATAAAAAAGCTCTCGGCCTGACTGATGACCAGAAAGCCAGGGAAATTATATCTCAGAAAATCGCTGGCTTGACAGGTCAGACTGGTTTGAATCCTGATCTACCTGTCTCCGAACCCAACGCCGCATCCGTCAGGGAACGCGGAAGCTCAGTTAGGGACATTCGTCCAGGGTGGTAGAAATTTGATGACGATTTGGTTGAAGTCATATGTGCAATTTAATTAATATAAGAGATTAGGTTATTGAATGACGTACTGATTATTATTGACAAATTAATAATATCATAATAGAAGGAATGACGGATACGAATAAACTTGGTCATGAAGTAAGCTAATTGCTCTTCAACCGTTATTCGACGCTAAATTCAACAGAGTGTTTTCTTTTGCTGTCTTCGGCTGATATCTTGTTGTCGCCGCTTTACAATTCAGCCCTGTGAGTAAATGTATGAGTTTTATAGAAGCTAGTAATCCGATAGATATATTTATTCTGGCTACTATACTGATCACCTTCATTCTCGGTTTCTGGAAGGGATTTGTAAGATCCCTGACTGCTCTAACAGGTCTTGCTGTTGGAGTATGGGCTGCCACCAGTTATTATCCCCTGGTTCAAAATCAGCTTGGCAAGATATCGTCTCTTAATCCACAGATCTCAATCATAATTTCCATGGTGCTCGTTTTCGTTTTGGCGCAGGTAATATTTGTTGTTATTAGACGCGTCCTGGAAGCAATTTTGGATTTCACACGCCTGGGTTGGCTAGACCGTGTTTTTGGCGCTGCCATGGGCGTTGTGACGGGGTTTTTAATTGCCGCTGCCGCTGTTCAGGTGACGCTGATCGCCGCCCCTGAGTGGCAGGCGGTAAAGTCCTCTGTTTTGGCGCTGCCGGTTGAAGGTATGACATACAAGCTCTTGGCTTATGTGCCACAGGGAACGAGAAGTCAGGTCCACGCGGTGATTTCAAAGTGGCGGGCCCCTCAGGAAGGTTTACAACAGGTCCCAGCAAGACTGGGAGCCCGAGTGCTTAGACCGGATGGCGATTTGGCCCCTGAGCCGAAATAGATTATGAAGTCGGTCACCTTTTTCAGGAGGATTTCATGAAGCGATTCCTCTCGTTTTTTGCAATTTTAAATGTACTTGTTCTCTTCTCGGGGTGCGCCTACTTCCAGAAGAAGGATGAACCGCCCCCCTTACCACCCATTGAAGAAGTTAAGCCTCCTCTAACCATGAAAAGTGAATATTTTAAATCTTTTCCATGGTCAGAGCTTCAAAGCCCGAAAAAGGACGGCAATGATCAGGACACGATAACCGTCACGGTTAAAGAGGGTGAGACGCTGGACGGGATTGCCGAGAGCATGATGGGAAACGCCTCACAGGCCAGTGGACTTGCCACATTTAACAAGTTGGCGTCGGCAAACAGTATCAGTCCGGGAGACAAACTGGTAATTCCATATCCTATTATCGGCGTCAGCAGTCAAATAATGATCAAGTCTAAGGGCGCGAAGGATTTTTCCGAGCCCGAAAACTTCGGGGCTCCTTTTAAAAAGGGCGATCAATATAAATTCAGATTTGAGAGCAATGTTGATGGTAATCTCTATATATACAGAAAAGGGGTTAAAGGTGTCGTAGCGCTTTACCCCGCTCCACTAAAAAAGAGCAAACGCAACAAGAACCCGGAACCTTTGATGAGAGATTCAGGGAAAGTTACAGCCTACGATCCGGTATTGATCCCAATTGGAAAGACTGGCTTCGCATACAACCCCAAGAATGCCGGAGACATGATCTATGTGTTCCTTTCACTGCGCAAGATACCTGAGCTTGAGGACCTCAAGACCAAGCCTGCAATCAAGGTGGAAGATATCGAGGACGTCATGCATAGGGTAAAAGAAGGTGAAATAAAGAGTGATCCGCCTTTGCGTTTGTTGAGGATAAGCGATCCATCAGAAGTGCTTGGCTTCACGGTAAACATAGATGGCTGAGAATGTGCTTGACATAGATTTACCTTGTAACTTATAAATACAAGGTTGCTCGGGGCTGTAGCTCAGTTGGGAGAGCGCTTGAATGGCATTCAAGAGGTCGTCGGTTCGATCCCGTCCAGCTCCACCAAAGGTTTTGCTTTAAATATCGCCAAGTTGGCTTACGCTAGCTTGGCGATCCGTTTTTGTGGACGCTTTGTTGAATGATTTAGTGAATTCTAATTAACACCAACATTGGAGATTTTGATTTGAAAAGACTGAGGATTACCCTAATAGCGCTTTTGACGATTCTTGCAATTTCAACAGCCGCCTTCGCTGAAGACAAATTCAGGTTCGCAGTTTTCTCAGATACCAGAGGGAACCTGATAACCAAATCGTGTTTGGATGATAATGCGGGAGTTTCGTCAATACTACCTTTAGTTCGGGATCATGTCATAAAAATTAACGAAACTAAGCCGATCCAGTTGGTCCTGTTCCCAGGGGACATGGTGACAGGCTCTTTCCCTCGAGACGCGGGTTCAACATCAGAATGTAATAGGGTCCAACTGAGCAAATGGCGAGAAGTGATGAAGCCGCTATTGGACAAGAGGATTCAGGTTCGAGTAACCGTAGGGAACCACGAAGTTGGGACGTTCGATCCTTCGAAAGAAGATGTTAGTTGTGGAAAACATGGACGAGCATATTTGCCGTCATATCAAAATTTCCAGGTTTTCAAGGATATTTTAGGAGATATGTTGGCGGAAGACAATGGCCCCAGTTCCGATCTGGGACTTACTTATTCTTTCGATGTTGATGGTTGTCACTTTACAGTCCTTTCAGCATACACCATGTATGAGAACAATTCATTTTCCAATGAGACCATTCAATGGCTTGATAAAGATTTAGAGACCGCACGCGACAAGGGGTACAAACTATTTGTAACATCACATCCACCAGCTTTTCCGGGTGGAGGGCATACCTGGGATTGTTTACCCTTTTTTGACCCTAGTTACGCCTGTTGCGGCTATTCCGGGATCGATCGTAGAAAGGAAAGAGACAGATTCTGGAACATATTGAGAAAACATGGCGTAGTGGCCTATTTTTGTGGTCATGAGCACAACACCCAAGTTCAGTTGGTGGATGACTGCTGGCAGGCCACAATTGGCGGCTTAACCTCAAAACTCTACAAATTTAACGGGGCTGAAGGCGATACCGAACGCAATTCAATTTTGTACGACGGGCATTTTCAGAACCCTAAGGCTACAGTTAACTGGCCATGGGATGAAAACGACAGGCAAAGCCATTGGGGATGGGCTCTAATTACAGTAGATGGTCAAAACGTAACGATGGACATTTATGGCACGGAAAAACGACCGGAATCAGTAGATGATTTCAGAAAGCTCAAAACTTTTATTCTTCTGGGCAAAAATCAACATTAAAAATTATTTCAGGATAAAGACTGGGAATCATTGTTGATATTATTTTCAATGATTCAATGGAATACCCTGCGGTTGCTGAGGGAAACAACAAAAAACGGTCGCTGGGCTTTTCCCAGGGACCGTAATTTATTGATTTAATTGGTCGGGACGACTGGATTTGAACCAGCGACCCCTGCGTCCCGAACGCAGTGCTCTACCAGGCTGAGCCACGTCCCGACAAAAAATAACTATAACCTCTGTTTGTTTAAGTGTCCATGTTTTTTTGGTACTTTGTTTTGACTCGATAGAATTTTCTTTTCCCAATCTGCATGGTTGTTTCATTAGCTGAAAGAGTTATTTGGATGGATGGGTCTTCAATCTTAATGCCGTCGAGTTTCACGCCGCCCTGAGTAATAAGCCGCTTGGCTTCAGCTTTGGAAACCTCGCCGATCTCGGCGACCAGTTCATAAGCAGGGTAGTTCACAGCAGTCAACTGAACTAGAGGAATATCGCTTGGAAGCTCTCTCCTTTGGACAACCTTTTCAAAATGGTCTTCACCACGTCTAGCAGCCGACCAATCATGATATTCAGCTACGATGCTCCTTGCGAGGGCTTTCTTGATCTGCATGGGATGGAACGGGTCCCCGGCTTCCTGATGTTTATCCACTTCCTTCAAAGCTAATCCAAACCTGTTTACCTCATCGATATTTACATCAGTCAGCAACGTGAAATATTTTACAATCAGGTCGTCCTGAATGGACATAGTCTTGCCAAATATATCTTCGGGTGAGTCATCAACCGCTATATAATTACGTTCCGTTTTACTCATTTTTTTGGAACCATCTAAACCCTCGATTAATGGGGTCATCATTACAACTTGAGGTTCCTGCCCAAACTGAAGTTGCAGGTCCCGACCGGCCAACAAATTAAATTTCTGGTCCGTCCCACCTAACTCCACATTACATTTCAAGGCGACCGAATCGTACCCTTGCATAAGGGGATACAAGAATTCCGTAATGCTAATGGGTGAGCCTTCCTTAAAGCGCCTTTCAAAATCGTTTCTTTCCAGCATTCGGGCGACTGTCGACCTGTAAGCAAGATCAAGGCAGTCCGCGAATGACATTGGATCAAACCATTCCCCATTGTTGCGGATTTCTGTCTTCTGTTCATCCAGGATTTTGAATACCTGGTTTTTGTAATTTCTGGCGTGTTCCCAGACCTGATCCTTGGTAAGCCTAACCCTAGCTTCGGAACGTTCAGTAGGATCCCCAATCCGAGCGGTAAAATCTCCGATCAAAAATATGGCGATGTGTCCCATATCCTGGAAATGTTTAAGCTTTCTGATTGTAACCATGTGTCCCAAATGTATGTCAGCCGCAGTGGGGTCTACCCCCAGTTTTACTCGAAGAGGCACACCGGTGTGAGCGCTTTTTGCAAGCATTTTGCGCAGTTCTTCTTCGTGGATGATTTCTTCCACCCCGCGCATGATGTGGCGCATTTGGGTTTCTATATCCGGGAACGACATGATAAAGCCTTTCATTGAGTTTTGTTTTAGCGATGAGAATGTATCAAAAAAATGAATTCTAACTGACTAAGAGGTTGTTTTCAATTGAAAATGAATTGAACAGATAGAGGAAGGGATCAGAAATAGGCTTTAGATGTGAGCATGAGATGCAACAAGAATTCATGATTCCCCTTTGGACCACGAAGGGGGGATTCAATCTGATTCAAGACCTCAAAACCGGAGTTAACCGCCGCTGTCCTGACATTGGCGACTGCTGCGGCAATAGCGTCAGAATCTCTAACTACGCCATGTTTCCCCACTTCCAATCTGCCGACCTCAAACTGAGGTTTGACTAAAGGCACGAACCATGACCCCCGTGGAAGGATCTCAGCAATTTTTGAAAAGACAAGTTTCAGTGAGATGAAAGAGAGATCTGCAACCGCGGCGTCGATGTGTT
Organism: Deltaproteobacteria bacterium; assembly: GCA_021777225.1. GTDB lineage: Bacteria > Desulfobacterota > Desulfomonilia > Desulfomonilales > Desulfomonilaceae > CAJBEZ01. The sequence continues at coordinate 52,818 of JAJYDQ010000005.1, forward strand.
CACCCAGAGAAGCTAATTTCAGATGTCTAATATTAGTCCTCTCAATTAACCTGACTCTCGGATCAATGCGTAGTTTCCAATGAAACTGCCCATATCCAACATCCACTGCCACGATTCTGGTTGCGTCCCTTTGAAGTAGACAGTCCGTGAATCCACCAGTCGAAGCGCCTGCATCCAAGATGCTCAGACCAGCGGGATCAATTCCGAATTCATCAAGCGCCGCAGCGAGTTTAATACCTCCTCGACTTACATATGGTAGTGGTTCCTTGATCTCCAGTATCGCAGACCTCGAAATATCCTTGCCTGGCTTTTCAATCCTTGTCCCGTCAACTAGTACTTTACCTCCCATGATCAAGCCCCGCGCCTGTTCTCTGGAAGAAACCAGCCCTCTGTCCAACAACAATATGTCGAGTCTACACTTGGGATCTTTTTGAATCATAAATGCGGTACAGGAATTATGAACCCGGCATGATTGTAAAATCAAGAACATCCACTATACTGAAACCATAATATAAATAGATCATGCCGCTTCCAAGAAAATCTTCCGGTCTATGAATGGTAAAATGGTAATCAAACTCTCCTTGACGATTGGCAAGTCGAACGGTTTCTTCATATTGTCTTGAATCTGGCAATTTTATGACAAATTTCAACGGGGTATCAGATGTTGAAGCGCGATAGGAGAAGCGTACAATGAGCGTAAGGCGATCACCGAAAAGGCCTGCATTGAATGTCCTGCTATTACCTAAAAATTTCCACTTGTTTTGCTGAGCTATAGCTGGGCCAAACTGTAAATCATAGATCGAAAGTCGACCAGGCATCTCCCAGGAAAGTTCGCGACCTGGGGTTTCGTCGTTTCCTGGGACATTTTTCTTTACTGTGTCGACAACAGGTTTTTTAGATGTGAAAGTTTCTGTCGCCGACGCAAACCTATCACAAGATATCGATATTATAATTAAACATATTCCAATGATATATGCTTGAGAAATCGGCCGAGAACGCCACTCGATCGTTCGAATAACGCTCCCTGCTTTCATGCGGCCCACCATCTGGGATGAATAGGCTTGGATATTGTTTGACCATCATAAATCTGAGAACCGGGATAATTTACGTCCTCCGATTTATACGCGTTGTTGACTCCAGCCCTTGCTGGTTCAGGCCGAAGACGTTCATCCGGCGATTGACCACCTATGGCGACTTTAAGAAATTGCTCCTGCAACCCTGGTTTTTCCGCTTCTTCGCTATTGTTGCTCATTTTCTTAACTTTAGAAGTGAGCATACTAAAAATCCACCAAAAAGCAACAAGCAGTAATAAAGGAATTACGGTGCTTAATTCGACACCGAGATTTTTAAGCAGTTCGTCAATACTACGCATTGTCCGACACCTCCGACAAAGCTAACTAATTATAACTAGTTAAAGAATCGCATAAAAGAAAATCATATCCACTTCAATTCTTTGTTATCCAAATCAGAGAAGACGTTGATTTTTGTTGAAAAGTTCATGTCCTTTCAACTATATTTTAAAACTTGTGTATTTTGATCAGCCCCTTCCATAGACTCAGGAGGTTCCTTAAATGACCGCTCGCATCCATAATTTCAACCCTGGTCCTGCAGCGTTGCCGCTAATCGTACTAGAAGAAACCCGTGAAGCCATGTTGGATTTCAAGGGTTCAGGTATGTCCATCGCTGAAGTTAGCCATCGCTCGACCGTTTTTGAAGATGTCGTTAACCACTCCGTATCACGAGTCAAACGTCTGCTCAATTTGAGTGAAGACTACAAAGTTCTTTTTTTACAGGGAGGAGCGAGTCTCCAGTTCAGCATGGTTCCCATGAACCTTATTCCTCAGGGTATGGCCGCCAACTACATCAACACTGGAACTTGGGCTACAAAGGCCATAAAGGAAGCCGAGATCCTTGGCAAATCCTGCACGGTTATTGCCTCCAGTGAAGACCGGAATTTCAGCTACATACCAGAAAATTATCATGTGTCAACAGAAGCCGCTTACCTTCATTACACCTCCAACAATACCATTAAGGGAACTCAGTGGAATTCAGCCCCGAAGGCCGGCGGAGTTCCACTCGTTTCTGATATGTCTTCAGACATCTTCAGCCGCCCCTTTGTTCCTGATCCTTTTGGCTTGATCTACGCGGGCGCTCAAAAGAACCTTGGTCCGGCGGGGGTAACACTGGTAATCATTCGTGAAGACATGTTAGAGAGGTGTCCCAAGAATATTCCAACCATGCTGCGTTACTCGACGCATGCGGAAAAGAATTCCCTGTACAATACTCCGCCATGTATATCTATCTTTATGGTTAGCTTAGTCCTCAAATGGATAGAAGAAACCATCGGCGGACTCGAAGCCATGGATCGCCGTAACAGACAAAAAGCTACGATGCTATATGACTACATGGACAGCAGTGATTTTTACGTTGGAACTGCAGATAAGAACAGCCGATCTATGATGAATGTGACCTTTCGCCTGAAGTCGGAGGAACTGGAGAAGAAGTTCATCGCCGAATCCGCCAAGAATTCATTGGGTGGGCTAAAGGGACATCGTTCCGTAGGCGGTTGCAGGGCCTCAATTTACAATGCTATTGAACCCGAATCAGTCAAGGCCTTAATCGATTTTATGAACGAATTCGCTAGAAAGAATGGTTAACTCGATATGCGTTCCAAGATTTTAGTAGCCGATGAGATTCACGAAAACGGGCTTGCAATTCTGCTGTCAACCCCAATGCTAGAAGTGGATCAAAAGGTTGGTTTGACTGCTGATGAGCTACATGCTTGTGTTCCGAATTATGACGCAATCGTGGTGGGAGAAACAACAGCAGTTCAAAAGGATCTGCTTAAGCTCGCCCCCCAGCTCAAAGTCATAGCGAAAGCCGGCGCTGATGTAGACAACATCGATGTTCAGGAAGCGACTCGCAGAGGCGTAATAGTGATGAACGCGCCGTCGAGTCACGTCGTTTCCGCAGGCGAACACACCATAGCTCTTCTTATGGCCGTCCATAGGCATTTGCCGATAGCCGTGGAGTCTATGAAACAGGGTAAATGGGAGAAAAAGAAATTTCAGGGTCGAGAGATGGCCGGCAAAACCTTGGGAATAGTTGGGTTCGGCAAGACGGGAGCCCTTGTAGCCCGATACGCTTCAAGGGGACTCCGCATGAATATTTTAGTTTATGACGGAATTGTAACATCCGACATGATAAAACAACATGGATTTAGACCTGTTTCATTGCCTGAACTTTATGAGAAGTCCGATGTAATCTCGTTACATGTTCCTTTAAATCCCGACACGAGAAACATGCTCAACGAGAAGATCTTCAATTCGATGAAAACAGGAGTAATTATCATAAATACCGGAAGAGCGGGCTTGATCCAAGAAAGTGCGCTATTGGCCGCCCTGGACAGTGGCAAGGTCGCAGGGGCGGCCGTGGATATTCACTCGGAACTCTATCTTCAACACGGGCGACTGTTGAATCATTCAAAAGTAATATGCACTCCGGACCTTAGTGTGGCCACCGATGAGGCCCAAGCCAATGTATCACGATCAATAGCCGAATCCCTTAGGGATTATTTCCAAAATGGGAGTTTGGGAAATGCCGTAAATGTGGCGGTTGTTGACCCGGTCCTTCGATCAAAGATTGGCCCTTATATTGAACTCGCCAGACGTCTTGGAATGTTTGTAGCGGGGTTGTCATCTGGAAACGCCGTCAAGATTGAGATAGGATATCGAGGGGAATTAGTGGGCTGGGATCTAAGGCCTATGACGACAGCGGTGTTGATGGGATTTCTAAATGTCTTTAAAGGATCGGACGTTAACCTGGTGAACGCCAACTTTGTCGCCGAAGAGGCTGGAATACAAGTCCTCGAAACAATCCTCAAAGAATCTGTCGATGGTCGACCATCCATTACCTTGCAGGTTTTTTCGAAGCAAGGAAGCCTTGTTAAGATAGAAGGTGCGCTGATTCGGAGATTTGGGGATGAGCCTCGAATCATAGGTATAAATGAATTCGTCACTGAAGCGGTTCCTGCAGGGCCGATGCTGATTGTCAAGAATGAGGACATTCCAGGAATGATTGCAGGGATTTCCGGCATTTTGGCCCAGAGGAACGTAAACATTGCGCAAATGAACCTGTCCCGAAATTGCGCAGGCGGTACGGCGATATCAATAACAAATCTTGATTCTCCAGCGGATGACATTACATTGGAACAGATTAGAAGCATTAATGGTATACTGAATGTTCATCAAATAATTATCGACGGTTTACCCGAATTAAAAATATGCAGTTGATTACGGGAAACGCGGACAAATTTTCAACCGTGGTCAGACTCATCAAGAAAGGCGATAACTTTTGAGCACTCTCGTAGTTGTAGGCGCCCAATGGGGTGATGAAGGCAAAGGCAAGATTGTAGACCTGTTAACCAGTAGAGCGGACGTAGTAGTCCGTTTCCAGGGGGGTAATAACGCGGGCCATACGCTAAAAGTCGGGGGTGAGCAGGTAATTGTCCATTTGATTCCATCCGGGATCCTTTACCCGAATATTACGAATATCGTCGCTAATGGTCTGGTCGTAGACCCCTCCGTGCTCCTTCAGGAAAAGGTCGAACTTCGAGAGAAGGGACATTTTCAGAAGGATAGCCAACTGCTCCTTTCTGATCGCTCTCAGGTTATTATGCCTTACCACAAGATTATAGACATGGGTCGTGAAGAATTTCTGGGAAAGGCTAAAATTGGAACTACTGGTCGAGGTATTGGACCAGCTTATGAAGACAAAGCTTCGCGCGTGGGAATAAGAATTGGAGATCTTATTAGACCGGCGACCTTCAGAGAACGAGTATACGCTGCTTTAGATGAAAAGAATTTTCTCATTGAAAGACGGTTTCGGAGACCAAAACTCAATCCGGAAGAGATTGTACAGGAATATCTTGCGTACGGGGAAAAGCTGGAGCGACATATTGCCGACACGTCTATCGCTCTTCAAAATTTTATCGCCGGAGGTAGACACGTTTTATTCGAAGGAGCGCAAGGGACCCTACTCGATATAGATCATGGCACCTACCCGTTCGTAACCTCATCAAACGTGGTGAGTGGAAACGCCTGCTCCGGCTCGGGAATCGGTCCCAACTTGATCGAAAAATGTTGGGGGGTTGTGAAAGCCTATACCACCAGAGTTGGTCAAGGGGCGTTTCCGACTGAGTTGACGGATAGACTGGGAGAAAATCTTCGTGAAAAGGGCGGCGAGTACGGCGCTACAACGGGGAGACCACGGCGCTGTGGATGGCTGGACATGGTCATTGTGAACCATAGCGTTCGACTCAATGGTTTGACTGGTATAGCCCTAACCAAGATGGACGTCTTGACGGGGATATCACCGATTAAGATAGCCACAGGATACGAACTGGACGGCAAAGATCTTGACCATGTTCCATCGGACATAAATGATTTTGGTCGAGTTAAACCTTGTTATAGGGAAGTGAAGGGCTGGGATGAGCCATTGTCTGATTGCAGGTCCTTTGATGACTTACCGAAAAATGCTCGCGATTACGTTGAAATGATTGAACATTTATCAGGTGTTCCAGTCACTTTGGTTTCCATTGGACCAGCTCGCGAGCAGAGCATACTAAGAAAAACACCGTTTTAATCGTTGGAGACCATTATTTAAACGACGTTCTCTTTCAAAAGACAGTAGACCCTGAGAATGAGGTTTAAAGACTTCTCGCTCAATTGGAAGAGTCCCGATTGAAATAGATATGCACTAACGCTAATAATGGGACTCAAAACTTAACGGATTGTCTGTGTGCAAAAACTGAACCTTGATTTTGTCGCCAGCTTTAAAAGGCGCCTTTTCAGTCGGCAGAATCATGAGGCCATCGGCCATGACCATCGAACGCAAAGACCCCGAGCTTTGAGTTCCGGTTGAGACTGCAAACCTGATCCCATCTTTTTCGAATAATTTGCATCTCACAAGATGAAGTCTGCCTGGGGACACCTTGACATCCTGGGCCAACTCCGCATCCAGTAACGGCCTAAAAAGATTTTTCCGTCCCATCATTTTGAGCAGGGCCGGTCGCACAAATTGTTCAAACGAAATCATTGCGGACGTGGGATTACCAGGCAATCCAAAGACCGGTTTGGTTCCAATTGTTCCAAAAACTAGAGGTTTTCCGGGCTTCATCGCTACTTTCCAGAATTTCACCTTCATGCCGACTTCTGTTAGAGTATCCTTGACGAGATCATATTTTCCTACGGATACGCCACCGGAAGTTAGAATCACGTCGGCCCTCAGGCCATCTCTCAATCTTGCCCGGAGATCTTCAATGTTATCTGAAGCTATCCCCAAAGAGAGCGGAATGGCCCCACAATCGAGTACTTGAGCAGCAAGACTATAAGTATTTGAACAAACAACCTTGCCACTGGTGAATGGTTCATCCAGATCAACAAGTTCATCGCCTGTGGAAAGAATGGCTACAACTGGTCGCTGATAAACATAGACGTATGCGTGACCCAAGGTGGATAGCATGCCGACTTCAGGCGGTCTTATTAAATCGCCGCACTTAAAAACAGTCTCGCCGGCGCGGACATATTCCCCGCCAAATCTTATGTGCGCATTGAATCCAGGATCAGTAAGGCAAACCATAAAATCGCCTTCACGCTCGGTATCTTCAACCATAATTACAGTGTCGGCGCCATTTGGGATAAGACCGCCAGTCATTATCCTGACCGCCTGCCCGGATTCTAATGTACCTGTAAAGGGTTTTCCCGCAGGTGATTCTCCAACTACCTTTAAACGAACGGGCTTTGATGAATTCGCGCCTGCAATGTCCTTGTGCTGTACGCAATAACCATCCATGGCCGAGTTGTCGGCTGCCGGAACATCACGAACAGCCTCGACATCCTGAGCCAAAACCCTGCCCAGCGCTTCCAGGATAAATAGTCTCTCTCGTCCTAAAACAGGAATTTCTTCCAGAACTTTTTGTTGAGCTTCTCCAATAGGTAACATATCAGACGCGTCCCCGTTTATAAAAATAGAGCTATACGTTCAACCTACGCTTTTAGCCCCAGTTTGAAGTTAGATTAACAATTTAAGCAATTCGGCGGTTTTTGTCCCATAAGCCCTGCGTTTAGGTTTTTAACCGCAAGCTTACCCATAGCGATTCTGGTTTCAATTGTGGCGCTTCCTATATGCGGAGTGAGGACGGTGTTGTTGAGTTCCGCCAAGCCCTCAGCTAGCTTGGGCTCTTTTTCGTAAACATCCAGGCCGGCCCCAGCGATTTTCTTTGCTTTAAGAGCGTCCACTAGGGCGTTCTCATTGATTACAGGGCCCCTTGAGACATTTATTAGGAATGCCGATGGTTTCATCAGGTCCAGTTCATTTGCTCCTATGAGACCTCTGGATTGGTCATTCAATAATACGTGTATAGAGACAAAATCAGATTCCTTTAATAAAGTTTCCAGATCAACGTATTTTGCGCCGAGTTGCAATTCTTCATTCTCAGGGATACGCTTACGGTTGTGATATAGGATCGGCATCCGAAATCCTTTCGCTCTGCGGACGACTTCTTTACCAATTTGACCAAGGCCGATTATCCCTAGGGTCTTTCCTGTCACTTCAGATCCCAGAAAACTAAACGGCGCCCAAGGTCCCCACTTTCCTGAGCGGGTTCGGCCATCCCCTTCAACAACCCGACGCGCAACCGCCAATATAAGTGAAAAAGCCAGGTCAGCCGTCGCGTCCGTAAGGACTCCAGGTGTGTTGGAAACCCTTATCCCTCTTGCTGTGGCCGCCGGCACATCGATGTTGTCGTAGCCCACTCCAAAATTTGCTATCATTTTCAGGCCCGGGGCGCAATCCATCAGCTCAGCGTCGATTCGGTCCGAAATTGTGCAAAGTAATCCTTCTTTGTCCTGGATCTTGTCCAGGATATCGGCACGGGACATGGGAAAGTCGTTGGGATTCACAACTAGGTCATGCGCCGGTCTTAATGGGGCCAGAATTTCCTCGCTCAATCTTGCAGTCACAAGCGCTTTCATAGTCAGTTTCCTCATCTACAAAAAACAATGATCAAGAGCATAGAGAATGCGATTTAGACACATGATATTACAGTTTATCGGAAATTTGCGAAACATGGCAAGTCCGAAGGCCCGACCAGCCTGTCGTAGAAAGTTGAAACTCGATTGAGCTTGTCCAGGGTTGCCTTATTGTCGGGCTTTGCCAATGTTGTGAGGATTTCCACCGCCGCCTCAAAAGGGAAAAGTATGCGATCTTTAAAAGCTTCAAATCTGGTTGTCGCCTCTTTCGAAACAGTATGGTCGATCTTTATGTGAGGGTTTAGAAATTTGCAAGCATTTCTATGAAAAGCAATGACGGGCCTTTTAATCCCACTTATTGATTTCGTCCAGCAGTTGGCTCAGTTTTGGGTAAATGTTTGTTTGTTCATATCTCGACACGCTACATATCCAGTGGTTGACGGACTTCATCCAATCAATACATTAGTTCGAAAGGACCGTCAAAACATGACACGTTGAAAACGCGTTTCAATTTGCAAATGACTGAAACGCGGAAACAAACTCTTGGTTATCGCGGATATCTCAGACCTATTTTTAAGGCTGGTCTCAGATACCACCCCACTAGGCTGAAAGTTTGGGTAGATGACCAGGAACCCGTCACGGGTGAGATGGTAATGGTCCTTAAAACTCGCTATTATGGGGGTCTTTTAATATTTGATGAAGAAGCCCGCCCGAACTCCGGCTTTTTTCTTGTCCGTGTCTTTCCACATGGAACACTGAAGTCTGTTTTAAAATACGGAGTAGCGGGTTTGACTCGACGAATTTGTCGATTTCACGAGGTGATTCGTTTGAAGGGATTGAGTGTGAGGATAGTGTCTCAGTCCAAAATGCCGTTACAGGTTGACGGCGATCACTGCTGTTGGACACCGGCGGAAATAAAGATGCATCCATGTTTGGTTCCAATAGTAGTTCCTTCGATGGCTTGACCTACCCGTCAGTTGGTCACAAATTGTTTGAATTCATATGCTTGCGTTTAAAAGCATTATGCCTGCGGCAAGGCCAAACAATGTGTTGGCGGCCCAAGCGGCCACGACAGGAGGAATATAGCCCCCATGCCCCAATGCAATGAACATGGTATGGAGGATCCAATAACTGAATGCGATCACAAGTGACCCTGCCAGTCCTATAGCGACTCCGCCGCCCCTGGGTCCAATGCGCACTGAGAATGGGACACTTAAAGCCGCCATTATTAGACACACAAGCGGAAACGCTATTTTGTCATGCCAATCAACCAGATAGCGGGTTGGTGTTCGTCCTTCCGCGTTTAATTGGTCTATAAGTTCTCCCAGTTGGGTGAGATTCATTTCCTTTGTGGGTGTTTCCCCCTTTTGGAAATCCCCCGGGGTTTTGTTTAATGGCCCTCTCATGGAAGGAATCACGTCTACAACGAACTTGCCATCTGGCTTCTTGATCGTGCGATTGACCCCATAGAAAGTCCATTGATCCTTCCACCATCTTGCCTTATCCGCAAAAAGCTTTTCAACGAAATTGAAATCGGGGTCCCAGCGCACGATCGAAATTTTTTCCAAAGTATTGCTTGGCTTGTCAAATTTTCTGATGTGAGTGATCGAATCTGGCCCCTTGAGCCATATCTGGTCGAAATGTACAAAAGTAGTTTGTTTTTTACCGGCTATCTCAACATTTTGAATGTATTCACTATGACGGTTTGACCACGGAATAATGGTCTCATTGGCAAAAAACATTACAACGGACCCTATTAAGCCAACCAGGATCAATGGCCGGGCTATGCTGATAGCGTCAATGCCCCCAGCCTGCATGGCTATCAATTCCGAATGCTTGGCCATTGTCAGAAGCGAAAGCATTCCCGCCAACAAAATGGCCATTGGAAGAGTGAAAAAAAGATAACCCGGTATTTTGACAAGAAAATATTTCAGCATCAACATACCCGGAGGATTATATTGAAAATAATATTTTATCTTGTCTGTGATTTCTATCAGCAGGAAAACGAAAACAAAGACAGTGAGGCAGATGACGAATATTTTGAAAAACTCTCGTATAATGTATCTGTCAAGAATCTTCAAAGCGGTTTTGGCCCATATAGTTTCATTAACCAGTTGATCCTACGAGGCGTGATTGGAGCAACCAGTCGTTTTTCAATAGATACCTGGCTGTGCGTCGGATACCTTCTTCTATAGACACTTGGGGCTCGAAACCCGCTGATCTAATTTTGGTAATATCAAGATGAACAAATGGACTGTCTCCAATCCATCCTCTTGAGCCGCCAGTATAACGAAACTCGACGTCTTTGAGTCCCATTTCTTCGACTACTATTGACGCCAACCGTGTGACATTCATGAAATCTTCATGGCCCAGGTTTAATACAACCTTGGGCTCGTGAATTTTCTCCAGGGCAAGAAAAATACCCCTAATCCCATCCTGGACATGAAGATATGATTTCCTCTGGGCGCCGTCACCAAGGATCTCAAGTTCCTTAGGGTTGGACTTGAGCTTCCTTATAAAGTCATATACCACGCCGTGGGAGTATCTTTCTCCTATCCAGGAAACAAACCGGAACATGTAGCTACGGGTTCCAAAATATTCGCTATAAGCCTGGATCATGGCTTCAGCGGCCAACTTGGAAGCCCCATAAAGTGACGTTTGCAGTGGAGCGTAAGTCTCCGGGGTAGGAAAAACGTCCGGTTCACCATACACCGTAGCGGAACTGGTAAAGACGAGTTCCGGAATTTCGTTCATTCTAACGGCCTCAAGTACATTATGAGTACCGATTATGTTTTGTTGGAGATCGACACGAGTTTTGGCTTTACCGCCTCGGACATCCGCATTTGCAGCGAGATGGAATACCAATTCTACATCCTTCATTGAGTGGACGAGCTTCGGGTAATCGAGAATATCACCAATTACCAACTGCAGTCGATCATGGGCCGATCCGGACTCTAAATGACGTTCAAATCCAGTGGAAAGGTTATCGTAAACCACGACATCGTAATCTCTGCGAATAAGTTCATCAACGATATGACTGCCTATAAAACCTGCTCCACCAGTGACAAGGGCCTTCATGTCAAACCTTTCTTATTTGAAAAAGCCTGAGCATTAACTTCAGCCGTAGACAACTTTCGGGAAAGTTTCGCGGATTCCACGAGTGCGTCCACTATATAAAGGGGCCGGTCTCTTGAATCCTCATAGCAGCGCAATACGTATTCACCTACTAAACCAAGGCAACTGATGGAGACGCCGAAAAATGTCCAACCGAAAGGAAATAAACCGAAAAGAAGCCAATTGTAACCGAAACCTCTTGCGAAACCATATATGGCCCATAGGGTGGTCGCCACGATTCCTACAGAAAAAATCCCCGCCCCTAAAGCCATAACCATTCTAATGGGGGCTTTGGAAAAAGGAATTATTCCATCCAACGCTATGCCGACGGCTCCGAAAACCGATATCTGAGTTTTTCCGGTTAACCTGGGCTCTCGTTCAAATGGTATGATGGTGGTTTTGAAACCAGCGAGAGCGGTGAGGCCTCTCAAGAATCCGTGCCTCTCATTTATCCTGCAGAGTTCGTCTACCACCCGTTTATCTAACAGGCGGAAGTCCCCGGTGTTTCTTGGAACCCTAACTTCCGAAAATTTGTCCAGAACCCAATAGAACAACTCTGCGGCCTTCAGATAAAAAAAGTTTTCCCCCCGTCGCGTGGTTCGCTGAGCTATGACAACAAAGGAACCTTCGCGCCATTTTTCAATCATAGTCCCGATTAGCTCAGGAGGGTCCTGCAAGTCTGAGTCAATAACTATTGTGGCGTCCCCGAGGCAGTGCCGGAGCCCGGCCATCAGCGAAATAGGTTTTCCAAAGCGCCGCGAGAATTTTATCAAACGTATAGGAAAATTTGCCTGAATCATTTCCAGGATTCTTTCTTCCGTTTGGTCGGCGCAGGGATCCAAAGCTAACACCAGCTCCCAGTCGAGCCTCAGTTTGTCAAAAACCTCACTAAGTCTTTCAACAAGAGGGACAACGTTCCTTTCTTCATTATAGATAGGCGCTACAACGCTTATCAAGGGATTGTCTTTCTGACTTGACGACAACAGAGCTTTTCTCCAAAAAAAATTGTGAAAACCGGAAAGGTAGAACAGACCCCTAACAGAATCTGACCCCACGTTCAAGAAAAATGAATCCAAAAGGTTGACAAGGACTTCATTAACTTCCCTTTTGTCCAACGTCGAAGTATAATAAAAGTGTTAGTTGACAGTGTCCATTCCGCTAGGATTTGATTTCAGATCTTGTGACCCCATCGGCGTGGCAAAATATTATTGTGAAAGAGGAGTCATGACAAACATTCAGGTTGAAGATTTAAGCGCTGTCAGAAAAAAAGTGACTTTCGAAGTTCCTCAGGATCGGGTATCGGAAACACTTGAAGCTCAATACAGGGACCTTAAAAGGAATGCCCAGATCAAGGGATTTCGCAGGGGAAAGGTCCCGATGGAGATCATAAAGAACCTGTTTAAGGAACAGGTTCATAGTGATACGGCTAAAAAGATAATTGAAGATACATTCGAGCTAGGGTTGGACGAAAAGAAGATCAAGCCTATTACAGTTGTTAATTTAGATCAGGAGCCTTTAGATCCTGAAAAGCCTTTTGTTTACACGGTTGAAATAGAAGCGCCTCCTGAATTGGACGTTCAGGGATTTAGGGGAATGTCACTTAACAAGATCGTTCGTGAGGTTGGGGACAGCGATATAGACGAGCGTATTGAAGTGATTCGTCAGCGCCACGCGAAGTTGGCGCCGATCACTGAAGGCAGGGGTATTCAGGATGGAGACCACCTTGTGGTTGACATTGAAGCTGTTGCGGACGGAGAAATCATTAAGTCCCTGAGTGTTAAAGATTATCATCTTGAGATGGGCAGAAACTTCTATCTGCCTGATTTTGACTCCAAGCTGACTGGTTTGAAACTTGCCGAACCCGTTACCATTAGCCACACTCTGGCGGAAGACTTTCCCCGAAAAGAACTGTGCGGGAAATCCGCAACTTTTACATTGACAATCAAAGAAGCTAAAGAACGATTAATTCCTGAGTTGAACGACGAACTGGCCAAAGACCTGGGTCAATTTGAGTCGTTGGAGGCCCTCAAGAAACAGGTTTCTGAAGACCTTAGAGAATCTTATGACATGGACATCAAAGAGGACCTCAGGAAACAGATTGTTGGAAAGATCATCGAAGCTAATCCCTTTGAGGCCCCTGAATCATTGGTTGAATCCAGAATCAACGACATAATTATGGGAGCTAGAGAGAACCTCGCTCGTCAGGGAATCGATATGAAGAGGTTCCCGCTTCCTGATAAGGCTCAACGTGATTCAATAAGACCCAAGGCGGAAGAGCAAGTCAAAGCGGCCCTTATAATAACGGCCATAGGAGAAAAGGAAGAGATTCTCGTTACTCAGGAAGATATTGACGCTGAGCTTGAAAAACGGGCCAAATTTTTTGGGTGGTCGCCAGACTTTTTTAGAGATCAATTGGAAGAAAATAACAGGATGGAGGATTTTACGTCTTCCTTACTCGAAGATAAGATTTATTTGTTTATTGAACAGCAGGCAGACATCACCGAAGTTCCTTATTCGGCGGAAACATCTGAAACGAGCGAATAATTTAGAAAAGAGAGTAATCAATAATGTTGGTTCCAATAGTTGTTGAACAGACTAGCCGTGGTGAAAGATCATACGACATATATTCCCGGTTACTTAAAGAGCGCATAATCTTTTTGGGTACCGCAGTAGACGACTTGGTCGCTAATTTGATTATTGCCCAGCTTTTATTTCTTGAAAGTGAGGCCCCTGACAAGGACATAAACTTTTATATCAACTCCCCTGGTGGGGTTGTAACATCGGGCCTCGCCATCTATGACACCATGAAGTATATTAAACCTCAGATACAGACTATCTGTATTGGTCAGGCCGCTTCGATGGCCGCGCTACTATTGGCGGCTGGAACTCACGGCAAGAGGCACGCTCTCCCGCACGCGCGAATCCTGATTCATCAGCCCATGGGCGGTTTTCAGGGGCAGGCTACTGACATTGAGATACATGCACGTGAGATCCTGCGCATGCGCAGTGAGTTAAATAGGATTCTGGTTGAACACACCGGTCAGCCTCTGGAAAGGATTGAAACCGATACTGAACGTGACTATTTCATGAGTGGTGAAGAAGCCGTCACTTACGGAATAATAGATAATGTGTTAACTTCCCGGGACATTGTCGAGGAAAAAGAATAAAAAATGGCAAACAAGTCGGGCTTCCTTGAAATCTTCACTAGTAAAAGAATTGATCGGATGAAGAGGAAGCTCGATACGAACTAATTACGAAAATCTCAGTGACCTTTATATGGATACCGACGGGATGTATGAGTTTCTGCTAGGGGTACGCTGAAGGAGGATTACATGGCTGCAAGAAAGGGTAACTTCTCTTCTCTTTACTGTTCATTTTGTGGAAAGAGCCAGGACGAAGTTAGGAAACTCATCGCCGGTCCAACAGTTTATATCTGCGATGAATGTATCGAATTGTGCAACGAGATTATTGCTGAAGAGTACGAAAAGGAAGAAATGGGTCGGGGCAAGTCCAGGGTACCAAACCCATCTGAAATCAAATCTTCTCTGGATGAATACGTAATTGGTCAGGAACAGGCGAAAAAGATCCTTTCAGTCGCTGTTCACAACCACTACAAGCGGATTGATTCTAAACCGGATCTAGACGGTGTAGAGTTACAAAAGAGCAATATCCTGTTAATAGGGCCTACTGGGTCGGGGAAAACCCTCCTGGCTCAAACCCTTGCCCGTATACTGAATGTTCCATTCGCAATCGCCGACGCCACCACTTTAACTGAGGCAGGATATGTGGGCGAGGACGTTGAGAACATCATTCTGAGCCTTCTGCAGAATGCCGACTATGATATATCCAGGGCTTGCCGGGGCATAGTATACATTGATGAAATTGACAAGATTTCACGGAAGACGGAGAACCCGAGTATAACCAGAGATGTTTCCGGCGAAGGGGTACAGCAGGCCTTACTAAAAATAGTTGAAGGAACAATGGCTAATGTACCTCCTAAGGGCGGACGGAAGCATCCTCAACAGGAATTCTTGCAAGTCGATACTACTAATATACTGTTCATATGCGGTGGGGCATTTGTTGGCCTGGACCGGGTTGTGCAGCAACGTCTAAACATGAAATCCATGGGATTTAACGCCCAAATTGGCGGGGCGAAAAACGATGATGTAGCTGAACTCCTTGAACTGGTGCAACCGGAGGATTTGATCCGATACGGGCTTATCCCGGAATTTGTCGGTCGTTTACCGGTAGCGGCAACGCTTCATGAACTTGATGAAGACGCGCTGGTGCGTATACTTCTCGAACCCAAGAACGCTCTTGTGAGACAGTACAAAAAGCTCTTCGGTTTTGAGCAGGTTAAATTGAGATTTACGGATGAGGCTCTTCGTTCAGTGGCCTCGCAAGCCCTCCGACGAAAGACAGGGGCACGCGGGCTGCGGTCAATTCTTGAAGCATCAATGCTGGACATCATGTATGAACTGCCCGAGTTCAAGAATCTGCAGGAAGTAATTGTGAATGACGACGTAATTCAGAAAAAATCTCCTTGCATATTGGTTTTCGAGAAAGAGATTGAGACATCCGCATCCTGAAGGAGCTGAAAACGGCTTCTACCTGACGCGACTCATCTGTTGTTAGCATACAATCTTAGGATACTTAAATAATGTTTTTTGGAAAGAAAGACGAAACAGTTGTCTCTCCAGATTTAACGCTGCCCTTATTGCCTTTGAGAGACATTGTTGTTTTCCCTTACATGGTGTCACCGCTTTTTGTAGGCAGGGATAGATCCATCAAGGCGGTGGAGACGGCAATAAAGACAGAAAAGCTCATTTTCCTTGCATCTCAAAGAAATGCGCAACAGACGAACCCCGAATCTAGCGATATCTTCTCTATAGGAGTTGTTGGTCAGATTATTCAGTTGCTCAAACTGCCGGACAACACGATCAAAATTTTTGTTGAGGGGCGTTACCGCGCTCAAATTAGACGCTTCATTGAACAAGATCCCTATTTTATGGTTGAAATAAGTCCGATTGATGACGAGATCTCAGGTCGTGAAATTGAACTCCAGGCTTTGGTCAGGGGGTTGCGGAATGTATCGGAAAGCTATGTGGCTGCTGACAACAAGGCCCCCCAGGATTTCCTGAACGCAATCAAGTCGATTAACGAACCTGGTCGTCTTGCGGACACAATTGCAGGGCAGATCAGTCTGAGGTTGGAGGATAAACAGGCCTTGCTCGAAAAGGTCTCGGTTCGGCAGAGGATAGAGCGTTTACTTGAGTTGATGCAGAGTGAAATAGAAATCTCGGAAATTGAGAAAACAATTCGTGAGCGCGTCAAAAAGCAGATGGAAAAGACTCAGAAAGAATATTATCTGAATGAGCAAATGCGTGCTATTCAAAAAGAAATGGGGGAAAAGGATGAGTTCAAGTCCGAAATAGCTGAGATCGAAGAGCAGTTGCAACAAAAGGAATTATCGGTCGAAGCCGAGTTGAGAGTTCGAAAAGAAATTCGCAAATTGAAGATGATGGCGCCGATGTCCGCGGAAGCTACGGTCGTCAGAAATTACATCGATTGGTTTCTTGTGTTGCCATGGTCGGAAATCTCCAAAACAGAGCTTCATATAGATGAAGCCCAGAAAATCCTGGACGAGGATCATTATGGTCTAAAAGAGGTAAAAGAACGAATAATTGAATATCTGTCGGTTCAAAAGCTTGCGCCTGATATAAAGGGGCCCATCCTTTGTCTGGTTGGTCCCCCGGGAGTAGGCAAGACTTCTCTGGCCAGGTCGGTAGCCAGGGCCACCGGCCGGGAATTCGTTCGAATCTCACTGGGCGGAGTTCGCGATGAGGCTGAAATAAGAGGGCACAGGCGCACATACATCGGGGCCCTCCCGGGGAAGATTGTTCAAAGCATGAAGAAGTGCGAAACAATAAACCCGGTAATGTTGCTGGACGAAGTTGACAAAATGAGCACGGATTTTCGAGGAGATCCTTCCGCTGCTTTGCTGGAAGTTCTTGACCCAGAACAGAATCATGCCTTCAACGATCATTATCTGGACGTTGATTATGATCTCTCCAAGGTAATGTTTATTACTACGGCCAACACTCTCCATGGAATTCCCGCCCCTTTACAGGACAGAATGGAGATCATCAGGCTTCCAGGGTATACGGATTTTGAGAAGCTGAGAATTGCGGAACGTTTCCTTGTGCCGAAGCAGACTAAATCCAATGGCTTGACGTCAAGCCACATCACTTTTTCTCGCAAGGCCATCATTCGTATGGCGAGGCGATACACCCGTGAGGCCGGTGTTCGGGAACTGGAACGGCAAATCGCCAAAGTATGCCGCAAAGTCGCCCGTAAGGTAGTAGACGGTTCAATTGCCAATGGGATAGACATATGTCCGCGCGACATTGGAAGCTTCCTGGGCGCTCCCAAATTCAGATATGGAGCGAGGGAACAATCCCTGAAGACCGGCATAGCAAATGGATTGGCCTGGACCGAAGTAGGTGGAGAGCTACTCACTGTAGAGGTTGCTCTAATGCCGGGGTCGGGGAAGTTTACGGTTACAGGAAAACTTGGTGAAGTAATGCAGGAATCGGCGCAAGCCGCAATGAGCTACGTAAGATCGCGGGCTTTGAGTCTCGGTTTGAAGCCAGATTTTTACGACAAAATCGATATTCACATCCATGTTCCGGAAGGAGCGACACCCAAAGATGGGCCCTCGGCCGGGATCACCATGACTACCGCCATTTTATCCGCGTTAACCAAACAGCCTTTTCCAAATGATTTGGCCATGACTGGTGAAATAACGCTGCGCGGTCGGATTCTTCCAATCGGGGGTCTCAAGGAAAAGCTACTGGCGGCCAAAAGAGGCCTTCTTTCAAGGATAATTATTCCCCGCGAAAACGAAAGAGACCTGACCGAGGTCCCCAAAAAAATCAGGAGCGGTTTGAATATAATATTGGTAGATCATATGGATGAAGCTTTGCGAGTGGTTTTTCCAGAAATTCAAGACGCCTTTATACCTTCTGAACAGGTCACCGAACAATCTTTATCTGTTTTGAAACAATAATCGGACAAATTGCATATATTTTTGTATTATACGGAACTTGAGCAACTGTCAGTTTACTAATTGGTACATAATGGATTGAAGGAGTGACTTATGCTGAAAATGGATGGATCTAGAGTGAGGCTGACACCGGAGAACGTTCACACGATGTTGAAGCAGGGTCTTTCCTTTAGAGAAATAGCCTCTCGCTGCGATGTCTTTGAGGACGCCATTGACGCGTCATTGGTCCGATGGTTGAATCAGGGACGATGGCCGATTGAAGACGATGTAGTGGCGGCTTAGGCCAAAGAGGAACGCGCCTTAAACAATAGACAACTGCAAAGATAAATAATTTTTTTGTTGAGTTGAACTTGAGGACGGAGCCTAGACAACAGGTTCCGTTTTTCGTTTAGCCTCTGTTAATCAATTGATCTTTCGAGGAAATGATCCAATAAACCTAGGCCCAATTGTAAACAAAATGGCCGAATAAAGCGTCAACGTCGTTATCACGGCAGGATGTAAAGTGATCAATGGTTTTACAGCCATGAAAAGACCAAACGAAATGATGCCCAAGACAACGGGGAAAAGGAAATCCCTGACACGGATAAAGGAGAAGCGGATACGGCAATAGCCAAAAGTCAAGCAGGCGATAAACAGCTTGGTAAAAATTATTACCAGGCAACCTCCTTGCAACTTCAGCAGGGGAACAAGTGTAAAATTGAGAATGAGATTCACCGCTGTTCCCGCAATTTGAAACGCCAGCAGTAATTTTGCGGCCCCCGCCACCATCATAACATAGGAGAAAAGATTGTTTTCAAAAGAGATAGGGATCGTCCAGACAAGATATTTCTGCATCCAAACGGCGTCGCTATATTTGGCCGGATAAATTAGCCCTATTATCAAGGAACTCTCAGAATAAAAAAAGAAAACGATAGGCAGCGCAATTGCCAAGAGCCATTTGGCGTTCCTCTTTACAAGATCTCCCGCTTTGTTTCTGTTTTGCCACCATAATGTCGCCAACAGTGGGAAAATTACCCATCCAAGAAACTGTTCAGAACCCAAAACACTAACAGCGTCAAGTATATTCCAGGTCGCGCTGTAGAAGGCTATACCATCTAAACCAGTTTCTTTCTGGAGAAAAAAGATGTTGGTTTTGTTGTAAATCACACCCAGTATTTCAATTAACGCGAAAACCAGAGATATCCTAAACATAGAATTGGCAGTAGCCCAACAACCGGACAGAATTTCATTTTTGGGATGTCCCTGCAGGTAAATTCTGTATCCAAAAACTATTCGAGTTAAACCGGACACAAGCTTGAAAAAACTGATATATATAGCTCCCAGACCTGTGGCGGCAGCGATGAACCCATATCCATAGGAGGCCACTGATCCTGTTACCTTTATTTTTGCCTCTACATTTTGCCGACCATTTACCCTCAAGCCTGCGAAGAAAGTTTCCGCCAAAGCTTCAACTGAAAAACCTAGAGACATTATCGCCAGAACAATGGTTAACTCAGAGTTTAACTGTTGGCGCCACGCAAAAATTAGGACCCCAAAAAAACAGGCGCCAAAAAGTACGGCTTTAATTATTTGAACACTTACAATGAGCTTCCTGGATTCAGACTCATTGACGTTCCCGAGCTTTGATACAAGAGGATAATAAAGTCCAAACTGTATTATGGTCTGAACAACAGCGCCTCCGGCCATGGCGTACATGACCCGGCCATAGTCTGAAGCGTTTGTCCAGGCCAAATATAGAAAGAAGGCTGTGCTCAGTATGCCCTCTACTGCTTGTGCTGAGAGAAGAAAAGCCAGACGACTCAAGATGCTGTCGTTACGGCAAGATGGATTGTTTGGTCTGTTGGACTTGAACATAAACCTCCTGGAATTTATAACGCAAATGGGCCGTATCCACATTCGAATCGACAATTTAACATTTTGAAGCTGATTTCGTAACCTTAATCCCAGAAAGGTTGAACCTATTCGTGTTAATACGTTATGTTATGCGAACATTCCACAAACGGTTCACAAAAATCAGGAGTCGGGCCTTTTGAAGATAGAAGACCTTTTAGCAATGTGTTGGCGTTCGGTGCTGCGAAACCGAAGACGTTACAAAGCTGTAGTAATAGGAATAGCGCTTGGCACCGCTGGTTTCATAATCGTTCAGACAATGGGTGATTCGGTCGAGAAGAAAATGGGAGAACACCTCGAGTTGTTAGGTGAGGCCACTGTCATGAAGGCGGTTTGGAGAAACGACGACAATTACCATCCCGGCGAATATAACATGGAAGATGTTAAGAAGCTCAGGGCCATTCCCAACATGATGGCTGTTGCTCCAGTAGTTTCCGTACCGGCGATAGACGCGTTTTTCCGGGATAACGAATGGAACCCTGGTTTGATAGGAGTTGATCAGGAATTCTGGTTGACTCAAAGTTCACAACTCAAACAAGGGAGATTAATCGGCGCCACTGACATTGTAGGACGAAAAAACGTGTGTGTCTTGGGGGAAGACGTGGTCAAATATCTTTTCGGCAAAGAGAGTCCGGTTGGGCAGCCATTGGGGGTTGGTAGTTTGAAGTTCGACGTAATAGGTCTTTTGGGAGGCATACAACAGAACGATCTCCAAAGATATATAATTATTCCTCTGACCACAGCGCAAAACCTGTTCTCCGGCCTGGAAAAGATTAGGGAAATTTATATTCGGGTGAACAACTGGAATGATGTGGAGCCAATTAGGGAAGCTGCTCTGGGAATCCTGAGAAATGATCACAAAGGTTATGAACAGGGAATTGACATTACGTACTACCCTAAAAGAATTGAGAAAGTTAAATCCACTGTCTATATGGTTAAACTTTTTGTTTACGCCGCACTAGGAATTACAATCCTTTTAGGTGGTTTAGGGATTATGGCCGTGATGTTGTCGGCTGTTCAGGACCGTACTCGGGAAATAGGTTTGAGAAAAGCGCTAGGCGCCAAAGAGGACTTGATACTATTACAATTTTTACTTGAAGCTGTCTTCATAAGTTTAATGGCCGGACTTATAGGAGTAATGATCGGCGTCTTGTCAGTTACCATATTTAAAGGTCCTCTAGGAGTACAAATATCAGGCTTGACTCTTTCTGTGAGTATAATGAGTGGAATTCTTTTTACGGCTTTTCTGGGGATCGCTTCGGGTCTTTATCCTTCATTGAAGGCGAGTCGTATGGACTCTGTAACCGCAATGCGTTTTGAGTAAGATTATGGATAATCAGCAAGCCGGAGGATGGACTGGAATTGGAAGCAGATATCGAGCTATTAAAAACAAAATATATTGCAGTGTAATACAACCGCTCGTAGCATCACGCAACACACCTCACCATGACGCCCTAGGGGTGGCTCTGGGTCTGATTGTTGGATTAGGCGCTCCTTTAGGCAGCCACATGCTTGTCCTTGGCTTGATGAGGCTGGGGTTTAAGTTTAATGTTATAGTCGCATTTGGCTTCACCTTTGTCATAAATCCTCTCAATGCCGTTCCCATGTATTATGGATATTATTTACTAGGATCATTTGTGGTGGGAGAGCCAGCGTCACTTAATTTCGAGGATTTTAGAAAAACTATCAGTCCGGTCATGGATAGTGAATATTTCTGGGAATCCATGCTGACTTTTTTCCGTCTTGGCGGCGCGATACTTTTACGATGGCTGACGGCTGCAATCTTCCTGGCTATTACATTTGGGACTTTGGCGTATGTGCTCACATATTCCATTCAGCGGAAAAGACTGCAAAAGGCAGCCTTGCGGCTTGGTCTCGAATACCGGAACTTGGTGGAAAGATTACAGACTAATGATTCAGAATCTGATGCCTCCGGTCAGGACTGAGATGAGGTCCATTTCCAGCAAGGACCCTGAAGATAATTAGTCGAACTTCAAGTTTGGATTTTTGTTTTGTTGAATTTCATCCGACTTTTTTAACAAATTGCTCTCGAAGGAGAAAAAAATGAAAACAAATGACGAGCCTGTTACCAAAGGCAGACTTAACATTGGCGCAGTGAAAGGCCTAAAAGTAGAGGTTCTCTCTGAAACAGGCTGGTTCGACAATGAGATCATAAGAAAGAATATGATGGACCATGGAGGCATGACTACGAGCCAGTATGAAATCCCTTGGGACCCGGACAATGCTGGAGGATACTCAGCCCTTATAACAGTTGTTTCCCTGGACGACAAAGAGACGAAAATCCTTTTGGACACGGGTTGGAGCAATGAATGGATGAATTACGTCTTCACTGAAAAGAGTAATGTAGCCGAGATGCTGAAAAACGACCAAATTGACTTCATGGTTTTGTCTCATTGGCATCTGGATCACTTTTGGGGTATTGAGTCCACTTTAAAACATAAGCCTGATATTACGCTATACGCGCCTCATACCTGTTATCCTGAGGATATGTCGCTTTTGAAGGCGGAAAGGCGGCTAAATGTTAGAAATAAGACCGGTCAAGAAGTTATAATATGTAAAAATGATACTCCACACACGGGTAAGCTAATTTTGTGCGCGCCGGAAGGGGAAGAGAACTCAGGAATCTACCAATTGATGCCGGGGGTTGCTCTGAAAATGTTCGACGTGCCGATAATACTGCGGGTGAGAGGCGAAAACGTTCTATATTTCAACGTTAAGGATAAGGGCTTTGTTACCGTTACCGGATGTGGACATCCTGGTGTCTTGAGCATTCTGTCATTCGCCAGGGACAATTTTGAAGAATACAAGGCTTATGGTTGCTACGGCGGTCTTCACATAGCGGCATTTGAACAATGGGACCCAAAATTTGATGAATTGATAGAGGAAGTAAAATCATTCAACATGACCAAAATGGGTTGCAACCACTGCACTGGATGGATCTGGGCTGAAAAAGCAACTACTTCGGGGCTCCCAATAATCAAAGGTACAGATAAGTACAAAACCTATACTAGACATTCTACATCTAACAAAGGAAACCATGTATTTCTTACAAATGGCGATTCAGTTGTTTTCTGATCTCAAGTCTTGACCTCATTATTTTGTATTGATGGGAATTAATACATGTTGCGGCCTCCTCTGAGATTTTGTAGCTTGACGACCCGAGACCTTCATGATCATTTCTATCTTGCGCTTGACGCTTCCGAGCACCCATCAGTCTAAAATTGCATCCATATTATTAGAGAAGACGGGAATGAGTTGGGTAATAGACAACAAAGCTAAGTGTAACAGGAAGTGGGTGAACCGGTTAGCATGTAGTAAGTTAATCGGGCCACGTAGTTGCAACAAAAGGAATGATTGTTGACATGAGCTTTTAAGATCGCTAATTTGAAAGGGTTAAGAGGCTTGAAGATTGATCAGGATGAATCAGAAGGGGGTTGGTTGCTATGAGAGTTATTAATATGGATCACGTTGCCGCCTCGCCGATACTTCCAGAGGTGGTTGACGCTATGTTGCCTTTTTTGAAGGAAAAATACGGTAACCCCTCAAGCATGCACGGCATGGGCGAGGAAGTTACGGACTCCATGGATGAGGCCCGTGAAAAGGTTGCTGCATTAATTAACGCCAAGCCCCAAGAGATATATTTTACATCCGGCGGCACTGAGGCGAATAATTGGGCGCTAAAGGGAGGTTTGTTCGCTAATAGAGCTAAAGGTAGTCACCTTATTACTTCGTCCATCGAGCACTTTTCGATAATGCATGCAATAAAGGCGTTGGAAAAGATGGGGATTGAAGTGACAAGACTACCGGTAGACAAATATGGATTTGTTGATCCGGACGATGTCAGAAAAGCTATTACTCCAACCACGGCGCTCATTTCCATAATGCACGCCAACAATGAGATAGGGACTATAGAACCTATAGCCGAAATAGGAAAGATAGCGAAAGAACGCAATGTTCCGTTTCATACAGACGCGGTAGCAACCGTAGGTATTGTACCAGTAGACGTCCAGGACCTTAACGTAGACATGTTATCCCTGACAGCCAACCCATTCTATGGACCCCATGGAATAGGGGCCCTTTTTGTTCGCAAAGGGACCAAGATTTCTCCTTTGCTGGATGGTGGCATTCAGGAAGGAGGCTACAGAGCGGGGACAGAGAATGTTCTTGGAATCATTGGCATGGGCAAAGCCGCTGAAATCGCTATCACACAAATTCAAAATCGCATGGATCACGTAAGACCACTGCGCGACCGATTGATGAAAGAAATCCCGGCAATCATAGAAGAAGTCGGTTTCGTAGGACACCCAACAATAAGATTACCAGGGAACGCGAGCCTCACCGTAAGATATGTTGAAGGCGAATCAATGCTCCTGTTTCTGGACATGGAAGGAGTAAAAATAGCAAGTGGATCGGCTTGTATTTCCAGATCACTTAAGGTGTCTCATGTTATGTTGGCAATGGGAATCGACGCCGGCACCGCGCAAGGTTCGCTGTTGTTTACACTGGGCACAGACAACACGAATGAAGATGTCGATGATGTATTGAGAATTTTGCCCCCTATCGTCCAAAGACTCAGAGATATGTCCCCTCTGTATAAGAAAACAGGAAGGATAAAGGCTGCAAGCTGAAAGACGGTTTTGCGGCGCAATTCAGGAGTGTCAAAATGTACAATGAAGTAGTGATGGACCATTTTACAAACCCTAGAAATGTTGGAGAAATTCCAAACGCTGATGGCGTTGGCAGTGTAGGAAACCCGGCGTGTGGCGATATCATGGAATTCTATATCAAAGTAAAAGACAACGTCTTGGAAGATGTCAAATTCAAGACTTTTGGTTGTGGGGCCGCAATAGCGGTATCCAGCATGGTGAGTGAACTGGCCAAAGGCAAGACTTTGGATGAGGCCATGCAGATAACAAACGCATCAGTAATTGACGCGCTTGAAGGTCTCCCAAAGAAAAAACACCACTGCTCGAATCTCGGAGCGGACGCGTTGCACAGAGCTATTGAAGATTACCAGGCGAAACAGAAGGGAAACGCTTTTGATAAACCTTCTGATCCCCCCGAAGTTTGTTCATGCCCTGTTTGTGATGTATCGGACGCTGAAGAAGCCCCCTATTGCGCGTCCGCGTGTGAACGATCATCTACCAAATAGACCGGCTATAACCCTAAGGATCACATCTCTTGATTGTCCCGGCGGAAGGTTTAAAAAGTCTTCCGCCACTCTCTATTAATGCGCGCAGCCTGTTTTCTGGACAAAAACTGGTTCTGGATACATCTTTATCAAAGATATGTATTATCAATATGTTATATCTATAAAGATTAAAGTGGTCTAATTTTTATTAAAAAATAATCTAAAAAAGCTTGACAACATACTAATAAAATGGTTGATTCCTGTGCAGCGACAAACCAAACCTAATCCTTCCTTTGGCCCGTTTACAAAACGGGCTACTTTTTTGTGGAGACAAAAATTCCATTTTTTGCCTGTTCCGCGTCGAGCGATCGTATGCAGGCTTTTCAGTTTTCAATTCTCAACAACGCATGATGATTCGGTATATTGTTGGGATCGAGGCATTTCTTGATCTGTTTTATTTGTCGGACCGCGTCCTTCCCTACCGCCATTTCCAAATATTTACTCCTGATTTTACCGATCCCATGTTTACCAGCGATACTCCCACCCAAAGAGACGACCTGTTTACTCATTTCAAGGATGGTCTGTTGGACCACCTCCAACTTGACCTGTGTTCCAGGTAGAATGTTCGCGTGAAGATGACTATTCCCGATATGTCCAAAAACATAAGAAAGTTCCTGAGGAAGACGTTAATCATACATTTTCAATAAATTTTCAAGCCTGTCCGTTGGGATGGAAAAGTCAGAGCCGATCTTGAGGAACCCAGGTTGTATCCGTTCATTTAGCTTCTTAGGGCAGATTGTCTCAGGTTTCGAAAAGCTCCGAATTGTCATATTCCTGTTCTAAGAAAATCGCCCCATACGGTTTCATCAAGTGTTTTCTACTCTCATCAGGCACAAGGCTCGCAGTTGAACGGCTGAACCATTTCATGGAGTCCCAGTAAGAGATGTATTGGTTTCATTGCTCAAACAAATAGCCATTGTAACATCGGATTCGCAGTAGGCGGAGATCAGCGTGACCGCTGAACCGGGATTCGTCCCTCAAATAATTCTCGAAACCATGATCTCGAATATGAAGACCTGATTCGAGGCATCTCTTAATAAATGGTCCGGACATAATAATTCTCAATTTTTAGCCTCAGTTTCAAGCTGCCTTGAGCTTGTTTCTGGCTCGGCGTCCAATCTATATCCGACTCCCTGCACTGTCACAATCAGCTTTGGATCCGAGACATTGTCTTCGATTTTTGATCTGAGATGTTGCACGTGCACATCGATTGAACGACTTCCGGTATATAGGTCAGTCTTTTTCCATAGCGCTCGGCGTATGACATCACGGGTGAGCGCTTTGCCGGTGTTTCTGATGAAAAAAAGCAGCAACCCGAATTCCTTAACTGTAAGGTTGATTTTGTTACCATTTTTGCATACGACATTTTTCCCAACATCTATTTTCAAATCTCCCAATTCGATAACCCCATCAAGTTGAGGCTTTAATGAAGCCCCACGTCTGAGACATGCCTTTATTCTTGCCGACAATTCCAAATAATCAAATGGTTTTACAAGATAATCATCGGCTCCTCTTTCAAACCCCAGGACCTTATCAGCAACACTGTCTCTTGCCGTCAACATGATGATAGGAACGTCCGATCGCTCCCTTATCGTTATGCAAAGTTGCATGCCATCGATATCCGGAAGAGAGAGATCGAGAATTACCAACTCAATATCCTGAAAATTCTCGAGTAGTGGTAAAACCTCACGGCCCGTTGACGCCGTAAGGACAAAATAGCCGTCCAGTTCAAGGTTATCCCTAAGTATGACCAAAATGTCCGGATCATCATCCACTACCAAAACCTGTTTTTGATTCATCTTCTAACCACCGGGGAACGGTAAAACTGAATTTACTTCCTGAGCCAACTGTGCTTTCAAGCCAAATCTTCCCATTGTGAGCTTCTATTAGAGCCTTACAAATGGCTAACCCTATCCCTGAGGAGCCCTTTTTGATTTTGGAATCTTTCGGAAGAGGAGCCTGATAAAATTTTCGGAAAATGTCTTTCCGGTATTTTTCGTCAATTCCAAGACCTTCATCTTGAACTGAAATTATAACCTGATTTTCGTCCAGACGTTTTGCTTCCACGGATATAGCGCCATTAACCGGCGAAAAACGTATAGCGTTGGCCAACAAATTGGTGAGGACCTGATAAATTCGATCTGGATCGATCTTAAGAACTATTCCCTCAACTTTGGCCGATATCTTCACATATTTTTTTTGAGCTTCCGCTTCTACTGCGATAATGGCGTCCCCGACAAGTTCTTCCGCAAGTGATTTTTCAAACTTCAGCTCAAGATGCCCTGCTTCAAGACGTGAATAATCAAGAAGATCGACAACTAGTTTTATAAGCTGATCAGAATTCCGTTTTATGATCTCGATGTATTTTGAATTATCACTGGAAGTTCTCTCCAAAATGTCGACAGCTCCCTTTATATTAGTCAAAGGAGTCCTCAATTCGTGAGAAATATCTGAGAAGAATTCTGATTTAGCGGCGTTGAGTTGTTCCAGCTCCTTGTTTGCTTTTTCGAGATTTTCGGTTGTTTGATAAAGATCTCGTGTTGACTCTCTTATTGCTCTTTCCAGATGCTCATGTTCCTGTTTCAATTTTTCATCGATCAAATAACAGAAATCGGAAATTTCCTTTAATTCATCGCCCGTATTTGTAAAAACTGCAGAGGGCTTTTGCAGATTGATCCTGTTTATTGAGGACTTGATATCCCGGATTCTGCTTAACAGAAGCGATCGGGTAGACACAAACAGCAACCCTATGAGGATTGCGCCGAATCCCAAAGTCCCTACGAACAGGACCGCTCCACTCCTTTGAATAGCCTTCCTGGCCTCATTCATGGGGATAAAGATGGAAAGGCAACCGCCAATATCCCCTGCTTTATATCCGTTACCAGCATGGCAACTCAGACAGTTTTCAGTTACATAGACCGGAGCTATATATCTCATGACCGGCTTGGAATTCTGAAAATCCATCCGAAAAATCTCTTTGTCTGAAGACTTTTTAAATAATTCGATGGCCTGCTTTTCAAGTTCATCGGGGGCATTCTTTGAGTTCAAGCAATTGGTGTTGGTGAGCTTAAAATAGTAAAGCCCACTTTTAGAAGCTCGCTCTGATAGTTCACTGGTGAGAATGGATGGGTTGATCTTTATGAGAACAGTTCCGTCTAGGGTCTTAGAATCGGGTTCTTGAAACAGTAAATTAGGTGAGATATCTGCATTTTTTACACGAACCAGTGTCTCGTGTTCAGCGACCCAGCCTCGGGTCAACACCAACTGGTTGTAAAGTATGGTGGCCTGCTTGCGAACCTGTTCCATGATCTGATCTTCCTGATGCTTCCATAGCCAAAAGAACAGGCACGCGAAGACCACCGCAATGGCGGCTGAAGTCACAACCAGGAACTTGAGCGAAACATTTAGCCAGGAAAATGACCAGAAAGGCTTTGTCATTTAACACAATCCGAAAGGTGCTATTTTTCCATATAAAGAACTTTATACGCCATTTTTCGATCGTTATGG
This sequence comes from Deltaproteobacteria bacterium, assembly GCA_021777225.1. GTDB lineage: Bacteria > Desulfobacterota > Desulfomonilia > Desulfomonilales > Desulfomonilaceae > CAJBEZ01. The sequence goes on from JAJYDQ010000005.1 coordinate 81,637, forward strand.
AAATATTCAATAATAGATGGAGCGCCATCCACCGAGAAGAGAAAAAGATTTACTGATAAATTTACAATTTCTTAACACACTTTTACATGACATTTACCTATTATTTGGACATAATCAGCATAGAAAAAAGCGTTGTTTTCCACGAGCGACGGGAAGTCCCAGTAAAATCGTAATAGGGACTACCAACGAATATATTTCGCAGTCACAAAAAGCTTTTTGCTGTTAATGAATACCGAGACAGGGAGTCGAAATCATGAGAAGAGTTCTCATCCTGGTCGCAATTTCGGTTTTTATGTCATGCAACCTGACTTATGGGGCGTCAAAGGTTGACCCCAAACTTTATGGGGCCCCCGAAGGCCAAGTTTGCATAAAGTGTCACGAACTGAAGACCCCCGGTCTTTACAAGATGTGGCGTCTCGGAAGAATGGGGCAGATGGGCGTAAACTGTTACGACTGTCACAAAGCTGAGAAGAAGACAGACAAAACGCCGGGGAAACCGGGTGGGTTTGATCACCGAGGTTTTTGGATATCGACTATTGTCAGCCCGAAAGACTGCTCCCGTTGTCACAAGGAACAGTTTGATCAACAACAGGCATCCCACCACGCTAAAGCGGCTGACATCCTGAATTCACTAGATAATTACCTTGGGTCTGTTATTGGAGGACCTGCCGCAGTGACGAACGGATGCCGTCAATGTCACGGGTCGAATGTCAAAGTTCTTCCAAACGGCCAATTGGACCCTATTACATGGCCAAACACGGGCATAGGCAGAATCAATCCTGACGGCAGCAAAGGAAGTTGCGCCGCTTGTCACACACGCCATCGCTTCTCCAAAGAGCAGGCTCGACGTCCGGATTCGTGTGGAAAATGTCATCTCGGACCTGATCATCCACAAATGGAGGTTTTCCGGGAATCCAAGCATGGTATTTTGTACCAGGCGTTCAGAGACAAATTAAACATGGACCGTGACCAATGGATCGTCGGCGTTGATTATCAGGATGCGGCCACTTGCGCCACATGTCACATGAGCGCAACGCCGAACCAACCTGCTACCCACGAAGTCGGGGCCCGGATTTCCTGGACCTTGAGACCGCCCATTTCCATAAAACTTACGGAGTGGAAGGCTCGAAGAGAGCGTATGCAGGACGTATGTCGTCAATGTCACAGCGATTTCATGATCACTTCATTCTATAGTCAATTTGACTCTCTGGTTGACCTCTACAATACAAAATTCGCAATTCCGGCCACAAATGTCCGAAACAAGTTACGGGAAATGGGTAAAATCTCTAAAGCTGACTTTGCAGATAAACTTGATTGGACATACTATGAAATCTGGCATCACCAGGGACGAAGGGCCAGACACGGCGCGGCCATGATGGGTCCGGATTACACATGGTGGCACGGTCTGTATGAAGTTGCGAAGGATTTCTACGAGAAATTCATTCCAGAAGTGGAACAGGTCATGGGAGGCAAAGCCGCCGCCGCTCCTATCCTGAATGAGTACATTTTTAGTAACCCTCTGCACAAATGGTACAAAGAGGGTATGACCAAAGAACAACTGCAGAAAGTGGAAGAGTTTTATCAGCAGAGATACGGCGGAAAAGAAGCTAAGTAGTTAACCAAACGATCAGGCCATCTTTTCAGGGCGAAAGTTATGACAAACAGAACTGTGATATGCCTGACAGTCTTTCTGATCTCAGTGTTTTTCACGGGATTCCAGTTCCGTGGATTAGGGCTAATCTGGGCGCAATCCGAGGTGTACTCTGAGGAATCAAATGTGAAACCTAGATCGG
>JAJYDQ010000064.1 GCA_021777225.1 Deltaproteobacteria bacterium
GCTCCTTCCGTCAAGCCCACGACTTCTGACATTACTCGTCTCTCATCAATCATGCTACGTCCTCCTTGTACACGTCATAAGTTTCTTTAACCCAATTCCGTGTCCAAAGAAAACGGGGCCGCCCCAAAGGGAACTTCAACACCAAACGCGTTTCCCCTTAACAATTCCTCGTTGATTATAAGTGAATATTCGAAACCTAAACCCAACCCCCCATACTCGGATGGAAGCCACGGACACAGAAAACCCTCCTCTCCCATCCTAAGCCATATATCCCTTGGCACAGCACGATTTTTCTCCCATTCGGAAACATGAGGAGTGATTTCCTTGGCTACAAATTTCCTGAATGAATCGCGAAACATTCTATGCTCTTCAGTGTTAAATATAGTTTCGTTCATTTAAGGTTCTTGGTCTGATATTTTTAGTTTTGCATTTGTCAATAGTATTGGGCAGTTTGTAACGGCAATTTTGCCTCTAGCAAAGTTGACGATTTCTCGCTCCAAGGCTTCTCCTGCCTCATATCCCTCATTCAGCGCTGCTAACGCTTTGATCGGTTCTCCCCATTTGTAATCTGGAACGCCAATTGCGGCAATTTTCTTGATAGTTTCATGAAAACTGAGAGCCCCTTCTACTTCAGAAGGATAAACGGTCTCGCCTCCGATGGTGATCATGTCAGCTTTCCTGTCGACCAGTGTATAGAAGCAGGGCGTTCCTTAAGACATAATTAAGGGCGCCAAGTATAGAACTTGATATTAGGAAGCTAGGGCTTTTTGCAAGCTAAAATAGGGAAACTTCTTTCATTTTGACAATCGATACGATTGGGCATATTTATAGAAAGTGGTTTATTTTCAATTCATTTACAATATCTGGCTATTAGTGCTAAATTAAAACCTGAAAGAAATGAATTCAGTTGTACTCTATTTGTGAAGGAGGATTGTAGATGGCCTTTTCGTTTCGCGGGCGTTTAATCAGAAAGGTTGGTGTCATTGGGTCCGGCCAAATTGGCCCTGATATAGCTTTGCATTTTGTAAAAGTGTTACACGGTTTTGACACATCTGTCGTAGTAGTAGACATTGCCTTAGACGCGCTTGAAAAGGGAAAATCCAAATTGTTCAAGAAAATTGACAAGGGCGGACAAACGGGCGCTTTTAAGCCAGACGAAGTCGAGGGGATGAAAAACCATGTCTTGTTTACCTCTGATTACAATGAGCTTAAAGGGGCTGACCTCGTGGTTGAAGCCGCTACCGAAAACTTGCCTTTGAAAAAGCGCATTTTTGGACAAATCGAAGAGCTTGTCTCTCAAGACACTATTCTCACCAGCAATTCCTCACATCTCGAGCCAGAGCGAATTTTCGATGAACTTAAACTCAAGGGCCGTTCGTTATGCACTCACTATTTTTTCCCGGCAGAGAGAAACCCTGCCATAGAAATTATTCCAGGAAAAGATACGAGTCCCGAAACCACCGAGTTTATGATGAGATTTTATGAAAAGATCGGCAAAATACCGATCAAAGTGGGTTCAAGATATGGCTATGCTGTTGACCCGGTCTTCGAAGGGCTATTGCTAGCCTGTATACAGTGTGTTGACGCCGGTCTTGGGGACACCAAGCAAGTTGATTACGTCGCTTCTAAGGCACTGGGACTCACCGTAGGTCCTTTTACCGCACACAACCTAACTGGCGGCAACCCCATAACCGCTCACGGTTTGTCAGAAATGCACGACAGCCTGAACGCGTGGTTTAGAGTTCCTGATCGCCTGAAACAACTGCTTGAATCAAAATCCGACTGGGTGGTTCCTAGCAGAGGGGAAAATATTGAAGTATCCTCTGAACAGGAGAAGCAGATTTCGGAAGAGCTGATGGGGGCTTACTTCGCTATCGTTTGCGATATGCTGGATGCGGAGATTATTACGACAAGTGATTTTGATCTCCTCATCAGCGTTGCCCTAGACATGAAACCTCCGTTCAGCTTTATGAATTCTATCGGTGTTAAGAAGGCATTTCAACTGGTTGAGAACTTTGCAAATAAATATTCCCCCATGCCGGTTTCAAAGAAATTGAAGGAGCAGGCCACTTCTGGAAATCCGTGGGAAATTCTGGATGTCCTATTTGAAAAAAGAGATGATGTTGGAATCATCACCATTAGACGCCCAAAAGCCCTTAACGCCTTAAACAGCAAGGTTTTTAAGGAGCTTACCCATTATTGTGACTTGATCAGAAACGACCCTGAAATCAAGGCTGTTGTTGTAACCGGATTCGGAGCAAAGGCGTTTGTCGCCGGTGCAGATATCAAAGAGATGGCGAGTCTAAAAGAACCTGCTCAAGGTGAACATTTTGCTCGGGTAGGACAAGTTGCCTCAGCTGAGTTGGAAAAACTTGGGAAACCGGTAGTTGCGGCTATGAATGGTTTCGCATTGGGTGGTGGTTGTGAATTGGCAATGTGTTGCACCGCTAGAGTGGCTCTCAAGGGACTAAAATTCTTTGCTGGTCAACCAGAGGTTAATCTGGGCCTAATCCCCGGAATGGGTGGAACTCAAAGATTGCCAAGAATTATTGGATTTGAACGAGCTTCTGAAATGATAAGGACCGCAAAGCCAATTTCAAGCGCTCAGGCGCTTCAGTATGGTCTGATTGATGAAGAAGTCGAAGGCGATGTTTTAGAAAGGGCAATAGCTTTGGCACAGGACATAGCCCATGGAAGACTCACGCAAAGACCTATGGAAATGGGCCCGGTCTCTAATTCCCCAGACGAACTTCCAGATGTTGATATTGGCCACCTATCCAGGGCCATTGACGCATTGGCGGTTCGTGCAATTCTGGAAGGCGGAAAGATGACTCTTGAAGATGGTCTTAAAAATGAGGCCCGGCTGTTCGGACAGTGCTGGACCACTGAAGACAACCGAATCGGATTGAAAAACTTTGTTGAAAAAGGCGCAAAATCAAAGGCCGAGTTCGTCCACCGCTAAAATTCACGTCAAATATCATATTACCTGAAAAAATCCTCGGGGTGATTTGATGTAGGCCTCCGAGGGTTTTTTATCAGAGTGATTTTTCCAGAATTCACATGATTTGGACACTTCCCGATTTTGTTTAGTTATTGTAATGGCCGCTAACTTTACTAAAGCCAATCACTTGAATATTGTCAGACAAACTCTGGTTTCCGAAAATATGATTCAACCTGGGGATGGAGTGATTCTGGCCGTGTCAGGTGGACCTGATTCTGTGGCTCTAACCCACATTATGTTCCAACTCAAAGAAGAATTTGCTTGTAAGTTGTTCATAGCTCACCTGGATCATGGCCTCAGAAAGGAATCGCACCAGGATCTCGAGTTTGTAAAAAGCCTGGCTGTATCTCTTGGAATCGCGTTTTCGGAAAAACGTGTTGATTTGATCAAAATTGCCTCAAACAGAAAAATTAGTGTCGAACAGGCCGGCCGACTTATTAGATACGATTTCTTGGAAGACACACGTATCAAATTTGGCGCAAACAGAATAGCGACAGCTCACAATGAAGATGACGTTATAGAGACACTTCTGTTTAGACTCTTCCAGGGTTCCTCATTGACGGGTCTTTCCGCCATTCCTTTGAAACGGGGAAACATAATTCGTCCTCTTTTGAGATTAAACAAATCTCAAATTCTAGAATTTCTAACCAGAGAGAGAAAAAAATATGTAATTGACAAAACAAATTTGACTTCTGAAACAGACAGAAATTTTATTCGCAACCGTGTTATACCCAATGTGCTGGAGAGGTTTCCGAATTTCCGGGGTCCTCTTTTGCGAACCGCAAGGTTGGTTCAGGAAGATGAGCGGTATCTGGCGGATATTGCCACGGAATGTTACCCAACTGTTGTAGATAAAAGACATGGTTGGGTTAAAATAGACATTACAAAAATTAATTCACTTCCATTGGCCATCTCTTCAAGAATTATTCGGACTGCCTTGTTTGATCTATCGGTTCCCAACACGAGGTGGACCAGATTTCATATTGATCTCATACTGGCCGAATTGAAACGATCTAAGCCTTATGTTAGTCTGAAACTACCATCTGGGTTGTTTTTTCTGAAGGATTATGGAATTGCCAGGATTTCGAGATTTGAAGAAAAGACTGGCTTCAGATATTGTCTCACCGTGTCAGAGCCTGGAAAGGTTCAAATACCAGGAACGGAAATGTGGATTGACTTTAGAATGGTAGAAGGCGCTATGGCTAACACTGTAGCAGGGCCTAACGTGGATAAGGTTTATTTTGACGCAGATTTAATAACATTTCCATTTACGTTACGTCCTTTTGAGCCAGGCGATAGAATCACACCTTGGGGCCGAAACAATTCGGTTAAAATCAAGAAACTTTTTATCGATTCAAAAATTCCTCGGCTGGATCGCCGTAGACTCCCTATGGTTTCCAAGGGAGATAGCATAGTCTGGGTCCCTGGGCTCAGACGATGCGCCGGGTTTGGGGTACACCAATCGACAAAGAATATTCTGGAAATGTCTCTATTTCGGTGAAGCTTGTTTCATGAGACTTGTATTTGGCTGTCTGAAATTATTAATGAGGTTATGGAAGTTTAGAGGCGTTCAATTGACCGGTCGCTCCAACCATTTCATGTACAAAAAGCGTTTTGAAAAATTCGTGTTAAACGGAATTTTTCTTCCGTTAGTCCTGATTGTATATATGTCCACCGTGTCTTTTGCAATCGACTATAATGATAATGACTGGAGGGTACATAACGGCTCCGGAGTCAGTGGTCAGACCGATTCTTATGGCGATGGGTATTTAGATGATTTTTTTCATGCTTTAAATCTTGTAGAGAAGTACTTCGTCAAGGATCTTTCAGAAGATACCTTACTGAAAAACGTTATCCAGAAGCTTGTCTTTGTCACCCCGCCTTATTGTCAGGACAATCTTGTTTCAATTCAAAACTGTCCCTACGATCCACGACGCTGTTTTTCTGATTCCATCATGATCGTATCAACCCGATGCGGTTATGATCCGGATAAGCTTTCAATCAAAGCCATGGACATGCTGCTTCGGGATATAGACCCGTATTCTTCAACTCTCGATTCTGCAATGTTAAACGAACTGAAAATCGCTTCGTCCGGAAAATTTACTGGTGTTGGAATGGTTGTAGGTTTTAGAAATGGTGAATATGTAGTGATATCTCCATTTGACGGATCCCCAGCCTACCGGGCAGGTATTCGCGCAGGAGACAAACTGCTCGAGATTGACGGAGTATCCCTTCACGGGCTAACTTTGTTTGAGGCTTTGAAAATGGTTCGTGGCCCATCCGGTTCTGAAGTCAGGTTTAAGATTAAAGATCCCCTGACGGGAAAAATCCATAATGTCAGGCTTAGGCGAACATTGATCAAGGCGCCTTCAGTGAGATCAAAGTTGCTCACTGATAATGTTGGATATCTCAGAATTGTGAATTTTCAGAAGGATACACGCGACGAAGTACTAAAAGCTATTAACAGATTGAGATCCGTTACTCACGCTGGTAATCTCCGGGGACTGATTCTGGATTTAAGAGACAACCCCGGAGGCCTTTTGAACGAAGCTATCAGGATTTCCGATCTCTTCTTGAAATCCGGCACGATAACTTCCCTCAGAAGCAGAGGCTCAAAATTAAACAGGGAATTTCTAGCGACTGGTTCAGGGCCCTTTGGTTCTCTCCCTACAATCGTATTGATAAATCATGGCACAGCCAGCGCTTCAGAAATCCTTGCGGGCGCCCTTCAGAATCGCGATAATACTTTGATAATTGGGAGAAGAAGCTTCGGGAAAGCCAGTGTCCAAGACATCTTTCCCATTAAACCAGGATTAGCCCTCAGATTAACCACCGCCCATTATTATACTGCAAACGGTCGTGACATAGTTGGCGCTGGAATTCAACCTGATGTGAACATCAGCGAGGAGCTTGAAAAAAGTCGGGATAGATTTGTCGGTACGGACCTCGCCAGAATAGAAAATGACAGCGAAGTCAAGATGGCTTTGGAATTTCTAGCCCCGAACAGATCGGGCAATTCTTCGAATATGTTCATGAACTTATTCTGAAAAACCGTCTATTGCGACTCCAATACCACATATCTACAATTATATTATAGATATACCTTCCTTGCTTATGTAATATTCTATAAACACATTTCTTGTTCGCATTATAACAAATAAAAAACTATTGTATTAATATTACTCTTGATTTTATCATTGGTTTTGTGTATGTTCTGTTTGCGTTTCATGGAAAAGGATATCGAATTCAATTTTGATGTATTTCTAAATTTAGGAGGTTGGACGAGCATGAGGCTGCCGGCTGGCCACGCTAAAAGGCTGTTTCTCGGATTCACTTGCTCGATTATGTTTTTAATAGTCTTGGCGCTTCTGATTGCGTACAATACGGAGGCCGAATCATCCAGCTTTATGAAATCTTCCATTGAAGATTACCCATTTACAATAAACATCCCTACGGCGAAACCCGAACTGACGATCGCATTTTACAGAAGCCTCGGTTTTAAAACAGCGGATGGCTTATCGTCAGGGTTGGATGTATTTTCAATGGAAAAAGAAGGCACGCCTTACAAGCTTGAGATACTTTATAGGAAGTTCCCCAGCAAGGACGCTGCAAACAATAGCGTTTCGGGAATGAGTTTTAGAGTTGGCAACCTGGAAGAATCTGTTAGGGAGTTCGAAGCCAGAGGACTCCGGTTTATTGAGAAAAGAGGCTCACGAGATGGGGTGACCTACGCTTCTCTGGTGGATCCAAATGGAATAAGCGTTAAACTATTTGAGCCATGACAATTAATTGAGCCTTTTTTCTAAAGAATAAGGCTCAATATCCAATTTCCGTTAAAAAAACTATTCACATTTAAAAAGTTCGCTTCTTATCTGATCAATATCTGCCGTTTCAGGGGTAAAGGGGAAGTTACGTAGATTAGGGCCTGGTTTTTCGTTACCATATGGTCTGTTACAAGCCACCTTCCCGTCAGGTCCTGGACATCCCGAAGTTTCAAAAGGATGACCGTTTTTTATTGCTTCTTCAAATTCATTTGCTCCTATTCCAAATCCCAGTATCCTGCCCTGATCGTCAAAGGCTAGTGAATCAGGATCAATTTTGTCGTTGTCAATCAACCACCTTGCTAATTGTACGCGTCTATAAGTTCCTATAGGTGGCGGAGACACCGATTGCATAGCTGACCCTTGTTCCGGGAAGAACGAGAACAAATGAGTCGATCCTCCCATCCTTTTGGCCCTGGATATCGCTGAAACCATTTCTTGCTCGGTTTCTCCAATTCCGCAAATTAAATGGACACCCGCCATGCCCATTCCAAAAATCTCAAGGCTTTGTTCGTAAACTTTCCAATATTTGTTCCAATCGTGAGGACCTCTGACAGATTTTCCACGTAATTTAACAAACAAGTCCTCGGTAGCCGCATCAATCGCTACACCAATCCTTTCAGCTCCAGCTTCTTTCATGGCAATGAGGTCATTCCGATTTAAGAGTGTGGGTGTAATTAGTAGAGAAACAGCCAAGGAAGTTTCTTTAGTGATTTTTTCGCAAATTGAAATAACATCCCGCCTGCTTTTGGGATGCGTTACCATTGAAATACATACCCTGCTGACATGAGAGGGGGCCCTTTTTATTGCGTCTATAATTTTGTCGGTAGCGTATGACCTCCATGGTACCCGAATGAAACTCCCACGGCCTTTCTCCGTAACTCTCTGAGAAGCCAGACCACAAAACGCGCAATTCGCCTTGCAACCATCAGAGTAGTTCAGTAGTAAATTCACGCAGCCAAGACGTGCGCCTCTATAGAACAATCCTGGAACAAAATTTAGAGTCATGGCGGCAGCCAGTGACATCCTCAAATATTCCGGACTTTCTTTAGTTGATGCTTTTGTATCGATCATTGTAAGCTCTCGATCTTGTAATAATAACCATCAAAACAAGTCACAATGTTGAGCATCTCTTTCAGTCGATAGAGCAACAGGTGTACTTGTGGATCACGTTCAACCCTAGTTTACGCGCTTCCTCGGAAACGTAATCATATCCTACAGCCAGCGAGTTGACACCAGCCCTTATTGCCAGCAAGTCCAATTCCTTGCGATACTTTCCGCCAGGTCTTGCACAACCAAGAGAACTTTTTGCATTAGGAATTTCCAGTCTTGCCTGGGCTATGAATGTGGCGACACTCTTTGGATCAGGCGGTTTTATGTCAACCATTTTTGTGTTTTTCATAGGAGTAAAAACCACGATCACATATTTGCCGAGAGGGTATTTGGAAATTATCTCCAAAGCTTTGTGTTCGCCTCTTTCTGTGCCGTAATGAATGCCGTAAAGAATATGGGGCACAACTTCCAAACTGGCCTGAAACAGCGCGTCCATCGATTTGATGATAGTGTCAGTCCCTTTTTCGAGATGAAATATTTCCTCGGCTGTTGAATCATCGCCAATCACGTCAATCAAGGCTTGGTCCACTCCTGCTCTACTGAGCGCCATCGCAGTGGTAAAATCAACCTGGCCCGTGTGTACCGTTACGATTAGGTCAGTCTTCTGCTTGATTTCCTCTATAGCTTTGACAAAATTCGACCATGGCAAGCCCCCAAATTCATCGCATCCACCAGAAACGAGGATCCCTTTGTCGCCTCGCTCTGCCGCTTTCAACCCAAAACTTACCAGATCTTCAGGGCTAGTTGCAGGACTCATGTTTTTAAGCAATTGTCCCCCACAGTGATCACAGTTCAGGTCACAACTCGCTCCCGTGATTGACACCGTGTGATATGATCCCTTCTGACCGTTAATTACGAACATACCCGGCTGGTAGATGATGAGGTCGTTCCCAAAAATGGACCTCGAAATACGCCAGGCTTCCGCGAAAAGTGGTTCAGTGTCCCTCAAAAGTTTCGTTCTCGCTTTTTGTAACCTTTGAATGAAATCCACGTTTGATCACAAAGCTCTACGAAGTCTCCAGTTTTCCACAATTCTAGCTGAAGTTTCTTTTTCGACAAAGCGTGCCCATAGGCTCCACCATACCGTTCCAGCAAAACGTCTTGATATCGGTTAATTGTTGAGGAATCTTTAGATTTCAGCGCCTTAGCTACAAACTTTCCTGCTATATCTCCCGAGAAAACCGCTTGAGCGATCCCAGCCCCTGTAATAGGGTGCGCCAGACCTGCGGCGTCTCCGCAAAAGAGAATGTTATCAACAATAACAGGAAATCTTATTCCTAATCCGGGTATGAAGCCGCTGGTCCGTGCGATCCAACCAGGTTTGATCAACCCCAATCGAATCAACATTGCTCTAAAATCACCAAGCGCAGCAGCCGGACTAAATCCATTTGAAGGCAAAAAGCCCACTCCAACATTGGCAGTAGCCCGTTTAGGGAATAACCACCCATAGCCGCCAAAAAAATCCCGATCCAGAAAAACTATCGCGCTAGAACCGCTCGGCTCTACGATAGGGGCTTCTATTTGGTACCCCACCGTACAATCTTCCGTGAACAGACTCAGCTTCTTCCTCACACTCGAATGCGCTCCATCCGCAGCAATAATATATTTTGCGTTTACTGCGATTTCATCGCCGATTGATTTTAGAACACAAGCGTGGTCGGTAAAACCAGTGAACCTCGACGACGACATGACCAAAGCGCCGCTCGTCGCAGCTTCCACAGCAAGATTGCGGTCGAATTTGGGACGATCGATGAGAAAACCGTTTGACTGGACTGAGTTAGTCTTGAATTCAAGTTTGGACTTATCGTGGACTATTCGAGTTTCCAGGTTGTCTATCCTATGAATTATTGAATTCCTGTTCAAAGCAAATTCCGAAAAAAGTTGATAAGGCACGAATTCCCCACAATGAGGTCTTTCACCTATCCTGGTTTTGCAATCAACAAGTATTACGTCCAGACCTTCGGACGCGACCCTCATTGCCGCCCTCGATCCTGCCGGTCCAGCTCCTATTACCAACACATCACATTGAAGCTGTTTGGCCATTTATCAACCTAATGGTTTTTTCCAATAATGGAATATTGAGAAACGTTTTGTTGTCAAAGTTACCCTTGTAAGCGTTTGATCCTTTCCCCAAATCATAACAAGTGGTGGAATCGATATTGACAAGAATTCCCGACGCTGGGAGAGCTTCCATATCCAGCCTGTGTTTTGAATAGAAAGCTTCGCAGCACGAACCTATGTAGATCCCGGTTGAACGAGAAGTTTTTTCATCAAGAGTTGACATTAAATGTTCGAAGCTCTGAATCGTTATTGGTTCCAGGTCAAATTGTCGGGCTAGTGTATAGAAATATCCAATTTCACAGGCCCCACATTCAGCGCATCCTTCAATCTCACGGAAATCGCATTCCAGATTCTTTGAACAGTATGGCAACAAAAGCCATTTAGCTACATGGTTATCCATATCATGCGGACAAAGGTTAACGAAAAACAGTTCATTCACCTCCGGTAAACTGAAGTTGAGATTTAACAATTTCAGCCTGTCCGCAGCCTCAGCGATTAGCTCAGCTACCTGCTTTGGGTCAACTCCGGAAATCTCTCCGTCGGACGAGTCGAAAAAGGACAGCACACGGTCTGTGAGAGCCAGACTAGTAACGTCTGATCCCACAAGATGAGATTCCAGGTCAAAACATAGCCGTTGAGGATTGGTAAAGAAATCACCAGTTAAAAGCGCCTGTCGAACCCTTTTCCCGCCGGGCGCCAGCCACAAATGGGCACGGATGGATCCTCCCGGTGTTTGAGAAATGGAACGTACAGGTTCACCTTCGAATTTGGGTCGTGAGCGGGAATAAATCCAGTCTGAACTGGAGTAAAAGCCTAATTCCTCGTCTAATCGCTTCTTTTCTATGTCGGTCAAGCCATCAGGATAGAAATTCATTGCAAGAGCAGAGGAAAATTCAGAAACAAAAGCGTATTTAAGATCATCAACATTAACAGGAGTAGACACCAAATCATTCAGGAAACATATTCTTTGCATGAGAGAATCTATCTCTCGTTTTTTCAGCTTTTCAACAGGGACTCTCAGAGCTTTCAGGAACATTTCCGTTTCATTTTCAACCAGGACAGTGCCCTGAAACATCATGGCGCCTGAAATAAAAGCTCCACCGGTGCCCGATATTTTTCTTCCGTCGACTTCGATGTCATTCCTGGGTCTAAATTGAGCGTTTATTCCGAGTCTTGATAAGGAGCGCGCGGCGACAGAGCAAATTTTGTAGAGAATGTCTTCATATTTCCCTAAGAATGGAGGAACGCCTTGCGGGCCGAATATTTCCCATCCCAAGGCTGATTCCTGAAACAGAATTGCGCCCCCACCGGTACTTCGCCGATTGATGTCTATGTCATTGGCCTTGCAGAAGTCTGCCCGTATCTCAAGGCTCACATCCTGATTGTAGCCAACGAGCGCCGCAGCCGGTTTAAATTGAAGGAACCGGAAAGTGATCGGTGAACGTCCCGAGGAAATCTCTTCCAGAATTATGTTATCGAGGGCCATATTAGCTGACGCAGGTAGAGCCCTCGTGTCGAGTAACCGGCATTTATTGAAATTCATTGGAACAAAATTCAAATTCTATTGGGATTCAGTATTGCAATATCCTCTGAGACTTATCTGGTTACTATTTGGAAGGCGGAGCAGCATCAAGATAGGTTATAACCTTGTCAGTTAGATCCGGAATATCTTTCGAATAAATTATAGATTCCTTTAAAAAAACAACTGATATCCCTTCTTTTTCAGCCACTTTTGCTACAGCCTGGTTAATTTGGGCCATCATGCTGTCATTGATGTTTTTTTGTTGTTCCAGGAGTTTAGACCTAAATTCCTGTTGTTCCGTCTGAAGTTCCTGATATTTGGATCTCATTTGCTCTTCAATTTTAGATTTCTCTTCTTCTTTGAGGCTGGTCTTTCCCTTTTCTAGACTTTCCTGAAGCTTTCTGAGTTCGGCGCTTAAAGCTGTCATCTTCTGACTGGGCTGAGATTGAGACTTTTTGAGTTCATCCAATGCTATTTTAACTTTTTGGGATTTATTGGAAATATCTGTCATGCTTATGTCGGCCATCTTAAGCCCTTGGGCTTGAGTTTGAGCCGCAAAGATTCCTGTCAGCAAAATGCAAAGACAAACAGCCAAAACAAGTTTCCTCAAATTCTTCTCTCTCATTGCATCTTCCCCTTGTTTAAGATTAAAACTTTGGAGAGCATACTCTAAAGCGCGTTGTGTGTCTATCACCAACAAGTCATCCGCATTTGAGAAAGAGAGAAACAGATGAAATTGTTACCTGGAATCATTATTTCACTTTTGGCCATGATAAGTTGCCATACTTCCGCCAACGCGGGAGAATTTGGACTTGCGGAAAATATCCTGTCAGAGTATGGCGCGGTAAGATTTGAGAATCATTACACAAGAGTCCCAACTACAGGAAAGTTGGTTTCCATAAAAATAACCGATGGGGGTAAAATTTTTTATATTTGCAGGGAAAGGAATGGCTACGCAATTTATAATCTGGAAATTCGCCCCTTGGAGGGTTTTAAAGACAAAATTGAACAGGATCTTAAAAACAAACCTCAGAAATTGGAAAAAATCAACCCTGACGAATTGTTACTCACAAAAGAGCGACTTGAATATGAAGCTAGAAAAAGACTGAACAAATATAGTGAGGCGGTCTGGATCAGGAACGAGATCGTCGTCCCTACTCCTCGTTGAAGTATCGGTCAATTCCTGATAACTGAATACGGGCGGTCAAAAAGTTTCTAAAATCCTAGAAGGGTGAAATATGGTAACTTCTTGTATAACCCCAGGCAGGGGGAGCCCATGCGTAAATATTTCTGTTTGGTCTGTTGGCCAAGGTTTTGGGTCGGAGTGGGATCTTGGTAATATTGACATTATTTGATGAGCAAGTAAAAGAAGCACAATACAGGGATTGAAATATGCTCTAAATGCTTTATCAGCGCTATCGTAAAGATCCCTGATTCTCGGCGGTCACTTCGGCCCTTCCTTATATAGCTTCACTGTCTACCAATATTATCATTCTCATGTCACACAACCTTTGATATTGGAGCAACTCCTGGAGCTGGGTATCGATATCTCGGCCGGTCAGGTGAATCGTATCATTGTCGAGGGTAACGAACTGTTCCAATGATGAAAAGGAAGAGATCCTTAAAGTTGGTCCGAAGTGCGCGGGACTCGTAAATATCGGCGACACCGGCGCGTGTCATCAGGGGCGCCTTTGCAACCGTCAAGAAAACATGCCGCAAACTTGAGGTTGGTTTCTGTTCTTACCTCAATGACAGGTTGACCGAAGGAAAATCCAGGCCAGGTAACCCATATCAGTAAAAGACCCACATTTGTATAGTCCTTTTACGCAGGACGATTTCGACGGAGGAAAAATTGACGCGCACCACACGAGATTACCTGCTTATAGTAATCACAGGCGCATTAGGAAATTTGTCCTTACTGATGATGCTGGTTTTCATCTTCAATGGATCACTGGATATGGTAAAGCTGAATGTGGGACAAATCAGCGCCTTTTTAATAAACTCATTCCTTTCAATCGCTTTCTTTGTCCAGCATAGTCTTATGGTCAGAGAATCTTTTAAACGCTGGTCAAATCCAATAATTGAAGGAAAATACAATGGGGTGGTATTTTCCCTGGTTTCGAGCCTTGTATTAATGCTGGTCCTGATTTTATGGCAGAAATCCAGTTTCGTTATATTTACAGCGTGTGGCGGTCTCAGATGGTTGTTCAGGCTGATATTCGCTCTAGCGCTTTCGGGTTTCTTTTGGGGCGGACGTTCTCTCGGTTCTCTTGATACGTTCGGCATTGAACGGCTGCGGAGGAACATCGAGGGCAAGGCTTCCAAACCGGTTCGCCTTGTCATCCGTGGCCCATATAGGTGGATTCGACATCCCCTGTACTTTTTCTGTATAATTATGATTTGGGCTTGCCCGGACCTCACGGCGGACAGATTACTATTCAACGTTCTTTGGACATTATGGATAATAATAGGGGTTATCCTTGAAGAACGAGATCTTGTTTCACAATTTGGATCGGATTACGTGGGCTATCAGAGGGACGTGCCGATTCTTTTTCCTGTAAAAATACCAACTGGAGGGAAATCGAATTTGTGATTGGTCCCGATCACAGCTTCCGAACCGATGGCGATTCAAACTATTAATTCACCTTTCTTTCCCTGCCCTCCCACTCCTTGTTCCGTAGTTCATATTTCAGGATCTTTCCTGTAGCTGTCTTGGGCAATTCTCTAAACTCGACATGTTTTGGAACCTTGAAACGAGCTATATTTTCGCGGCAGAAATTGATCAATTCCTCCGCGGAAACGGTGGCTCCAGGTTTTAGAGTTACAAAGGCTTTCGGGACTTCACCCCATTTGGAATCAGGAACACCTACGACCGCGACTTCCAGCGCTTCAGGGTGGCGATAAATCACATTTTCTACTTCTACACTTGATATATTCTCTCCAGCACTGATGATTACGTCCTTTGACCGGTCCTTTATTTCCACATAACCGTCCGGATGCTTGACAGCAATATCGCCACTATGAAACAAACCGCCTTTAAATGCGATCTCAGTAGCGTTTTCATCCTTATAGTAGCCCAGCATAACATTGTTGCCGCGCATTACTATTTCACCCTGAGTCGCTCCGTCTCTTGGAACGGGCTCCATCGTAGCGGGATTGACTACATCCATATTGAGAGTGGTTACATAAGGAACCCCCTGCCTGGCCTTGATCTTGGCGCGCTCAGTTGGATCAAGAGTGTCCCATTCAGCCTGGGGCGCGCATATGCTATAGCGTTTGCCAAAAATAATGTCCGATTGAACAGACGATTTTTCTCGCGTTTGGGTAAAGAATATGCTTTACCCAAGGTATGTCACGTCACCCGAACATGCCTAATGCTGAGAATTGCACGTTGGCAGAGCTGGATACCGCTGCGGGGGCCGCTGTCTCTCTCAGGAGTCACGTTCGGATGATGGCGATCAAGGCTTTGCTCGTGGGTATCAGCCATGACCAGGTAGCCAAGCTTTATGACACGACTCGGCGTAACCTTTGCCGGTGGGTCGATCGGTTTAACACCAGTGGGATTGACGGACTCATACAAAAGGCCCGATCGGGTCGTCCAAGAAAGATCACTGCTGATAAGCGCACAAAATATATTGAACTTGTTCAGCGCCCGGATCGGGCCAATGAGACTCATTGGACAGGAAAGAAGTTTCACGGATATTTGACCAGACAACTTGATGAGCAGATCGGGTATCGGACTGTAGTTAGATGGTTGCATGAACAGGGCTTTCGACTAAAAGTACCTCGCTCTTGGCCAAATGGACAGGACGAAGAAAAGAGAAAGGACTTTGTGAATTTGCTGAGAATTCTTCTTGGCGACCCGGAAATCGACCTGTGGTTTCTTGACGAGACAGGGATCGAGGGAGATCCTCGGCCCAAACGTCGCTGGGCCCTCAAGGGTCAAAAAATCCGTCAACCTTACCTGGGCGCTCATATAAGAATGAGCGCGACTGGAACAGTATGCCCTCGGACAGGAGAGTTTTACGCCTTGATATTCAGTCATTCAGACACTCAAGTATTCCAAACTTTTCTGGATCACGCTAATTCCGACATCTCCTTTGAACGCCCGAAAAATATCCTCATTTTGGATAATGCGAGCTGGCATCGTGGTGATGAGATAAGTTGGGGCAATTTCGAGCCGGTCTTTCTTCCAGCTTATTCTCCGGATCTCAATCCCATAGAAAGATTATGGCTTGTGATGAAATCTGAATGGTTCTCAGATTTTTTGGCAAAATCCAAAGATCAGTTGATCGATCGTATATGCCTCGCCCTCAACTGGGTAGTGAACCGGAAAGATCAAAACCAAAAAACATGCGCCATTAAGACAAAACTTTAGGCAAAGGCTATATGTGGGCCATAAACTTCTGTAAGCCCATAGGTGTGAGTAACATTCGCTCCCGTCTGTTCAATTCTGGCGATCACGGTAGGAGCGGGTGGGGCGCCTGCTGTCATTATTTGAAGTTTTCTTTTAAGGCCTGTTTCCCTTGAACCTACATAGTTTGACATTGAAACGAGAACTGTAGGCGCCGCACACAAATGAGGCACATTCTCCTTTTCAATCAAACGGAAGATCTCCTCCGGAACTACCTTTCTCAGACAGACGTGGGTCGCTCCTACGGCTGTGACGGCCCACGGGAAACACCATCCGTTGCAATGGAACATAGGGAGTGTCCAGAGGTACACTGACGCATGGTTTAATCCGATTTCAAGGGCTTCTCCCAGTGCGTTCAGATAAGCCCCTCTGTGGTGGTACATCACACCCTTAGGCAATCCAGTGGTTCCACTGGTATAATTAAGAGTCGCCACCTCGCGTTCATCTTCTACTGCGCAGTGGACAGCGGTATCAGATGACTCTGCTAGGAAATCCTCATAATCCGGACCATTAAGAGGTCTATCTTGGGAGACGTCGCAAATATTTACGAAGGTTTTTACATTGCGAAGCTCACTTAGTATCGGGGTTACGGAAGCGGCGAATTCATTATCCGCAAAAAGGGCTTTGGTGTCAGAATGATTAATAATATTAGATACTTCCCTTGGAGAGAGTCAAATATTGATACTCACTAAAGTAGCGCCAATCATTGGTACGGCAAAATGTGCTTCGAGCATTGGGGGAATATTCGGGGACAAAAACGCTACCTTGTCCCCTTTGGAAATACCAATTCCGTATAAGGCGCTGGCAAGCCGGTGCACCCGATTTTCGAACTGCCTGTATGTGAACCGCTTATCGTTATGAACCACAGCGTCTTTGTGTCCATAAACCATAGCGGTGCGCTTCAGGAACGTGACAGGAGTCAGCAATTCGAAATTGACACTATTCCCGGCCATATTGATTTCTCCTTTCGGGCCAATTTGATAGACTGCATAACGTTTATCACAATCACGGAGTTGCCTTACCTGCATCAGCAAATCGACTACAAAATTTGAATCTGACATCAAATGTTCGCATCTATTGAATTAGATAGTGAACAGACCTTCCAGGCGAAAAGGAGAGATATCCATGGAAAACAACGACAAAACGCGTCCGCGTAAAGACGAAGAGTTGCTAAAAACAGTTCGTGCCCAAAATTGCGACGGGAATGACATATATTGCATTGACTGGCTGCTAGTAGGCAATGGTCCTATAATATAGAAATTGAAACAGAAAATAAAAAGTGGCCTCAATGAATTCGGGCCGCTTTTTTCTTTTAAGCTTAGACACAAATTTGTCGACCTTAAGTATTAAGTGTTGATCCTCCAACTTAAATGAAGTAACCCTGATTTCAAGGAGGCTTTTAATACCTCTCTGTTACTTTTGTATACAACCGGAAAAGCTGAAGTGAACAACAAATATAAGTGACTTGTACACAAACTGATACCCGAGTAACTGGCCTGTTTTAACTCTAAACGGCATTAAACAATTTTTCACACCGGACAACCAAACATGTCAAAAATCCATGATTATGACCTGATCGTCATAGGCGCTGGAATCGCCGGCTTTGTTTCCGCGGTGACCGCCAACGCTATTGGAAAGCGAGTCACTGTAGTTGAGAAGCGTAAAGTTGGTGGAAATTGCACGAATTTCACCTGTGTTCCCAGTAAAGCGCTTATAAGACTCAGTCACATAAACCGTGAAATGGCTCATTTCAATGATCTTGGTTTGTGGTCTGGGGCTGTTCCACCTGTAAATGGTTCAGTCGTAATGGATCGCATAAGGTCGGTAGTCCAGAAAGCCTACGAAAAGGATCTTCCAGAAACCTTTGAACGCATAGGTATCAATATAATTTCAGGGGCGGCTTCTTTCATTGATCCGCACCGTATAAGCGTCGATGGAAAGATACTTTCATCGGAAAAATTCATAATCGCTTCAGGAACACGACCCTTGATTCCTCCTATAGAGGGCTTACAGAATGTCGAATATTTAACAAATGAAAATCTTTACGAACTTGAGGATTTGCCTGAATCAATCATTATACTTGGGGGAGGCGTAGACGGTCTGGAATATGCGTCAGCTTTTGGTCGGCTTGGAGTTAAAACCACAATTGTTGAGATGGGAAACAGGTTCCTCCCAATGGCCGAACAGGAGTTAGTGAACGTCCTTGTCAGAGCGCTGAAGTCGGACGGAATAAATATATTAAATGGGACAAAAGCCGTTCGTCTGACCAAGAAAAATGATGAAGTCGAACTCCTGTTTGAACGGGGAAAGGATGATCAGGGAACAGCACAAGCCGCCCGCGTGCTGGTGGCTATAGGTCGCAAGCCGGATCTGGATGAACTGGGACTCGAAAAAGCCGGGGTCACCTATAATAACAGGGGAATACAGACTAACGAACGTCTTCAGACTTCCAATCCCAATATATACGCCTGTGGGGATATCGTAGGCCCTTACCAGCTCGCGTCAATGGCTGAGTATCAAGGTATAACCGCAGCGACAAACGCTTTTTCGCCGTTCAAGCGCAAAGTCAATTATACAGACAATGTCTATGTAATATTTACAGACCCTACGCTGGCATATATTGGGTTGACCGAAGAACAGGCCCTGAAGAAGTATGGTAGTAATCTGAAAGTTTACAGGTTCAATTATTCAAACATGAGGCGAGCCATGATTGATGGTCAGCAAACTGGACTCGCCAAAATCATGTGCGACCGTAGAAACCGGATTGTTGGAGCGCACATCCTGGGGGAATCCGCAGCGGAAGTTATCCATGAACTTCAGGCCATTAAAGCCCTGAACAAACCCCTGAGCAAACTCAACGCTGTAACACACGCGTATCCGACATATGCCCAGGCGCTTGTTGGCAGAGCAGCTCAACTATGCTTTCTGGATAAAATGCGCAAATCCTGGATTGTGAAAACTAGCTTGGGATTACTTCCTGGATTCAAGAACAGCCTTGATCTTGCACGGGATCGTCTGGCGGAAATCGAGCCCAGTTCGTTTGCGCCAAAATCGGCCACACTTAATGTGATTACGGACTCGAATTCCGAACGAACAAATGAGTCTCAAATAAAGGCTGCGCAATTAGGGCATAAGGCGTGTGTCATAGATTTGCCGGAAACTCTAACGGATTGTAATGAAAACGCCATACTTCTTTTATGCGCTGGACCTGAATCAACTCAATCTAGAACAAAGGTCCTGAATTTTTCACACGTTAGGTCAATGAACGGTTTGGGGGCCTGCATGCTAGCCAAGCTGGCTACTCGATCGATCATACAAGGACTAAGACTGTCAGCGTTCGGGCTGAGTTCAGGAATGCTTGACATTTTCAAGCTCACGGAACTCGATAGTGTCATACAGGTCTGTAGAGATGAAAATGAAGCGCTTCTGTCAGCGGGGGTAAAAGCGCAATCTGACGAGGCGAATTTTGGCAAAAACAAATCTGAAATTCAATTGGATACTAATCATTGGGCTAGGAATATTCCTTATCTAATTGTTCCACCTATGCCAGAACAAGCCCGAAACCTTAATGTAGACGGCCTAGGCACTGTAAGCCCGGTAAATGGATTCGGCCAGTTATGGGAAAAAAATTACCGATTGTATATCAACGATTCAAGGATAACTCCTGAGTACACGATCGAGGTCCTTAAACAAAATTTTCCCCAGTTCCAGCCGTCCTTCAATCGTTTCTATCCGTCACCGGCAGGTGTCAAACCCGGCGAAATAGTGCTGATAGATTCCATAACACCAGGTGGGCCGGTGTCTACAGGTGTCATGATATTGTACTCTGACGAGCGATCATTCACCTTTTGTACACCACAGGGTCACCCTGAAGCTGGATGGGTCAGTTTCAGCTCCTTCAGGCTCGGTGGGAATACCGTTGTTCAAATATACGGTCTGACACGTTCGAGTGACCCGTTATTTGAAGCGGCGTTTCATCTTGTAGGATCCAGGCTCCAAATAAAGATATGGACTCACGTGCTGACAGCGTTGGCCGCTTACCTGGGAGTCGCGCCTGAAATCACCATTGATTCCAGATGCGTGGATGATCAAATCCAGTGGAGATATGCTGGAAACATCTGGTACAATGCTCAAATAAGGACACTCGTTAAAGAACCGTTGAGATGGTTTAAAAAGATTCAGCGATTATTGGGACATTGAATGTATGGCAGCCCTTGGAATTGAATATGACGCTATTGTTGTCGGGTCCGGGCCAAACGGCTTGGCCGCTGCTATTACTATTGCTCGAGAGAAACGATCTGTACTGCTCGTAGAAGCAAAAGACACTATAGGTGGGGGAACCCGGACAAAAGAACTTACTCTTCCGAATTTTGTGCACGATGTGTGTTCAGCGATACATCCTCTGGCTCTGGCTTCACCATTTTTCCGGGCTCTCGATTTATCACGATTCGGGCTCGAATGGATACATTCTCCCGCCCCGTTAGCGCATCCCATGGATGGACAGAATGCCATCATGCTTTATCGATCAGTTGAGTTCACGTCACAAAATCTGGGGATAGACTCCGCAAGCTATAAAAATACTATTGGTTATTGTGTTCGGCACTGGAAAAATCTGACTGAAGAACTCCTGAAACCATTGGGCGCGCCAAAGCATCCCTGGCTAATGATGAAATTCGGAAAGCTGGCCATACGTTCCGCTGTCGGTGTGGCCAATAGCCTTTTCAGGGATAAAAGAGCCAGAGCCCTATTTGCGGGTAATGCGGCGCATTCAATCCTTCCTTTGAATCGATTGTCGAGCGCAGCGTTTGGATTGATGCTCCCGAGTCTAGGGCACGCTGTGGGATGGCCAATCGCAAAAGGAGGATCTCAGGCAATTGCTAATGCGCTTGGATCTTATCTCGAATCATTAGGCGGCGCTATCAGGTTGAGTTCAAATGTAACTTCAGTTGATGATCTTCCAAAATGCAAAGCAATTCTGTTTGATGTTACTCCCAGGCGCCTGTTGCATATAGCGGGTACCAAATTCCCTGATTTTTATTGTAAAAACCTTGAGAAGCACAAGTATGGACCAGGCGTGTTCAAGATAGATTGGGCCTTAAAAGGACCGACGCCCTGGTTGGATGAAAGATGTCTTGAAGCGGCTACGGCGCATATTGGTGGAGAACTCGAAGAAATAGCCGAGGCTGAAAGCAGTGTCTGGCAAGGCGTTGCGCCTCAAAAGCCTTTCGTGTTTTTTGCTCAACCCAGCCTTTTTGATCATTCGAGGGCCCCGGAAGGCATGCACACCGCATGGGGATATTGTCATGTTCCGAACGCGTGTGAAATTGACATGACCGATCGGGTCGAATCACAACTTGAACGGTTCGCTCCGGGGTTCCGGGACAATATTGTCGCCAGGCATGCAATGTTTCCAAAGGATATGGAAGCCTACAACCCTAATTATGTTGGTGGTGACATTATTGGTGGATCGCCGGGTTTGGCCGATCTCTTTGTTCGGCCTTTGGGCAGATGGCGGCCTTACACCACACCTGCAAAAGGCATTTATATTTGTTCGTCATCCATGCCACCCGGTGGAGGTGTGCATGGGATGTGCGGATACCTGGCCGCGAAGCGTGTTCTGTGGGATATGTTTTGATCCTTTAAAACAAATTGAACAGCGAGGTTCGCTGGGCGTCTATGCCGTGACTTCTTTTGAACCTGGCTTGGGCGTTCGTTTTCTTTGGTCTAAGAAAAGACCAGGTCTTGCCTTGATTGAAATTGTCTGATTATGGATAGCTATGCTTGGCGCTTTGGGTAACGCTCTTTGACCTTCCAGGGTTACTGATCCGAACTCTCCAAGGATCAATCTGATCATGAATGCGGGGGCCGGCACAAACCATGGCCTTTTCGGGGCTTTCCCAATGGCTCAGGCAAGGTCAACATTCCTGACCGGGTTTGGAGCGACGCGGTTTACATGCCATTCTAAAGTTGATTTTTCTATGACGAACAATATCGCTTGACACAAATCCGAAATATGGATCCACGGGAACCATTGTAAACGATTACCTAAGCGCCCTCCGACAAAATAGCGAAATGGTCGCAGCATTTCATCCAACGCTCCACAGTCTCTTCCCAAGACGATACCAAGCCTTGCAATTACTACTCTAACCCGTTTAAGTTTTGCTTTTTGGGACTGCGGGACATTACTGTAACCTCGTGCCCCTTATTGACAAGAAGTTTCGTGAGATTAGATCCCACGAATCCACTTCCGCCTGGTATCAGAATTTTCATTACTGAACACCCGCATGCTGATTTCATAACAATATTGTAGACACAATTTAACTATACCCTATATAGTTAGCCCGCAAAATAATTATCGCAGGGATGTGTGGATATGGATTTCGGGAGAATTAGTGGCAAGAAAAGTTATTCTGACAACG